>CALKYE010000166.1 GCA_938003765.1 uncultured Planctomycetia bacterium
GCACGCCGTAGCGCTTGCGCAGCTCCATCACGATGTCGAGGAAGTCCATCGAGTCGAGCTCGATCTGATCGCGCAGACGCACGTCGAGCGCGAGGCTCGAGAGGTCCTCGTCGGGGGCGATGGTGGCGATGATGTCCTTGACGGCGATGACGACTTCTTCGTTGCTCATGGTCGGGGGGTGCGCCGCTCGTGACGGGAGCGGGCGGCGGAGTTTCTTCGTAATCAGTTGCGGTAGCGTTCGACGACCACCGCTGAGTTGATGCCGAGCATGCCGAAGGACATGTTCAGCACGCGCTCGATGCGCGCGGGCCGCACGGGTTCGTTCAGGACGAGGTTCGCGACTTCACAGGCCGGGTCGAGCTCCTCGACGTTGATGGTCGGGTGCACGAGGCCGTCGTCGAAGCTCGGGAGGTTTCCAGCCAGCTCGAGCGCGCCGGCCGCGCCCATGGCGTGGCCGATGAAGCTCTTGGTGTTGTTGACGTAGGTCGAGGGGCTCGCGCCGAACACGCGCCGGATCGCTTCGCACTCGACTTCATCGCCCTGGGGCGTGCTCGTGGCGTGCGTGTTGAGGATGTCGATGGCCTCCGGCGCGAGGTCCGCGCTCGCGAGCGCGCCGCGCATGCAGGCCTCTTGCCCATCCGAACTGGGCAGCACGAAGTCGCTGGCGTCCGAGTTGACGTAGTAGCCCGCGACCTCGCCGTAGATGCGAGCGCCGCGCGCCAGCGCATCGTCGAGGCGCTCGAGCGTGAACAACGCGCCGCCTTCGCTGACCACGATTCCGTTGCGGGCCTTGTCGAAGGGCCGCGATGCGCGCGCGGGCTCGTCGTGCTTGGCCAGCGCACCCTGGGCGCGGAAGCTCGCGAAGATCCCGAAGGTGTGGATCGACTCGGACACGCCGCCCGCGAGCGCGAGATCGACGATGCCCAGTTGCAGCATCTGGAGCCCGTGGATCAGGCCCAGGTTGCCCGCGGCGCACGCGCCGCCCAGGCAATACCCCGGCCCGGTGATGCCGAGGTTGAGCGTCGCTTCGCCGGCCGGGTTGTTGGCGACCGTGCGCGGGTTGTGGTGGTGCGACCAGAACGAGAGGTCGAAGCCGTACTGCGCCACCTCGTGGATCTGGTTCTCGGTCTCGACGTTGCCGTGCTCGGTGATGCCGATGTACACGCCGACGCGGTCGCGCGCCCGTCCGCCGATGCGCGCGCCTTCGAGGGCGAGCCCCGCGTCCTTCAGCGCTTCATGCGCGCAGTAGATCGAGATCGCGCCCGCGCGCGTGCCGCGGCGCGCTTCCTTGCGCTTCTGGTAGCGCAGGGGATCGAAGTTGCACACGCCGGCGAGCGTCTCGCCGACGTGCCGGATCGAGTAGTCGACGACGCCCGAGACGCCGCTCAACAGGTTCGCGCGATAGGACGCGAGGTCGTCGCCGTTGGGGCTGGTGAGCCCGACGCCCGTGATCACCACGCGCGGGAGCTGCGGTCCGCCCGGCGCGAAACGTCGGATGCGCTCACGCACGGCGCGCGACCTTGTCCGAGGCGGACTTGCGCCGCTTGCGCGGCTTGGCGCCGCCGTTCTCACCGCTGGAGAGCAGCGGGGTGGCGTGCGCGATGGCTGAGTTCAGGCCGCTGAGCGCGTTCTTGCCGAGCAGCACGCGACCGGGCATCACGACGCCGACCTTCAGCGCGGCGGTGACGGCCTTGTAGAGCAGGCTCTCGCTGTCGTCGAGCGCGTTGGCCACCGCGCCCACGACCAGTTGCATCACGGCTTCGGCGATCTCGCAGGTCGAGATGATCGAGCGCAGCGTGAGCACGCGCGGGTCGCGCTCGCCGTGTTGCTCCTGCACGTAGGCGAGCATGCGCTGCGAGGCGACCTTGAACTGCTGGAACACGACCTGCTCGCGGCGGCGGATCACCGTGGCCGCGATGGCGAGCGTGTTCGAGACCGGGCCGTGCAAGTGGCAGCGCCGCTCGGCGTCGAACTCGGAGGTGATCGCGCCCCACTCGGTGAGCTCGTGCAGCGCTGTGCTGGTCGCGCCCTGCGAGAGGTGCAGCGACTCGCTGATCTCCTTGGCCGTCAAGCGCCGGTTCATCAGCACGAGCAGGCCCCAGATGCGGCCGTGAACGCGTTTGAAGCCGATGGTCTTGAAGAACAGCTCGAACTGCGGGAGCTGCTGCGCGAGCGCATCCTCGAGCCCTTCGATCCTGGCGGCGGGGCGCGGGGAGAGCGGTGCGGGCGTGGACTCGGGCATGGCGGGCGGCGATCTCGCGGCGGGACGGTCGCTCGCGAGTCGGTTCAGAATGCCGACCGATTTCAGATTTTTCAAATATCCGTCGCGCTACGGCCGCGGAAGCTGCGAGGACGGCGCCGCGGAGGAGTGGCGCTCGCGCGGCGGTGGCGCGGCGAGGGTGCCACGAGGGCGCGGCGGGGGCGCTTCAGGCGCGCCGCGGATCAGCGGGAGCGCGGCTGGGCGCCGCTGCTGGCGGCGGAGAAGCCCGACGCGAATTCGCGGGCCGAGAGCTGACCGTCGCCGTCCAAATCCAGCGCCGCGAGGACCGCGTTGGGCCGCGTGTAGATGCTCGAGCCGTCTTGCAGCGCGAGCAACTCCGCCAGGGTCACGAACCCATTGCGGTCGAGGTCCAGGCGCACGAAGTGCGGAACCGGACCGACGACCCGCTCGGGCGCGCGCGCGGCGCCGGGGCCGGTGTCGCGCGGGCTGCGCGCGCCGAACAGCTCCACGACGTCGGCGGCGCGGCGGCCGCTGGAGCCGTCGCTCGCGGACAGCAGCGAGGCCTCCGAGAGATGCGAGAGCGTGGCCAGCTCGGCGTGGCCGAGCTTGGAGTCGCCGTCCAGGTCCAGCTTGTCGAGGATGCTGTCGGGCGACAGGTCGGGGCGGTTCCAGCGCGCCATCAGGCGGCCGAGCTCCTGGGCATCCAGCGCGCCGTCGTCGTTGGCGTCGAACTCGTTGCGCAGCGCCGCCGGCGACGCGCTCTTCGCGCCGACGCCGTCTTCGTCGGGGATCGGCACGCGGAAGGCGCCCGTCTGCGCCACGATCTCGTCGTAGCGCACGCCGAACTCGCGCAGCGAGATGCGCGCGTCGCGATCCTTGTCGTACAGCGCGAACTCGGCGCGCTCGAAGCCCAGCGAGGCGCGCGCCTCGCGGAACGACAGCCAGCCGTTGTGGTCGTAGTCGGCCGTCATGAACACCGGACGCTGCAGCGCGCGCCACTCGAGCGTGCCGCGCTCGACGTCGCTGGGCAGCGCCTGGCCGAGCGGCTCACCGTTCGACTCACCGGCCTGGGAGCGCCGCTCCGATTCGGCGATGGCGCGGTCGATCCTCGCGAGCATCGCGCGGAACTGATCTTCGGCGTTCTTGAGCTGCCCGCTCTTCGGCGCGGTGAGCGGAATGGTCGGCGTCGGTCGCGTCGGCGCGGGCGCCGGAGTCGGAGTGGAGCGTTGCTTGCCGACGGCTCGACCGGCCCGACTTCCGCCTCCACGCCCACCGCGGCGCCCGCCTCGGCCGCGCTGCGCCTCGGCATCGGGCGCGAGCGCCCAAACGGCCACGGCGATCAAGGCGGTCAGTCTGATCCAGCGAGAATTCATGGGCGCCTGAGGGCTCGTAAGCATCGACCTGCGAGGGGCGAGTCGCAAGCCCCGATGAGCACTTGGCGGCGGCTCGCGCTCGTTTGGACTGCGGTGAGCGTCGCGAACGGCGATGAGAAGCTGCTCATGCTCGGCGCTTTCCGCGGGGAGCTCGGCGCGGCGGAGCGGGGCGTTCGCTGCTGGCGGGCGCCGCGTTGGCCGCGATGGACGGCGAACTGGGCGTGTTGGCCAGCGCCCAGGCGAACACCTGACTCACGTCGTCGACCAGGCGGATCTCGAGCCGCTGGCGGACTTCGCGCGGGAGCTGGAGCACGTCCTCACTGTTGCGCGCAGGCACGATCACCGTGCGCAGTCCCGAACGCAGCGCGGCGAGCAACTTCTCGCGCAGTCCGCCCACGGGGAGCACGACGCCGTGCAACGACATCTCGCCGGTGATGGCGACGTCGTGACGCACCGGGACGCCGGTGATGACGCTGACCAGCGAGACCGCGATCGCCACGCCCGCCGAGGGACCGTCCTTGGGCGTCGCCGCCGACGGGAAGTGGATGTGGATGTCGAGGGCTTCGAGCGCGTTGGGCGCGATGGAGAAGGCCGGCAAGCGCATGCGCACCCACGACAGCGCGGTCTGCACGGACTCGCGCATCACTTCACCCAGCGAGCCCGTCAACGTCGTCCGTCCGGCGCCGGGCGTGACGAGCGTTTCGATCGGCAGCAGCGCGCCCCCGACGTTCGTCCACGCCAGCCCGAGCACGACGCCGACGCGCGCTTCGCGATGGTGCACGAACGGATCGCTCAGCGGCGGGCCGAGCAGTCCGGCGAGCTGCGCCTTGTCGACGCGCAGCGATCGCCGCTCGCGCAGCACGCTCACCGCGGCCTTGCGCGCCAGCGCGTCCAGCGTGCGTTGCAATCGCCGCACTCCCGGTTCGACCGCGTAGTTGCGCAGGATCGCGATCAGCGCGCCGTTGGTGAGCTGGAAGTCGTGCGGCAGGAGGCCGGCGTTCTCGCGCGCGTGGCCGATCAGGTGCTCGCGCGCGATGGCGAGCTTCTCCGACTCGGTGTAGCTGCCGAGGTCGATCACCTCGAGCCGGTCGACGAGCGCGAGCGGCAGCGCGTCGATCTCGTTGGCCGTGACGATGAACAGGCACTCGGACAGGTCGAAGGGCACGCCCAGGTACGCGTCGACGAACTCCGGGGTGCGCTCGGGGTCGACGAGCGCCATCAGCGTGCGCGTGAGGCGGTTCCAGCCGCCCCAGTGCGCCTTGTCGATCTCGTCGAGCAGGATCACGGGATTGCGCACGCCCGCGCGCGCCAGCCCCGCGAGCACCAGCCCGGGTCCGCCATCCGGTTGGGTGCGCGAGCGGCCCTCGAGCTCCTCGACCTCCGCCGCGCCGCCGACGTGGATGTGGATCAGCTTGCGTTCGAGCGCGAGCGCGACCGCGCGCGCCATGGCGGTCTTGCCGACTCCTGGCGGTCCCACGAAGCACAACACGCCGCCGCGCGCCGCTCCCGACAGTCGCCGCACGGCGAGGAACTCGCCCACGCGCTCCTTGACCTCGTCCAGGCCGGTGAGCGCGAGATCCAGTTGCGTCGCGACGCGCTCGTCGTCGGGCTCTGCGCCGTCGGGATCGCGCGTCGTGCTGGTCCACGGCAGTTCGAGCGCCCACTCGATCCAGTCGCGGCTGCGCGCCAGTTCGCTCGCGCCGGCGCGGTTGCGCGCGAGGTGCTCGAGCTCACTCGACAGCGCGCGCCGCGCCGCCGCGGAGAGGTCCGTGGCCTCGATGCGCTCGCGCAACTCGCGCAGCGCGTGCTCGAGCGGGTCGTCGTCGCCGAGCTCGCTCTGGATCACGCTCAACTGCTCGCGCAGGAGCACGCGCCGCGCGCGCTCGTCGAGCTTGTGGTGCACGCCCGCGAGCAACTCTGCGCGCGTGATCTCGCGTTGCACGAGTTCGCTCAGCACGTCGAGACGCTCGGACACGTCCTCTTCGAGCAGCAGGCGCACGCGATCGGGATACGACAGATGCAGTCGAGCCGCCGCCACGTCGCACAGCCGCCCTGCGGCGTCGGATTCGTTGGCGAGCATGCGGCTCAGCTCGGGCGAGTAGCGCGCGTCGGCGCGCGTGAGCTCCTCGGCGAGCGCCAGCACGTGCTCGACGCGCCGGGTCAGCGAGGCCTGGTCGTACTCGCGCGTCGGCGGCGCCTCGGTGCGCGCGGTGAAGCGCCCCGCGTCGAGCACAACGTCGCGCAGGCGCACGCGGCGCAGGCCCTGCAGCACGACTCGCACGGCGCCGTTCGGCAGCGCGGTGCGGTCGAGCACACGGCACAGGCAGGCGACGCGCGCGAGCTTCTCGACGCTGGCCGAGCCTTCGAGGTCCGTGAGCGGCGCGGCGAGCAGCGCCGCCTCGCTCGCGCCGTGCTCGACGATCGCGAGGCGGTTCTCCTCGCGCTCGAGATCCAGCGTCGCCACGCAGCGCGGCATCACGACCGTGCTGCGCACGGCGAGCAGGAGCAGGCGCTCGGACAACTCGGGGCGGCTCATGGGGAGCGCCGCGCGACGGGGGAGGCCGCGCGACTACGCCCAACATCGGGCGCGGACCCACTCGGACTTGGCCTGCGCGCCCGCTCTGGGCTGCCGGACGGAAATCGTTTCCGTCTGCGAGAGCTACACGCCCGCCGCGGCGCGCACGGCCTGCGACACGCGGTCGACGTCGGCGTCGGAGAGGAACGGGTGCACCGGCAGGCACAGCACTTCGCGCGCGAGGCGCTCGGCGTTCGGGAAATCGCCCGGGCCGTAGCCCCAGCCGCGCGCGGCCTCCTGCAGGTGAACCGGGCTCGGGTAGTGCACTCCGGCGAAGATCTGCTGCTTGGCGAGTTCGGCCAGCACGTGCTCGCGCGAGCGTTCGCCGCGGATGCGGACCGTGTACTGGTGGTAGGTGTGCGTCGCGCCGGGCGCGAGCTTCATCGGCGCCACCGCGTCGAGTCCCGCGAAGTTGCGCTCGTAGCGCGCGGCGAGCTGGCGGCGGCGCGCGTTCCAGCGCTCGAGGTGCGGCAGCTTGACGTTGAGGATCGCGGCCTGGAGCGCCTGCAGCCGCGAGTTCGTGCCGATGCGCGTGTGCACGTACTTGGTGGGGCTGCCGTGGTCGCGCAGTTGACGCAGCGCCTGCGCGACGTCCGCGCGCTGTGTGAGCACGATCCCGCCTTCGCCGGCCGCGCCCAGGTTCTTCGTGACGTAGAACGAGAACGTGCCCGCGTCGCCGAGTTGACCGCAGGCGTAGCCGTCGCGCGTCGAGCCGTGCGCTTGCGCGCCGTCCTCGAGCAACGCGAGCTTGCGCTTGTCGCACAGCGCGCGGAACGCGCGCATGTCGGCGAGCTGTCCGTACAGATGCACCGGCAGGACCGCGGTCGTGCGAGCATCGATCGCGGCCTCGGCCTTGACCGGATCGAGCAACGCCGTGTCGTAGTCGACGTCCGCCAGCCGCACCGTCGCGCCGATCAGCGCGATCGACGCCGCCGAGGCGAAGAACGTGAACGGGCTCGTCACGACGCTGTCGCAGGGCTTCACGCCGAGCGCCAGCAGTCCCAGCCAGAGCGCATCGGTGCCCGTGGCGAGTCCGACGCCGTGCGCGACACCGTGGTGCGCCGCGAACGCGCGCTCGAAGGCTTCGACCTCCGGTCCGAGCACGTACTTGCCCGAATCGAGCACGCGCAGCACGGCCTCGTGCAGTGCGCTCCCCAGTTCGGCGCGCTCGGCGGCGAGGTCCACGGGTGCGATCGGAGCTTGTGCGGCGGCGGTTTGCATGGGCGCGTTCCTGCGGGACGAGAGCGGGAGATCGTGCCAGTCGCGCGCAGGGGCCGCAACGCCGCAGCGCTATCCTGCCGAGCCTCATGATCCACCTCACGTTGGCCGCGTTCGCCGCTCTCTCGCTGGTCCAAGCTCCCGCCGCTGCGCCCCAGGAGCAGTGGACGCTTCCGGAACTCGAGCGCCTCTCGCGCGAGATCCAGGCGCAGATCGAAGAGCTGCGCGGCGAGCGCTTCAAGGGACCTGTGGCGGTGCGTCTGGCGTCGCGCGAAGACCTCGTGACGTACATGAAGCAGCGCATCGAGAAGTCCACCTCGCCCGAGCTCCTGCGCGCGGACGGCGATGTGGCCAAGCTGCTGGGCGTGTTCCCGGTCGACCAGGACCTGCTCGAGGTGCAGTTCCGTTTCCTCGAGGCGCAGGTGGCCGGCTTCTACGACCCCGACAGCGACTCGTTCAGCCTGATGGACAGCACGCCGCGCGACCTCGCGCGCATCGTCATGGCGCACGAACTCGCGCACGCGCTCGACGATCAGCTCTACGACATCGACGGCACGCTGGCGAAGCTCGGCGGCGACTCGGACGCGGTGATGGCCTTCCACGCGGTGGTGGAGGGCTCGGGCACGGGAGTCATGAACCGCTGGATGCTCGCGCACATGGGCACGCTCGACACGAGCGCGGTGAACGAGTCGCAGAAGCTGCAGCTCGACTCGCTCTCCGATGCGCCCGCGTGGCTGTGGAAGCCGACTCTCGCCGCCTACTTGCAGGGCGCGGCGTTCCTCTCGCGCAACGACGCGTGGCTCGCGGGCCAGACCGCCAAGGTCGCCAACGCCGACATCGCCGCCGCCTTCGCGAAGCCGCCGCGCTCGACGGAACAGGTGCTGCACTCGGCCAAGTACTGGAGCGAAGCGGAGCTCGACGAGCCGACGCGCCTCGCGTTCGAGCTGCGCGAGCTGCCCGAAGGTTGGCAGTCGCTCCGCCAGGACACGCTGGGCGAGTTCGCGGCCTCGATCGTCGCGAGCCCGAGCGACGAGCGCGGCGGGCTCGATCTGTCCAGCGGCCCGATGGCGGTGATGGGGGTGCGCTTCGGCAACGAGATCGCCAAGGGCTGGGATGGCGACCGCGTGATCCTGCTCGGCGCCGGGAACGCGCGCGTGCTGCGCTGGACGACTGTGTGGGACAGCGAGCGCGATGCGGCGGAGTTCTTCGGCGCCATGTCGCTGCGTCGCGGCGAGCTGACGGCGGCCGCGCGCGCGTTCGGCGGCGGCGCGGCCGACGTGGACGTGGAGTACGGCGCAGACACTCGCACGGTCGAGCTGCGCATCAGCGCCGGCGTCAAGAGCACCGCCGCGCGCAAGGTCTTCCGCGCGATCGAACTCGCGCGCTGACGCCGGGCCATCGAGCGCGAGCGAGGAATCGTCGTCGCGCGCGGCCCTCGACGGGTCGTTCAGCCGAAGCGCACGCCGGCGTGCTCTTCGACGGGCCGCAGCCCGCCGGTGATGCGGCCGGTGAGCAGGAACACGCCGCGGATCCAATCGCCGGGCCGCGGAGCTCGGAGCTGGTCGACCTCGAGCTGCCACGGGCTCGCGAACAGGATCAAGCCGCGCTCTCCGGCGCGCATGTCGAGCAACGTGACGCGCGCGCCGGTCAGCGGGTTGGTGCGTTCCTCCAAGCGTTCCACGCACAACGCCAGCTCGACGCAGCCGCCCGGATCGTCCGGACCTCCCAGCGGCTGCACCCAGCCGCCGTCCGCGAGGCGCCGCGTCGGTCCGCGTCGGACGCTCGCGACTTCGCGCGCTCCGATGCGCTCGACGTCGAGCGCGAAGCCTGCGAGCGAGAGCGCCAGCACGTGGCCGCGCGCGAGCGAGCGCGGGAGGCGGCGCGCGTCGGTGACGAGCGCGCTCAGCGGGAACGCGCCGGGCTCGCTCGAGGGCTCACCCGCGACGCCGGGGTTGGCCCACCCGACCAGCAACGCGTCGTAGCGCGAATCCGATGCGCGCCGCACGGTTTCGACCGCCACGCGCAGTCGCCGCTCGGACTGGAAGTAGGGGTGCACGCTCCACGGATCGCTCTCGCCCTCGCGGTCGGCGCGCACCTCGAGCCCGCCGCCCAGCGCGAGCCGCAAGTGCTCGCCGTGGGGGCCGCGAAACGGCGCGCGTTCGCCGCGCGTGCGCGCCAGGGCGACCAGGGCGTCGACGTCGACTTCGGGCGGGAAGCCGATGCACTCGAGCAAGAACTCCACGGCGCGCGCATTGTGCCGAGCCGCGAGCGAGCGGGGAAGTTGAGCGCGTGCTGCGTAGACTCTGCGGTTGCATGCGACTCCAACGTTCGATCGGCGCCGCGCTGCTCGCCGCAGCCAGTTCGTTCGGTGCGGCCTGCGCGCCGCTCCCGGTCCGAACCCCGCGCTTCGCAGCGCCCGTGGCCCACGCGCCGCGCCGCGCGCCGTTCGACGTCGACCACTACGCGCTCGAGCTCGAATTGACGCCGCAGGCCCGCGCGATCGAGGCGCAGTGCCGCGTGCGCCTGTTCGCGCTGGACGAGCCGCTCGAAGCGGTCGAGCTCGATCTCCACGGCCTCGAAGTGCTCGAGGTGCTCGACGAAGGCGGCGCGAGCCTGAGCTTCGAGCACGACGGGAAGCTCCTGCGCATCCAGCCGTCGACGCCGATCCCGCCGCGCGCGCTCGCGAGCTTCGCCGTCCGCTACCGCGGCGTTCCGCGCGCCGGGCTGTGGTTCGTGCGGAAGCGCGACGGCGTGCCGACGCAGGTCTACAGCCAGGGGGAGTGCGAGGACTCGTCGTACTGGTTCCCGTGCTTCGACGCGCCCGCCGAGCGCGCCACGAGCGAGCTGCGCGTCGTGATGCCGCGCGGATGGCGCTCGCTCGCGGCGGGGGAGTTCGTCGACCGCGTCGAGCTCGACGGCGACCGCGCGGCGGAGCGCTGGCGCATGACCACCGCTCATCCGGCGTACCTGACGACGCTGGTGGCCGGCGAGTTCGCGTCGCTGCGCGAGCGCTGGGGCAGCGTCGACCTCGAACACTGGGCCGCGCCAGAGCTCGAGCCGCACGTCGGCCCGAGCCTCGCTTCGACCGCGCAGGTCCTCGAGCACTTCAGCGAGCTCACCGGCCTGCGCTACCCGTTCTCCAAGTACACGCAGGCCTGCGTCGACAACTTCCGCTTCGGCGGCATGGAGAACATCACCGCGACGACGCTCACCGACGCGGTGCTGTCGGACGAGCTCGGCCGGCGTGACTACGACGCGACGGACCTCATCGCGCACGAAGCGGCGCACCAGTGGTTCGGGAACCTCGTGACCTGCGCGCACTGGTCGGACATCTGGCTCAACGAGGGCTTCGCCACCTACTTGACCGAGCTCTACCGCGAGGCCGTCGAAGGCGAGGACGCGTTCCGCGCCGCGATGCGCGACGTGCAGGCGAGCTACCTCTCACAGGACGTCGGCGCGCGTCGCCGACCGATCGTGTGGGACGTCTACCGCCAGCCGATGGACCTGTTCACGACGGGACACGCCTACCCGGGCGGCGCGGCGCGACTGCATCACTTGCGCTTCGTCGTCGGAGAGCGCGCGTTCTTCGCTGCGCTGCGGCGCTACGTCGCGGAGCAGCGCGGACGAGCGGTGAGCACCGACGACTGGCGGCGCGCGCTGGAGCAGGAGAGCGGGCTCGACCTGCGAGCCTTCTTCCAGCAGTGGCTGCACTCGCCCGGCTATCCGCAGTTCGAGGTGCGCTGGAGCTGGAGCGCGGAGCGCCAGAGCGTGCTCGTCGACGTCGAGCAGGTGCACAGCCCCGCGAACGGTTGCCCCAGCGTTTTCTCGACGCCCGTCGACATCGAGGTGCGCGACGCGAGCGGCGCGCGCACGACCCGCGTGACCGTCGATCGACGTCGCCAGCGCTTCGAACTCGCCGGTAGCTCCGCGCCGAGCTGGGTCGTGTTCGACAAGCACGGCTGGTTGCCCGCGGTGATCCGCACCCAGCGCTCGACCGACGAGTGGCTCGAGCTGGCCGCCAACGACGACGACGTGAACGGTCGGCGCGAAGCCCTGGCGGCGCTGGGCGAACTGCTGGCCGAGTCGGTCGACGAGAAGCTGCGCTGGCGCATCGTCGAGGTCGTCTTGCAGCGTTCTGCGGATCCGTGCGCGGCCGTGCGCGTCGCTGCAGCTCGCGCCTTCGCGCGCGTGCACACGCGCCAGGACCACCCGATCGCGCGCTGCCTGATGCGCCTTTCGAGCTCGGATCCGGCTGCGGAGGTGCGCGTCGCGGCGCTGGAGTCGCTCGCGCGCTGGGACACTCGCCGGCTGTTCGCGGAGTTCGCGCTGCAGCAGTTCGACGCACGCTTCAGCTACGCGACGATGGGAGCCGCGGCGCGCCTGTACGCGGCCGCTGCGCCCGATCAAGCGCGGGTCTGGATCGAGTCGCAGCTCCAGCGCCCGTCTCCGCACGACGCGCTGCGCGCGCAGTTGTTGCGCGCCCTGGCGCTGCTCCCGGGAGCGGAGATCGACGAGCGCTTGCGCGTCGCGTCGCTCGACGTCGCGCTGCATCCGGCTGCGCGCGAGGTGGCCGTGCGCGAGCTCACACGGCGCGCGGCGAAGTGGCCTCCGACGCGCGAAGCGTTGCTCGACATCGTGCGAGGCTCCGATGCGTACCGACTGCAGAACGCCGCCATCGAAGGCCTGGGCGTGGTGGGGGATCAGAAGGCGCTGACGGAACTCGTGCGGTTGCACGGCGAGCTGCTCGAGCCGCGCCAACTGCGTCTGATCGAGGCCGCGCTCGAAGCGAGCGCCCGCTAGACTCCCTGCCCACTGCGATGAGCCGTACGCGACCGGGTTTCCTGGAGAATCTCCACTCGTTCAAGCCCTTCGGCTGGGGCGAGACCAAGCCGGCGCACTTCCGCGAGATGCTGCGCATCGCCTGGCGCAACCGCGACAACCTCACCTACGCCTGGCGCGTGCTCTCGCGCGGCGTGTGCGACGGCTGCGCGCTCGGAACGAACGGGCTCGAGGACTGGACGCTGAACGGCACGCACCTGTGCCTGGTGCGGCTGAACCTGCTGCGCCTGAACACGATGGGCGCGATCGAGGCGCGGCGCTTCGACGACGTCGAGGCGCTGCGCGCGATGACGTCGAAGGAGCTGCGCGAACTCGGGCGCATCCCGTTCCCCATGCGGCGCCGGCGCGGCCAGCGCGCCTTCGAACGCGTGAGCTTCGACGAGGTCTGGCGCGACGTCGGCGCGCGCTGGCGCGAGTTCGATCCGCGCCGCACCGGCATGTTCGTCACCAGCCGCGGCGTCACCAACGAGGTGTACTACGTCGCGCAGAAGGTGATGCGCTACCTGGGCTCGAACTCGGTCGACAACTCGGCGCGCCTGTGCCACAGCCCCAGCGGCGCCGCGCTCAAGGGCGCGGTGGGCGTGGCGGCGACGACTTGCTCGTACAAGGACTGGTACGAGGCCGATCTGATCGTGTTCTTCGGTTCGAACCCGGCCAACGACCAGCCGGTGTCGACCAAGTACCTGCACGAGGCGCGCAAGCGCGGCGTGCGCGTGCTGATGGTCAACGCGTACCGCGAGCCGGGGATGGAGCGCTACTGGGTGCCCTCCAACGTCGACTCGGCGCTGTTCGGCTCGAAGTTGACCGATCGCTTCTTCCTGGTGCAGGTCGGCGGCGACCTGGCCTTCCTGTGCGCGGCCGCCAAGCTCCTGATCGAACGCGGCGCCGTCGCGCGCGACTTCATCGCGCAGGCCACCAGCGGGTACGAGGCGCTCGCGGGCGAACTCCAGCGCCACTCGATCGAAGAACTCGCCGCGGCCGCGGGCACGACGCGCGCGGAGATCGAAGCCTTCGCCGACGAGTGCGTGCGCGCCGAGCGCGCCGTGCTCGTGTGGTCGATGGGCATCACGCAGCACGCGCGCGGCGCCGACGCAGTTCGCGCGATCGCCAACCTGGCGCTGCTGCGCGAATGGGTCGGACGGCCGGGCACGGGCTTGATGCCGATCCGCGGCCACTCCGGCGTGCAGGGCGGCGCCGAGATGGGCGCGTACTCGACCGCGCTGCCCGGCGGAGTTCCGATCGACGAGTCCAGCGCCGCGCGCTTCTCGTCGCTGTGGGGCTTCGAGGTTCCGCGCGAGATCGGACTGACGACCGTGGAGTACCTCGAAGCGGCCTGGCGCGGAGAGCTCGACGGCCTGTACTGCATCGGCGGCAACTTCCTCGAGACCATGCCCGAGCCCGAGCGCATCGCCGCCGCGCTCTCCCGCATCGGTTGCCGCGTGCACACCGACATCGTGCTGACCAAGCAGATGCTCGTGGATCCGCAGGACGACGAGGGCGTCGTGTACGTGCTGCCCTCGCGCACGCGCTACGAGCAGCGCGGCGGCGGCACCGAGACCAGCACCGAGCGGCGCGTGATCTTCTCGCCCTTCATCGCCGGCCACGAAGTCGGCGAGGCGCGTTCGGAGTGGGAGATGCTCCTCGAGTTCGCGCGCGCCGTGCGGCCCGAGCGCTACGAGCGCGTGCACTTCGCCGACGCGGCCGCGATCCGCGCCGAGATCGCGCGCGCCGTGCCGTTCTACGCGGGCATCGAGAAGCTCGCGCGCCAGGGCGATCAGTTCCAGTGGGGCGGCCCGATGCTGTGCGCCGATCGCCGCTTCGAGACCTCTGACCGCAAGGCGCACTTCGCCGTGCTGGCGCCCGCTTCGCGCACGCGCCGCGATCCGTCGCGGCTGGTGCTCGCCACGCGGCGCGGGAAGCAGTTCAACTCGATGGTGCAGGAGCAGCGCGATCCGCTGACCGGCGCCGAGCGCGACCACGTGTTCATCAGCGCCGAGGACGCGCAGCGCCTGGGGCTGGAGCACGATCAGCCGCTGCGGCTGTGGAACGAGCTGGGCGAGTACCGCGGCCGCGCTTTCGTCGCGCCCGTGGCGCGCGGCACGCTCCAAGGTCACTGGCCGGAGGTCAACGGCCTGATCCCGCACGGCATCGTCGATCCCGGCGGCGGCGTGCCCGACTACAACTGCGAAGTGAGCGTGGAGCCGCTGCGCGCGTGAGCTGGATCCGCACCATCGCGCCCGCGCAGGCCACGGGCGCTCTGAAGGAGCTGTACGACGCCGCGATCCGCCGCGCCGGCCGCGTGTTCCAGATCCTGCAGGTGCAGAGCCAGACCCCGCGCGCGCTCGAGACCTCGCTCGAGCTCTACAAGGCGTTGATGCACGGCGCATCGCCGCTCTCGCGCCGCCAGCGCGAACTGCTCGCGGTCGTCGTCAGTCGCGCCAACGACTGTCACTACTGACTGCACGCGCACCTGTGGGACCTCCGTGCCGAGGTCCGCGACCTGAGCGAAGCGGAGCGCGAGGCGCTGCTCGCGTCGCTCGCTGTCGACTGGCGCCGAGCAGCGCTGCCGGCGGCCGACGCGGCGCTGTGCGAGTTCGCCGAGAAGCTGACGCGCTCGCCCGCAGCGATGGCGCGCTCGGACGTCGACGCTCTGCGCGCGCACGGCTTCGACGATCGCGCCATCCACGACGCCACGCAGGTCGTGGCGTACTTCAACTACATCAACCGCATCGCGGACGCGCTGGACGTGGACCTCGAGCCCGAGATGCCGCCCGACCCGCGGCGCGCGGAACGCTGAGCGCGCCGCGCGGGGACTGGTCGCGGCGCTCCAACGCGATTCGCGCGCTCAGAAGCGCACGTCGCGCAGCTGATCCAGACGGAAGTCCACCGAGGTCTCGTGATCGATGTTGATCACGCGGCCGGTGCCCTTGAGCGGGTTGAACACCAGCGCGCCGCTCAGCACGCGGCCGTCGCGGAAGTAGAGCGTCACCTTGTCGGCGGTGCGCGCGGTGAGGAGGAGGTCGTAGATGCGCTGCGAGTCGGACGATGTGCGGGTCTTCATGACTCGAAGGGGGAGCGGCGCCGGGGTGAGGCGCCGCGCAGCACGAGAAGCGTGGACTTGGGGGCAGACTCTGAGCCGCTCGGTGGGGCCGTGCGGCTTTCAGCACCTCGTGGGCGAGGTGAACGCAGTCGCCGGCGCGCTGGTCGCGCTCGGGGAGGCGCTGGGGAACCACTGCGGCAGATGGTCGACGAGCTTGGCGGACCAAGTCTCGAAGTTCGCGCCGGCGCGGCGGCGCTCGACGAGCTCCTGCGGGGCCACCAACTGGCCCTCGAGCACGTCCTTCTCGCGGATCTCCACGCGCCCGCGCAAGCGGACGCGCTGCACGACGCCGACGTGAACGGCGCCGACCGGGTTGGAGTCGTCGTTCATCAAACCGATCGGTTCGAGTTCGACCTCGCCGTCGATGGCGAGCTCTTCCTCGAGCTCGCGTTGCGAACCGCGCGGCAGCGGGTTGCGCGGCGACGGCGCGCCTTCGAGATCGATCGGGTTGAGGTGGCCGCCGACTCCGATCGAGAGCTTGTCGTGCAAGCGCGCCTCGCCGCCGCGCGCGGTGCGCCGGAGCAGCAACACCTTCTCGCCGACGATCACCACGTTGTAGGGAATCACCTGCTTCCAGCTCGGCTCGAGCTCGGCGCGCGCGCGCTCGACGAAGAAGCCGTGGGTCTGGACGCACTCGAGGATGCGCTCGAGCGAGCACGACGCGTCGAAGGGCGTGAAGCCCTGCGGGTAGTGGTCGGGAAACAGCTCCCGGCGCGGGACGACGAAGACGAACTCCACGGGTGGGGCTTGGCGGGTGGGAGAGGCGGCGTGCGCGGAGAGCCGCGCGGACCGACGGGAGTCGGACGGCAGGCCGAGAGCGGTCGGGCCGGCAGTGGGGTCCTGCTGGAACCAACGCGCCTTCCCTGCGGGCGTCGACCGACTGCGGGGGAGGGGTCGAGCGCGGGCGGCTGAGCCGAAGGCGCGCCGTGGCGAGCGCGAGGAGATGGAATCCTGCCCGGCGCGCGCGACAGGTCGGATTCTGCCTCGACCTCGCTGGCTGTCAAGATGCTGGGGCGTTCGGCTGGGCCCGCCCCAATATCTTGTGTTCAGCGAAAGTCGACGCCGTCGGAACGGCACGCGCAAAAAGCGGCATGAGTCGCCCTGTAAGCCGGGTTCTGTCCAGCGGACTTCGCAGCCCGCCGCGGCGACCATTTCTCTGGGACGACGCTCGCGCGCCGCCTCGAACGACCTACCCGAGAGGCTTTCGCTTGCGCTCGCCGCGGGTCAGCGGCAACGCCTCTCCTATTTGGTCTTTCTCCGGGTGGGGCTTGCCGTGCCGGACTTGTCACCAAGCCCGCGGTGCGCTCTTACCGCACCGTTTCACCCTTACCGCACGCCGCTCGCGCGACGTGAGGCGGTTTGTTTTCTGTGGCGCTTTCCCTGGCCTCGCGACCGGTTGCCGTTGGCAACCACCCTGACCCGTGGAGCCCGGACTTTCCTCCCGCGCCGCCCGTGAAGGCGTGCGAGCGGCCGCCCAGGCGACTCATGCCGGACGCATCGTAGGCGCGCGTGCGTGCGCGCGCCATGCGCCGAGCGCGCGCGGCGATCGGATAGCCTGTCGGATTCGCGACCCACGAGGCTCCGATTCCACACGCCGCGCATGTTCCAAGCTCTGATCCTGCTCGCCGCCCTCGCACTGCCCGCACCGAGCGCCGCGGGCGCAGCCCCCAGCGCGCCGATCGCACCGCAGGGCAAGCAGGACGCCTTCGAGGCGGCGCAGGCGGAGTTCGTGCGACTCGCCACGGTGGGGCGCGCCGACCAGCGTCGCGCAGCATTGGACACGCTCGTGGGGCTCGGCGACGCGCGCGCGATGGGCGCGCTGGTCGCGGAGTTCTCACGCGCGGCGACGGAACTCGCGCAGGCCCGCGAGGGCGCGCGCAACTCGGAGTACGAGCTGGACCGGCGCAAGGTCGTGCTGGCGAACCTGCGCGAGCTCGCGGCGCGCGACGAGTCGGTCAAGGGCCGCATCGAGCGCGAGGAGCAGCGCGTCGCCGAGCTGAGCAAGCAACTCGCCGAGACCCGCGGCAAGCGCGATGACCTCGCGCCGTGGACCGACGAACTCGCAGCCGGCGCGGCGCGCCTGCTCGCTGCGCTCTCGCCGAGCGTGCGCAAGAAGGCCGAGGAGCAAGCGGCCAAGGACGCGGACGAGCATCCCGACTGGGGCGTGCGCGCGGCGTCGGTGCAGCTCGTCGGTCGGCTGGGCGCGCCCGGCGCCGGGATCGCGATCATCGAGTGGATCGAGCGGGCGCACGTCGAGCGCAGCAAGCTCGAGTCGCGCCTGGCCAAGACCTACGCGGACGTGCGCAAGATGGAGCGGCGACTGCAAGAGGAGGCCGCGGCGAACGAGGGGCGCATCGCGCGCGCGAACACCGATCAGTACGAGCGCATCAAGCGCGAGGCCTCGCAGGTGCGCACCACGCAGACGCGCCTGGATGCGTTCCTCAGCGCGGCGGTCGACGCAGGCGCTCACGCGCTGTCGCGCGAGACGGACAAGGAGCTCGAGAAGTCGCTGGCGCGGCTGTTCGCGGCCATCGCCAAGCCCAAGGGGGACTCGCGCCTGAGTCAGCTCGAACTCCTCAGCAAGGTGAGGGGCGATGCGGTGCGGGCGCGGGCGCGCGCGCTGCTCGAGACGGAGAAGGACCCCGCGGCGCTCGCGACGCTGCACGAGGGCCTCGCCGCGCTCGGAGACAAGGAGATCGAGCCGCTGCTGATCTCGCGCCACCTGATCCACGAGAACTGGCTGGTGCGCTCGAGCGCGGCGGCGACGCTCGCGCAGTTGCGCTCCAAGGCCGCGATCGAGCCCTTGATCGCGCGCCTGGAAGTCGAGGAGGGCCGCGTGCGCTCCGACGTCGGGCGCGCGCTCACGTCGCTCACCGGGCAGGACTTCCACGGCAACGTCGCGCTGTGGCAGCGCTGGTGGAAGGACAACGGCGCGAGCTTCGAAGTCCCGCCCGCCGCGGCGCCCAAGTCGGCGCTCGAGGCCGCGGCCGAGCAGCGCGGCGTGAGCTTCTTCGGCATCAGCACCGAGAGCCAGCGCGTGCTGTTCGTGCTCGACGTCTCGGGCTCCATGGACTTCTCCATGTCGCCCAAGAACAACCCCAACGACGACCCCAACCGCCCCTACGACACGCCCGGCGCCGGAGAGACCTCGCGCCTCGACGCGGCCAAGCGCGACCTGCTCAAGGCGCTCGGCGGGTTGCGCGACGGCGCGGTGTTCAACCTGGTCCTGTTCGCGAGCGACGTGTGGTCGTGGGCCGACGATCTGGTGGTGATGGCGCCCGACAAGCGCCTGTCGCTGACCAAGTACGTCGAAGAGCTCGACGCCATCGGCGCCACCAACATCTACGGCGCGCTCGAACGCGCGTTCGAGGTCGCGGGCGCGGAGGGCGGCGACAGCTTCACCAACCCTTCGATCGACACGATCTACCTGTTGACCGACGGCAAGGCGACCGTGGGCGTCACCACCGATCGCGAAGAGATCCTGGCCTTCGTGCGCAGCCGCAACCAGAACGCGCGCATCACGATCCACACCATCGGCCTGAGCGATGCGCACGACGCGGTGCTGATGCGACGCATCGCCGAAGAGCACGGCGGCCAGTACGTCGGCCGCTAACCTGCGCGCTTGCCATGAGCCTGCCCGAACCGCTCACCACCTACCTCGAGCTGCGCGAGTCCACCGCCGAAGGCGACGAAGGCGCCGGACTGTCGCACAAGGCCGGTGGCCTGTTCCTGTTCCACGTGCTCGAGATCGCCGCGTACGGCGAGCCGCGCGGAGGAGTCACGATCGTCCACGACGCGGGCGATCACGGCGCGCGCTACCTCGAGGCCGCGCACGTGTTCGCCGCGGCGCGCTGGGCCGTGGCCCTGCCCGACATGCGCGGCCACGGCAAGTCCGAGGGCCCGCGCGGCCACAGCGCAGGCGTGAAGGAGCTCGTGCGCGACCTCGCCAGCGTGCAGGAGCACCTCGCGTATCGACTGCCCGTCGCGCCCAAAGCGCTGATCGGTCAGGGGCTGGGCGCGCTGTACGCGGCGCGCTTCGCGCTCGAGCGTCCGGGCGAAGTCGCCGCGCTGGTGCTGCTCGCGCCGCGTTGGCGCGCGCGCTTCGAGCCGCCGAAAGCCGCCGGCGGTCTGATGAAGCTGTTCAAGAAGCCCGATCCAACGGCGCCGGGTCGCATCGGGCTCGCGCTCGACTCGCTCTCGAGCGACGCGGCCGCGCGCTCCGCGTGGAGCTCCGATCCGCTCGTGCACGACGCCATCAGTCTGCGCGCGGGCGAGCAGGCCGCGGCCATCGCGCTCGACGTCGAGCAGCGCCTCGCGCAGCTCTCGTGCCCGACGCTCATCCTGCACGGCGCCGACGATCGCGTGAGCGATCCCCAGCTCTCGCTCGCGCGCGCCGGCGGCCGAGTGGAGGTCCGCCTCGTCGAAGGCGCGCGCCACGACCTGCTGCACGAAGTGAACTGGCGCGCGAGCGCGCAGTCGATCGCCGACTGGCTCGGCCAGCGCCTGGGCTAGCCCGCGAGAGACGCGGCTGCGGAGCGCGCGCGAGCCACCGCTCGCCCGGCGGCGAGCAGTCCCAGCGCGAACAGCGTGCAGGCGCCGAGGTTGAGCGCCAGCGAGGCCTCGAACGCGGCGTCGGGCAGGAGCTTGCGCGGGATGTCGGTCATGGTGACGACGAACGCGAGCGCCGCGAGCGCGAGCTGCGCGCGGCTGGACGCGCCGGGGCGCAGCAACCACAGCGCGAGCGGCGCGAGCATGAGGTAGTAGTGGAACCAGGCGAGCTTGGTGGAGAGCACCGACGCCGCGGCGCCCAGGCCCAGCGCCAGCACCTCGAGTTGGAGCGGCGCCTCGTCTCTCGACTCCTGCGTGTCCTTCGAACGCAGCCAACGTCCGGCGCTGAACGCGGCGCACGCGCCGAGCAGGAACACCGGCGGCATCCAGTCGGCCGAACTCAGCCCCGCGCGGTCGTGCAGCACGCGCGCCAGCGATTGATTGCCCAGGTCGCTGGCCCAGTTGGGCATCAGGCCGCCCAGGCGCTGCGACCAGATGAACCACGGATCGAGCGAGCCGAACCAGGCGGCGCTCAGGCCCAGACCGAGCGCGAGCGCGAGCGCTCCGCCGACTCCCAGGGCCACGATCCGCCGCGCCTCGCGCGCCGCGATCCAGGCCGCGATGAGAGTGATCACGCAGAACGCGAGGTTGGGTTTGAACAACACCGCGAGCCCGAGCACCAGGCCCGTTGCGGCGTCGCTCCACGCGCCGCGCCGCAGCGTCGCAAGCCACGCGCACAGTCCCAGCAGTCCGACCTGGATGCGGTTGACGTTGCCCACGCTCGTGTCGTCGATGAACGGACCGGCGAGCATCGTGCACAGCGCGAGGGCGAGCGCGCTCGCGGTGGGCGAGTAGCCCAGGCGCCGCGCGAGCAGCACGAGGCCCGCGGCGAAGAGCAGCGTGCTGAAGGTCTGCATCGCGTCGAAGTCGCGCTCGTAGTCGCCGCTCAGCGCGAAGCCGAACAGCGCGTAGAGCAGCGGAGTCGAGTAGTTCTCGAAGCTCTTGCGCACGTTGGCGGCGGCGAGGCGGCGCGTGCCCTGCTCGCGCGCGCCGCGTTGGCGAGCGTCCTGCTGCGCGGCCTGGAAGTAGATCGCGCCGACGCGCTGGTTCTCGGCCGTGTCGTACACGTCGCGGATCTCGCCGCGCTCGACCGCCATGCCCGTGGCCCAGAACAGGTAGTAGTCGATCCCGATCGTGTTGCGCGCGAACTCGAGCACCGACGAGAGCGCGAACAGCGCCACCGCCAGAGCCAGCCACACGTCGGGAGTGCGTCGCGCGCCGCTGGCTGTGGTCTGAGTGCTCATCGCGTGGGCTCGTGTCGATTCTAGGGCGCGCGCTCGCCCGCGCCGCCGTCAGGCCCCAGGCGCTCGTCAGGTTCGCCGCTGTCCAGCCAGTCGCGCAGCAGCACGAGCGCACTGAAGCTGTCGCGCAACTCGCGCCGGCGAGCGGGGGGCACGCGCGCCTCGCGCAGCAGTTCCTCGGCGGCCTTGCTGGTCAAACGCTCGTCGTAGCGCACGACGCGTTGCGCGGGGAAACGCAGTCGCAGCGCGTCGACGAAGAGCTGAACTTGCGCAGCTCGCGCGCTCGCAGACCCGTCCATGTTGACCGGCCAGCCCACCAGGAACGTGCCGACGTCGCGCTCGCGCAGCAGCGCTGCGATGAAGTCGAGCAGCGGCGCGCCCTGGCCGTCGCCGTGGAACGGAGCGAGGGGCAGCGCGCTGATGCGCAGCGCGTCGGCCGCGGCGAACCCGCAGCGCTTGGTTCCGTGATCGATGGCCAGCACGGCCTTGCGCGCGGCCGCGCTCACAGGTGCTCGGAGTTCTTGGCCGAGAGGCGCTCGACCAGCGCCTTCACGTCCTGCGCGCGGTCGCGCCGGCACACCAGCGTCGCGTCGCCGGCGCGCACCACGATCAGGTCTTCGACTCCGACCAGCGTGATCAGTCCGCCGCTCTCGCCCCATACGATGCAGTTGCGCGAGTCGATCGCTTCCAGCGCCGCTCCGCCTGCCTGAACCAGGCCGGCGCCGTCAGCGGGGTGGACCCCGGCGAGCGCGTCCCAAGCGCCCACGTCGCTCCAGAAGTAGTCGATCGGGAGCATGCGGACGTTGCGCGCGCGCTCGAACACCGCGACGTCGATCGAGATCGAAGGCAGCGCCGCGTACGCGCTCGCCAGATCCTTGCCCTCCTGCAGCGCCGCGTGGATCGCGGGCGCGAACTCGAGCAGCGCCTGCTCGAACGCTCGCGCGGACCACAGGAACATGCCGGAGTTCCAGAAGTAGCCGCCCGCGTCGAGGAACGCCTGGGCGCGCGCGGCGTCGGGCTTCTCGACGAAGCGTTCGACGCGGTGCACGGCCGTCGCGTCGACCACGCGCTCGACGCCGCAGGTCTTGACCCAGCCGAACTGCGTCGCGGCGTGCGCCGGGTGAATGCCGAACACGAACAGCGACTGCGGTTCCTCGCGCGCCGCATCGCAGGCGGCGCGCAACGTGGCCTGGAACGCGGAGCGCGGGCGGATCACGTGGTCGGCGGGCAGCACGACCTGCAGCGCCTGCGGATCGCGCCGCGCGACGTGCAGGCTGGCGAGCGCGATGGCGGCCGCGGTGTTGCGCGCGCAAGGCTCGACCAGCACTTGATCGGCGGGCAACTCCGGAAGCGCGGCTCGCACTTCGCCCGCCTGCTCGGGTGTGGTCACCACCCAGCAGCGTTCGGCGCCGACCATGCCTTCGAGGCGCAGGAAGGTCTCGGCCAGCATCGGCCGTTCGCCGACGATGCGCAGGAACTGCTTGGGGCGCGCGCGGCGGCTCGCCGGCCAGAAGCGCGACCCCGAACCCCCGGCCAACAAGATCGCGTGCAGGTTGTGCATCGCGCGAGGATACTGCGCTCAGAATCGCAGCGGCAAGGGCGACAGTGGCGGCAGCGGCGCCGCGCGTGAACGGCGCGCGTTTTCGCGGAAACTCTGTCCGAGCACGCCGTAGGTCTCGACGCGCGGCCGTCCCATGTCGCCGCGCACCGCGATGCGGTAGAGCATGTTCTTGATCGGCCCGAGCAGGTTCACGACCGTGTTGCGCACTTCGAGGTCGTGCCGCAGCGAGCCGTCGAAGTCGAGCACGCCCGAGCCGCTGACGCCGAAGTAGGGGCTCGAGATCTCCAGGCTCGACATGCGGACCTGTCCGCGCGCGACGGTGAAGCGCGACTGGATCGAGTCGAACAGCGCGCTCTGTGCGTCCAGGCCGAACTGCGTGACCAGGTTGCGCGCCACCGGCACCGACCACAGGTTCGAATCGCGCAGGTCGACGCGCCCCTGGCCCGAGATGTCCGACATGCGTTCGAGGTCGCCGTCGAGTTCCAGACGCAGGCTGACGCGCCCGCGCGAGGCGAAGTCGGACTCGAACAGGCCGGCCAGCAGACCGCCGACGTCGGCCTGCTCGAGCGCGACGCCCAACCCGAAGGCGAACGGCTCGCGCAGCTCGATCTGGAACGCGGGTCGCTCGCCGCGCGGGTCCAGGCGCGACAGGCGCCCCTGCTCGAGGAGACCGCTGACGTCGCGCAGCACGAGCCGCGGATCGTCGTACTCGACCTCGATGCGCGCGTTCTCGAGCCGGCGGTCGGCGACGCGGCCTTCGACCTCGCTCAACGTCGCGCGCGCGCGCACCTGCGCGGCTTCGTAGCGCAACTCGTCGACGCGAATCGAGCCGGAGTCGATCGCCAGCGGGAGTCCCAGGTCGATCGAAACGCTGCGAGGCCGGACTTCGCCGCGCACCACGAGCGCGCTGTCCTTCGATTGACCGCTGGCGAGCGAGAGGTGCGCGTCGTCGATGTCGACCGAGCCGCGCAGAGCGAGTTCGCCGAGCAGCACGTCGACGACCTCGCGTCCCAGGAACATCGACAGGTGCTCGCGGTCGAGCTCGAAGTCCTGCGCGGAGAAGTCGGACTCGAGCAACGCGCCGCCGTCGCGAGCGATGAACGACGTGTTGCGCAGCTCGATCGGCGCGCCGGCGAGCTTGGCGTTGAGTCGCTCTCCGCGCAGCTCGTCGCCGCGGTTCTCGAGCACGCCGCTGAGTCCGTCCAGCGCGAAGCGCCCCGACTCCAAGCGCGTCTGCACGTCGTTCTCGCGCAGGCGCACGCGGAAGTTCGACTCCGGGCGCGCGGGAGTGGCGGGCGAGGTCACGATCGATCCGGAGAGGTCGATGCGTCCGTCGACGACGAGCGCGCTCAGGCTCACGCCCGCTTCGCCGCCGCGCGCCGAGCGCTCGAAGGCGTGTTCGAAGGCGCCGACGATGCCGGCGTTCGAGGGCGACACCGCGGCCGCGAGCACGTCGACGCGCGCGGGGCCGAGGGCGTCGATCGAAGCGAGGCAGGCCACGCTCGCGCCGCCCAGCGTGTCGCCGAGCAGCGGCGCGATGCTCACGCGCGGCCCGCGTTCGCTCGGACCTCCGCCGAGCGGATCGGCGCCGGCGACGATGACCCGGCCGCGCACGTTGCGCACGTCGACGCGGAACTCGTCCGGCGTGAGCGTCGCGGTCCGCGGAGTGACCTCCACGCTCCACGCGAGCGGGCCGCCGGTGCGCTCCGTCGCGCTGGCGTACAGCACGTCCGCCGCGCCGTTCGCCTCGCGACGCTCCAACTCGCGCGTGATCTGCGGCCAGACCGCCGCGAGCATGCGGCGATCCGCGCCGCCCAGTCCGACGCCCGAAGCGCGCACTTCGAGCTCCTGGACGCGCCGCGCCGTCCAGTGCGCCGGATCGGCCGCGATCGCCGCGTCGTCCTGCACGCGTCCGCGCACGCTCACGCGCGCTCGCTGCGCCGCGGCGCCGACGAGGTCGAAGCGCACGCCGGCGGCGAGGCGCGGGTCGGTGAGGATCTCGACCTGTCCGTCGATGTCGCGCACCACCAGTCGCGGACCGCTGTTCGCGTCCGCGCCGGCGCGCCAGGCGCCGTCGACGCCGAACAGGTCGATCACGATGTGTCCGGCGGGAATGTAGGCGCCGATCGGGCGGTGCAGGCGC
This sequence comes from uncultured Planctomycetia bacterium, assembly GCA_938003765.1. Taxonomy (GTDB): domain Bacteria; phylum Planctomycetota; class UBA1135; order UBA1135; genus WYBT01. Next base: position 24,880 of record CALKYE010000166.1, read on the forward strand.
ACGAGTCCCGACACGTGGCCGCCGCTGGGGCCGAACTCGCGCCAGATGAAGTCCTCCGGCAGCAGTCCGAGCAGCGCCGCGCGCAGCCGCTCGTCGACGGGGAAGCCGTGCGTGCCGATCTCCAGATCGAAGGCGGGGTAGCGCCGCGGACTCCCCGGAGGTCCCTGGCGTTCGAAACGCAGCAAGCCTTCGATGAAGGCCGGTTGTTCGGTGCGTGCGCCGCCGGAGTGCGCGCCGAGCACGCCCAGGAGCGCGAGCAGCGCCGCTTCGTCGGCGTCGGGCGAGTGCAGAGCGAGCGCGCGTCCGACGACCTGCTCGATCGGCGCGGGGAAGCCCTCGGGCGTTCCGTCGCTGCTGCGCGGCCAGCCGAAGTACGTCACGCCGCACTCGCCGCTCAGTCGCGCCTCGACGGCGACCTGCGGGCGTTGCGCCGTGCGCGTGTCGGCGAACGAGTCCGTCGCGGGCCAGCGCACTCCCACGAGCACGTCGGCGACGCCGCGCGGCGAGAGCGGTTTCCAGTTGGGCTCGAGCGCTTCGAACAGGCCGATCTCGCGCAGGAACGCCTCGCCCAGCGGCAGTCGCGGCGCGCGGACCCAGGCGCGCGCGGCCAGCCCCTCGCCCGCGTTCGCACCCACCAGCGCCCAGGCTTCGAGCGCCGCCTCGCTCCAACGCGCCTGCGCGTGCGCGCTGGTTCTCCACACGGCCGGGTCGAGCAATTGCGCCGCACTCTTGGCCTGGCAGCGCGCGTCCACGTCGATCGACACCGCCTCGATCGCGCGCTCGGCGCCGGGCGGCTGGAGCTTGCCGTCGTCCATGCGCACGCGCAGCGAGCCTTCGGCGGGCGCCTGCGGATCGAGCTGAAAGCGCGCGCTGAGTTCGAACTCCAGTCGGCCGCGCGGCGCGAGCGCGTCGAGCGCGTCGCTGCGCAGCGCCGCCGGGAGAGCGCGCACGTCGAGGTTCAACGCGCCGCACGACGCCACCAGCGCGAACGCGCCGTCGGCGCCGCGCGCGCCGGCGAGGAACACGTGCGGGGTCCTCGCCGACGCCGCGGCGAAGCTGGGCAGCACGCGGCCTTCGATGCGCGGCGAGCGGTGCTCGTCCAAGCGCGAGAGCGCGTCGACGCGGCCGATCGGGAGCGGCCCCAGGCTGGGGTGGAGGTACTCGAGCGCGAGGTCTTCGAGCACCACGATCTCGGGCGGCGCCGCAGCCGACGACGACGCTGCGCCGCGAGGCTCGCCGGCGCGTTGCAGGCGTTCCACGAGGCGATCGGAGAGCTGCACGCGTCCGCCGCGCACCGTGATGCGCTGCACGCTGGGGCTCGCGCGCCAGGCGAACTCGAGCCGCACCGATTCGAGCTCGACGACACCGCTCTCGTCTCCGAGCGCGAGCCGCGAGAGCTCGAGCGCGGGCGCGAACAGGTCGAGCTCCGCGCGCTCCAGGCGCACGTCGTCGCCGAGCCGCGCCGCGAGCTCAGCCTGCACGCGTCGCGTGATCCAGCCGGCGCGCTCGACGATGGTGAGCGCGACCGCGCCGGCGCACACGGCGAGCGCCGAAGCGAACGCGAGGCGGCGCAGCCAGCTCGAGCTCACGGCGCAGGGCTCGTCGGCGACAGCGGCGCGCCGACGTGGGGAGGCTCCGCGGCGAGCGCCGCGGCGCGATCATCGCCGTGCGTGTCTTTCGCGCGCGCGGGCGTGAGCCAGTCGCGCTCGTTCGCGGGCTCGCCGCCGACGTACAGGCGCTCGACGCGCTTGCCGACGCTGCAGGAGATCTCGTAGGGGATCGTGCCGGCCCGCGAGGCGAGTTCCTCGAGCGTGATGCGCTCCGAGCCCTGCTCGCCGACCAGCGTGACGCGGTCGCCGACGCTGACGCCCGGAATGTCGCCCACGTCGATGCAGGTGTAGTCCATCGACACGCGGCCGACGATGCGCGCGCGCGCGCCGCGCACGAGCACCTCGCCGACGTTCGAGAGGCGCCAGGCCACCCCGTCGTTGTAGCCGCACGGAATCGTGGCGATGCGCGTGGGGCGCGCGGCGGTCCAGGTGCTGCCGTAGCCGACCGAGGCGCCCTTGGGGATGTCTTTGAGGAACACCACCTGGCTGTGCAGGCTCATCACGGGCTCGAGCTCGTCGGCGCCGGGCAGAGCGCCGGGAAGCACGCCGTACGCGCTGATCCCGGGGCGCACGCAGTCGTACAGGGGCGCGTTCGTGAACACGCAGGCGGAATTGGCGGCGTGGATCCAGCCGCGCAACAGACCGCGTTCGCGCGCCTGCGCGAGCACGTGGTCGAAGCTCGCGAGCTGCTCGTGCGTGAGCGCGTCGAGCGCGCCGTTGGGCGCCGCGATGTGCGTCATCACGCCGGCGAGCTCGAGGTGCGACGACGAGGCGATCTCCTCCAGCAGCTCGAGCGCTTTGTGCGGCAGCACGCCCAAGCGTCCCAGGCCGGTGTCGATCTTGAGGTGCACGCGCGCGACGCGTCCCATGCGCCGCGCGAGCTCCTGCAGGAAGCGCCGGCGATCTGCGGAGTGCACCGCGATCTCGATCTGGTGGCGCAGCGCGGCCGAAGCCTCTTCCTCGACGATCGTGCCGAGCACCAGGATGCGCGAACGAACGCCGCTCTCGCGCAGCGCGAGGGCCTCGCTCGAGTCACCGACTCCGAACGCGCGCACGCCGCACAGTTGCGCGTGGTGCGCGATGGCGACGGCGCCGTGTCCGTAGGCGTCGGCCTTCACCACGAGCATCGTGCGCACCGCAGGTCCGGTGCGTGCCGCGATGCGCGCCAAGTTGTGACTCAGCGCGTCGAGATCGATCTGCGCCCAGGCGCGATAGGCGTCCACGCAAGGGATGATGCGCGCGCGACGAACGCGATGCAACGCTCGCGCGCGCTTCGCTCAAGTGCTGCGACGTGTCGCGGCGAAGGCGCGCAGGTACAGGGGCTCCAACTCGCGAGGCGAGTGCGGACCGTGCGAAGCGAGTTGCTCGAGTCCGAGTTCGAGCACTTGGGCCGCGCTCGGACGGGCTGCGCTGACGCGCGGGAAGGCGCGTGGGTCGAGCTGCGCCGCGGCGCACGTCGCTTCGTCCGCCATGAGGACATCGAGCTTCGGCAGGAGCGCGCCGAGTTCCGCCGCCCGAGCGACACGCGGTGCGACGAGGACGGAAACCGAGGACCCGGCGCGTTCGTACACGGCGACGTAGAACTCGCCCGAGCGAGCGTCGAGCACGACGGCGCCGCGTTCGCCGGGACGCAGCTCGCCCCGCGCCAGGGCCTCGAACGACGGGACTCCGCGCAGCACCGCGCCGACGCCGCGCGCCAGTCCGAGCGCCGTGGCGAGCGCGACCCGCAGCGCCGTGAAGCTGCCCGGACCCAGTCCGACGACCAGGGTCGTGAGCGAGCCCACCGGCTGTCCCAGCTCGTCGAGCGCCGAGCTCAACTCGACCAGCAGGTCGGCGGCGTGCGCGCGCGAGCTCTGCAGCGCCCGTTCGACGCGTCGGTCGTCGGTCGCGGCCGCCAGCGAGCCCGGGGAGCTGGACAGCTCGAGCGCGACCGCGACGCCCGCCGCGCGCGCGCTCACGCCCCGATCTCGCTCGCGATGGTGCGCGCCAGGCGCTGCGCCTGCGCGGCGATGAGGTCGGCGTCGGGGCCTTCGACCATCACGCGCGCGAGCGGTTCGGTGCCGGAGTAGCGCACGAGGACCCGGCCGTCGTCGCCCAACTCGGCCTCGACCTCGCGCACCGCGTCCGTGACCTGCTTCATGCTCGCCAGCGCCGGCTTGCGGGCCACGGGCACGTTGACGAGGACCTGCGGGAACTCGCGGTAGGGGCTGGCGAGCTCGGAGAGCGGCTGTCCGCTCTCGCGCATGACCCGCAAGACGCGCAGCGCGGTGTAGATGCCGTCGCCGATCATGTAGTTGTCCGGGCCGAACACCACGTGGCCCGACTGCTCGCCGCCCAGGCGCAGTTGCTCGCGCTCCAGCGCCTCGACGACGTTGCGGTCGCCGACGTCGACCGTCAGCACGCCCACGTCCACCTCGCGCAGGGCGCGCTGCAGACCCTTGTTCGACATGACCGTGGCGACGATGCGCCGGTCCTTCCACTGCTGGCGCTGCGCCGCGTGGCGCGCGCACACCGCGAGGATGCCGTCGCCGTGCACGAGCTGACCGCGCTCGTCGACGAGGATGCAGCGGTCGCCGTCGCCGTCGAGGGCGATGCCCAAGTGCGCGTCGAGCCGCCGCACCTGCGATTGCAGGCTCTCGGGATGCGTGGAGCCGCAGCCCTGGTTGATGTTCTCGCCGTCGGGCTCGGCGTGGATCGGCGTCACGTGCGCGCCCAGTCGGCCGAGCACGCGCGGCGCCACGCGGCTGCCGGCGCCGTTGGCGCAGTCGATCACGATCGACAGGCCGGCCAGCGAGAGGTTCGCGCCCGCCTTGTCGACGAGGTAGCCCAGGTACGCGGCCTCCAACGTCGGATCGGCCACGGGCGCAGGTCCGTTGGCGACCGCGCGCGCGTCGGCGCGGAGCTGCTCCTCGATCGCGAGTTCGAGCGCGTCGGGGAGCTTGCGACCCTCGCGGCTGAACAGCTTGAGGCCGTTGTCGCTGGCCGGGTTGTGCGAGGCGGAGATCATCGCGCCGAGGGCGTACTCGCGCAGGCGCGTGAGGAGCGCGAGGCCCGGCGTGCTGATCAGCCCGGCGCTGTGGACTTCGTAGCCGCTCGCGGCGAGTCCACGGGCGAGCGCGAGCTCCAACTCGGGACCCGAGCGCCGACCGTCGTGGCCCAGGAGCGCGAGCTTGCGCGCGCCCTTGCGCTCGTTCTGCACGACGGCGCCGACCGTGCGGCCGATCGCGGACACCGCCGCAGGCGCGAGCCAACCTTCGCCAGCGCGCCCGCGGATGCCGTCGGTGCCGAAGATGCGTGCGGAACTCGCGGACTGCGCCATCGTGGGGGAGGGGCGGGATTGTGGCGCGCGCCGCGCGCGGAGGGAAGCACGCGACTTGCGCGCTGGGCTCGAACGCGCCGCGACGTCGGCCGTTGGCTTCGGAAGACTGCGCCGAAATGAACGCGCGCCCGCGGACTGCGAGCGCGCGATCGAATCGACGCGGAGAACTCAGGCCGGCGACAAACCGGTGTCGGGCCGGACGGCGCCGCCGCCGCCCAACGGACCGGGCTCGACCTTGCCGCTGACCGACGGGGTGCGCTTGTCGTTGGTCGCGGGCGCGGTCGGCGGCGGCCCCTGCGGGCGCAGCGAGTGGGGCGCTTCGCCCTTGATCAGGCGCGCGATCTCGTCGCCGCTGATGGTCTCGTACTGCAGCAGCGCCTGCGCGATGCGCTCGAGCTCGGCGCGCTTGGTGCGCACGATCTCCAGCGCGCGCTGGTGCGCGTCCGTGAGCAGCCGGCGCACTTCTTCGTCGATCTCGCGCGCCGTCTGCTCGCTGTGGTCACGCCCGCGCGACAGCTCGGCCCCGAGGAACTCCGAACCCTGGCGCTCGGCGTAGTTGATCGGGCCGATCTTCTCGCTCATGCCCAGCTCGGTGACCATCGCCTTGGCCATCTCGGTGGCGCGTCGGATGTCGTCCGCGGCGCCGGCGGAGATGTCGCCGCAGAATTCCTGTTCCGCGGCGCGACCGCCGAACATCCAGGCGAGCTGACCGACCATGCGGCTCTTCTGCATGTGGTAGCTCTCCTTGTCGGGCATGATCCAGGTCACGCCCAGCGAGCGACCGCGCGGCACGATCGAAACCTTGTGCGGGTCGTCGACCTCCGGAATGGTGGCCGCGACGACCGTGTGGCCCGCCTCGTGGTAGGCCGTGATCTTCTTGTCCTCGATCTCGACCTTGCGCGACTTCTTCTGGCGCCCGTAGCGCACCTTCTCGCGCGCTTCGTCGAGATCCTCCATCCCGATGGCGTCCTTCTTGGCCAGCGCGGCGCGGATCGCAGCCTCGTTGATGATCGCGGCGAGGTCGGCGCCCGAGTAACCCGGGGTCAGCTTGGCCAGCGTGCGCGGCTCCGCATCCGGCGCCGCCTTCACCTTCTTGAGGTGCACGCGGAGGATCTCCTCGCGGCCCTCGGCGTCGGGCAGGTCGATGGTCACCTCGCGGTCGAAGCGCCCGGGGCGCAGCAGCGCGGGGTCGAGCACGTCGGGACGGTTGGTGGCGGCGATGACGATGATGCCCTCGTCGGTCCCGAAGCCATCCATCTCGACCAGGATCGCGTTGAGCGTCTGCTCGCGCTCGTCGTGGCCGCCGCCCATGCCGCTCCCGCGCCGACGACCGACCGCGTCGATCTCGTCGAGGAAGATGATGCAGGGCGAGTTCTCGCGGGCCTGCTTGAACAGGTCGCGCACGCGCGAGGCGCCGACGCCGACGAACATCTCGACGAAGTCCGAGCCGCTGATCGAGAAGAACGGCACTTCCGCTTCGCCGGCGATGGCCTTGGCGAGCAGCGTCTTGCCGCAGCCCGGAGGCCCGACGAGCAGCACGCCGCGCGGAATGCGTCCGCCGATGCGCGTGAAGCGCGACGGGTTCTTGAGGAACTCGACGACCTCGCGGACTTCTTCCTTGGCCTCCTGCGCGCCCGCCACGTCATCGAAGGTGACGTTGGTGTGGCTCTCCTTGGTGTAGAGCTGCGCGCGCGAGCGTCCGAAGCTCATCACGCCGCCCGCTCCGCCCTGCGCGCGCATCTGGCGCATGAACAGGACGAACACCACGAAGATCAGGATCCACGGGGCCCAGATCAGCAGCAGTTGCTGCAGCAGGCTGCCGGCGGGCTCGAAGTTCATCCCGCCCTTGTCGGACAGGTCGAAGTCGTACTCCTCGACTTGCGCGCCAGCGCGCTGCAGGCGATCGACGACGCCCGCCATGTCGGCCGCGCCTTCGACGCGCAGGTGCAGCGTCGAACCGGCTTCAGGCATCGGAGCGCCTTCGTCGCCGTTCGCGCGCGAGCGATGCGCGCGCACGCGCACATAGAGTTCCTCGCCGATCTCCGGCTTCGAGCTCTCGGCCGCGTCTTCGCCGATGCGCTTCGGCGGAGTCTTGGTGGTCGCGAGCTTGCGCGCGAGCGTCGGCGTGTAGAGCCCGGCGTCGACCGCCGCGAGCAAGTCGTTCGCGTCGATCTTCGCGTAGGAGCGCACGGCGGCGAGCGCGCGGTACTGCTCGTACTGCTCGGCCCCGTCCTTGTTCGGACCACCGCTGGCGACCTCGTAGCGCTCGTTGCGCCCGCGCAGCCGTCCCACGATCTCGCTGGGCTTGACCTCGAGCGACTCGATGTCGCCGCGGTGCAGCGCGTACAGGAACTGGTCCTGGGACAGCGTCTTGGTGTTGGCGCTGCCTTCGCGTCCGAGCGCGAACAGGATCGCGATCAACACCGTCAGGACGAGCAGGAACGCGCCGACCGAGCGGCTCTTCTTCTGCTTGTCCGGTGTGGGCTCTTTTTCCGACATGTGGTGGTGTATCGACGGGGCTCGACGAGTCCTGGAGCGAGCGCGCGGGCCGCGGGCGGCGTCGAAGGCGCCCATGGTACCCGGTGGGGTGCGCCGGATCCCGCGCGAGCACCGCACTGCTCGCCGTCGGCGGGCTCAGCGGGCAGGACGAAGCTCGCCGACCGGCGCGCCTTCGTAGGCCAGATCGGCCACCAGGTCCAGCACGAGACGATCGGCGATGTTGCGCATCACCGCGGCGACGGCGTTGCTCTCGCCCAAGGGGTCCGAAAGCAGGTAGCCGCGCTCGTCGGCCACCGTGAGCTCGCGCAGGACGCGCGTGGGGGCGCCGTCCGCGGGCTCGGCGACGCGCTCGACCAGGCGCGCCTGAACGGCGATGTAGACGCCGGTTTCGAGCTGCACGTTGAGCGTCGAACGGATCCCGCCGCGCCGTGAGTACTCGAGCACGACGCCCTCGATCCACACATCCGCGCGGCCCGCGCCGACCAGATCGGCCGCGACGAAGCGCTGCACGGCGTCGGTCACGTACGGGTGCAAGCGCATCTCGACGTCGCGAAGCTTGCACTGGTTGTCGAACACCTTCACGCCGATGGTCTGACCTTCGGCCAGCGTGAAGCCGCTGCGGTACCCGCAACTGACGGCGCCGAAGGCTGCGCACAGCGCGGCTAGCACGACTACGAGCAGCTTCGCTGCGAACGGGCGCGCGCCGATCATGGCTGCTGATCGCCGTCGAGGGCGGGCTGAACGGCCGGCTCAGCCTGCTTCGCCGACTGCTCCTGGAGCGTCGCGCGGAGCAGCGTCGAGTCCGCCGCGAACGCGTCGTCGTCCAGAGGCGCGGCCTGGTCGGGGTCGACGTAGGGCAGGTTCGCGAGCAGCGCGCGGATCTCGCGCGCCAAACGCTCGTCACCGGTCTCCAGCGCCACGCGCAGCGCGCGGTCGGCGTGGTAGCGCGCGCCGTAGGGGCGGTCGATGCGGCGGTAGTAGCGCGCGATGCCGAGGTCGCTGCGCGCCAGGCGCTGCAGGCAGTCGGCGTAGTCGATCCGCACTTCGCTCTCCGAAGGGTCGCCGGGGTGCCGAGACAGCCAGGCCTCGAGCTCGCGGCGCGCGCGATTGAGCTCCGTGCGGTCGAACTCAGGGCTCTCGAGCCACAACAAACGCAGGTGCGGGATGCGCGCCTCGCTGGCGGCCGCGAGCGGACTGTCGCCGTGCGAGAAGAGCAACTCCTCGTGGCGCTGGATGGCGAGCCCGTATTGCCGTCGCGATTCGTAGATCGAGGCGAGCTTGGCGAAGGCTTCGTCGCAGCGCCGCTCGCCCGGATAGGTGAGCACGAGGTACTCGAGCACCTCGACGCCGTCGTCGCGCGTGTTGAAGAACAGGAAGCTCCACGGATCGTCGGCGAGCCGCAACCCGGCTTCGACCAGGATCGCGCCGGCCTGCGCCCGTCCGTGGTGGCGCGGGAACTTCTCTTCGAGCTTGGAGAGCAGCCGGTAGGCCTTGAAGGGCTTGCCCGCGTCGAGGTGGAGTTGCGCCGCGCGCAGGCCCGCTGCGACGCACAACTGCTTGGGCAGCTTCTCTTCGACCAGCGCGGCGAGTGCGTCGGCGCCGTCGCGCTGCGTGGAGAGCTCCTCGATGCGCGCCGCGGCGATGCGTTCGATGAGCACGTCGAGTCGATCGCGCTCGGCCGTTCCCAGTCCGCGCACCGCGCGCGCGTCGCGCGCACGCCGCAGCGCCAGTTCGGTCTTGCCTTCCGCGAGTTCGCGCTCGGCGCGCTCGATCGCGGCAGGCGCCTCGTCGGCGTCGCTGACCAGCCTCGGCCGGAAGGTCTCGGCCATGCTCGAGCAGGCGCAACAGAAGAGCGCGATGAAGAGCGCCAGGGCCCGCAGCTGCGCGCGGCTCGAACTCGCGAACGGCGCGAGGGTCTGGAGGGTGGGCGCGATCACTCCGCGACTCCGCGTGGTTCGTGCAGCGGTCGATTGCGGTGGGGGGCGGCGAGGAACACGCGGTAGCTCTTGGGTTGGCAGTCCAGTTGTCGGCGCAGGAATCGGGCCGTGAAGTCGCGCGTGCGCTCGAGCAACGCGGCGTCGAGTTCGCCCTCCGGCGGCGCGCCGCACGCCAGCCGCGCGGCGAGTTCGAGCACGTCGGTCGGCAGCGTTCCGACTCGCACTCCGCTCGCCCGCGCACGTTGGGCGCACTTCGCGCACAGCCGCCCGCCAGCGCTGGCGGAGAACTCCACGCGAGGCGTCGAGCGCTCGTCCGCCGGGAAGGCCGGCGCCGCGCCGCCGCACGAAGCGCAGGCCTCGAGCGCTGGCGCGAGGCCGAGATTGTGGAGGAAGGCGAGTTCGAACTCAACCAGCGTGAGCTCGGGCTCGCGGCCCTCGTGCAGCGTCTGCAGCGCGCTGCTGCAGAGCTCGAACAGCTCCGCGGCCGGGGCGCGTTCGGGCGCGGAGAGAGACGCGAGCTCCAGCACCGTCAACGCCGCGCGGTACGACGCGAGCGAGTGAGGGATGCGCTGGCGGCGCTCGAGCAACTCGGCCTCCTCGAGGTTGCCCAGCTCCACTCCCGCGCGCTCGCTCCAGGCCAGTTCGAGCGTGTCGAACAGGTCCAGGCGACCGAAGAAGCGCGAGCGCAGGCGGTACGCGCCCTTCGCGAGCAGGTGGACGCGCCCGTGCTCGCGGGTCAGCGCGTGGACGACGAGCGACGACTCGCCGTACGCGAAGCGACGCACGAGCAGCGCGTGGTCGCGCGTGTGGCGCACGGCGCTGGCTGCGCGGCCGCTCACGCTGCGGAAGTCGCCAGTCGGCGCACGCGCACCTTCAGCACGCGCCGGTCGGTGGCGTCCACGACCGTGAACTGAGCGCCCTGGCGTTCGAACGACTCGCCGCGGCGCGGGAAGCGGCCGAACTGCGCGAGCACGAAGCCCGCCAGCGTCTCGAAGTCGCCGTTCTCGGGCAGCTCGAGGTCCAGCGCTTCGTTCACCTCGCTCACGTGCAGCGTGGCGTCGACTTCGGCGGCGCCGCCCGCCAGGTGGCGGATCGGAGCGGGCGCGTCCTCGTCGTACTCGTCGGGGATCTCGCCCACGATCTCGCCCAGGATGTCGCCGACGGTGACGAGCCCGGCGGTTCCGCCGTACTCGTCGAGCACGATGGCGATCTCGACGCGCGCGCGGCGCAACTCGGACAGCAGCTCGCGAACGCGCTTGGTCTCCGGCGTGAAGAACGCGGGGTGGAGCAGGCTGCGCAGTTCGATCGGTTCCCCGCGGCTCGCCGCGAAGGCCGCCACGAGGTCGCGCGCCGAGACCACGCCGATCACCGTGTCGAGCGAGCCCTCGTAGACCGGAATGCGGCTGTGGCCCGTCTCCGCCAGGAGTTGCACGGCGGCGTCGAAACCCTGCTCCACATCGAGCGCAGCGAGCTTCGTGCGCGGCGTCATCACCGCGGCGACGTCGACGTCGCGGAACTCCATCACGTTGCCGATGATCTCCTTCTCGGTCTCGTCGAGCCGACCGGAGATCGCGGCGTCGTCGATGACCTCGCGCAGGCCGGCCACGATCTGTCGGGCGGCCTCGGGATCGTCGCGCTGACCGAACAGGCGCAGCACGCCGCGGCGGATGGCTTCGAACGCCGCCGTCAGCGCCTCGAGCGGCAACTGCAGCGCGTGGAACACGGCCAGGCCGTGGCGCAGCACGCTGTCTCCCGCTCGCAGGGCCGCGGCGCGAGCTAGGGCGTCGGTGCAGAACCACACCAACGGAACGCAGATCGCCAGCGTCTCGAGCGCGGCGCCGAGGGTCGGCGGGCCGCCGGCGCTGATCGAGCGGAGGATCGCCATCGCGAACGACAGCGACGCCGCGGTCTGGGCGATCGAAGCGCTCGTCACCAGTCGATCGGCCTTCGCCAGCAGCGGCTCGAGCAGCGCGCGTCGCTCCGGGGCGGCCTCCGAGAGCAGGACGCGCTCGGGGTCGGACTGGGTCAGCGAGCGCCGGAGCGTGGCGGCTGCCGAGGCGATCACGAGCGCGGTCGCGGCCGCGCCCAAGGCGACCCAATCGACGTCACTCCAATCGACCGGAGCAGCGGCGCTGAAGGGGAGGGTCAGTCGATTGGCGGCCGCGAGCGCGAACGCAGGGAGGTCGGGACTGGGCGATGGCACGGGCGGCGGCGTTGACGGGCGAGCGGGGCAGGTCGCGAGTCAGCCTCGGCCTGCGATCCGAAGTCTAACCGCAGCGGGAGGGTGCTCGACCGCTCGGACCTGGCGGAACCCAGCCGTATGTGGCGAACCCGTAACCAAGCCCGGGGTTCGGTCGCGCGAACTGTTACGTGCTCGAAGCCGATTCTCGCGCTCGGTCCCGGGCGAGCCGCTCGGCCGATCGCGAAAGCAAGTCCTAAGTTGGCTGCACGAATCGTGTTAGATCTCGCGCTCCAGGCGTTCGGTGGCGCCGGGAACGGACCGTGCAAAGCGGCGCGCATGATCGCCGCCCTCCCCGAAGCCGCCGTCGCCCAGACCTCCTCTCTCGCCATCGAGGTGCGCCAAGCACTGGAGCAGCGTGGCTGCGACGTCGAGCGCCAGCCCCAAGAGAGCCTCGAGAGCTACCTCGATCGTCTCGACACCGCGCTGATGGCGTGGTTCCGCGACAGCGGCGCTCGCGAGGCCTTCGACGCGCTCTACCGCCATTCTCACGCCCGCGTCGTGTCCTGGCTGCGCTGGGTGCTCGCGGAGCAGCGCGCCCGCCTCGACCCGGTCGAACTGCTGCAGGACACGTTCGTCAACGTGTACCGCTACGCGCGGGGCTTCCGTTCCGAGCACGGCGGCAGCTTCCGCGTGTGGGTGCGCACCATCGCGGCCAACGTCGTGCGCCGCGCTCGCTCCGTCGCTGCGCGGTTGCGCTTCGTGTCGAGCGATCACGACCTGCTGTTCGCGGTCGAGAGCGAGCATCGCTCGCCCCAGTCGCGCGTGATGGACGGCGAGGAGACCCGCGGCCTGCGCGACGCGTACGTGATCCTGTTGCAGCACTACCTCGCCGCGTATGAGCAGCTTTCCGAGCGGGACCGCCGCGCGCTGGAACTGGTCGAACTCGACGGGCTGTCGTACGCGCAGGTCTGCGAGGTGCTCAACGTGGGCCACTCGAACATGAAGATGATCATGCTGCGCGCGCGTCGGCGGCTCTTGCAGCGCATGGCGCTCAGCCTGGGCGCGATGTCCAGCGAGGCTGAAGCGGCCTGATCAGGCTGGCCTGATCCGGCGCGGCAGATCGTCGCCGCGTCGAACCTCGTGTCGGTCGCTCCTGCGCGAGCGTGCGTCGTTCGCAGCGCCCACGCTACGTTGGCGGCATGAACTCGACGGCAAGCGGGCGCCAGCCGGCGCCGCAGGAAGTCGCGCTGGTGATCGACGGCGCCGCGGAGCTGGCGACCAGCTCGGGACGAACGCCGCGGCGCGGCGCTGAGCTCGGCGCGATCGACGTGATCCGCGAGCCGCTCGTGGCGATCGACGCGGGACGCATCGTGGCCGTCGGTCCGCGCGCCGAGTTGCGCGCGCGCTACGTGGGTCGCGAGGAGCTCGACGCGCGCGGCGGGACCTTGATCCCAGGCTTCGTGGACGCCCACACGCACCCCGTCTTCGTCACCACGCGCGAGGACGAGTTCGAACTGCGCACGAAGGGCGCGAGCTACGCGCAGATCGCCGCATCCGGCGGAGGAATCGTCTCGACCACGCGCGGCGTGCGCGCTGCGAGCCAGAGCGAGCTCGAAACGCGGCTCGAACTCCACCTCGCCCGCTTTCTGGAACACGGCACGACGACGGTCGAAGCCAAGAGCGGCTACGGCCTCACCGTCGCGGACGAGCTCAAGTGCTTGCGCGCGATCGCGTCCGTCCGCCAGCGCAGCGCCCTCGACATCGCGCCGACCTTCCTCGGCGCGCACGACTACCCGCTCGAGCACCGGAGCGACAAACCGGTCTACGTCGCCGCCGTGCGAGACGCGATGTTGCCCGCCGTCGCCTCCGAGGGCCTCGCCGAGTACTGCGACGTCTTCACCGAGTCTATCGCGTTCTCGCTCGACGACTCGCGCTCGATCCTGGAGCGCGCGCGAGAGCTGGGGCTCGGACTGCGGCTGCACGTGGACCAGCTCACGCAGATGGGCGGCGCGGAGCTGGCCGCCGAGTTGGGCGCGGCGAGCGCCGACCACCTCGAACACGTCAGCGAGCGCGGGATCGAGCGCCTGCGCGACAGCGCGGTGGTCGCCGTGTTGTGCCCGCTGGTGCCGCTGTTCCTGCGCCAGGAGGTCGAGGCGCCCGGAAGGCGTTTGATCGACTCCGGTGTGGCGATTGCGCTCTCGACCGACTTCAACCCCGGAAGCTGCTACCTGCCGAGCATGCCGGAGGTCGCTTCGTGGGCGGCGCTGCGCTACCGCATGAGCGCGGCCGAGTGCTTGACCGCCGCGACGCTCAACGCGGCGTGCTCCCTCGGCCGCGGCGACGTGACGGGCACGCTCGAGGTCGGCAAGCGCGCGGACATCCTCGTTCTCGACACGCCGAACCACCGCCACCTGGTGTACGAGCTCGGCCGCAATCCGGTGGCCACCGTCGTCGCGGGCGGGCGCATCGTGCGCACGCGGCACTACACTCCCGGCGCTCGCGACGACCGCTCCGTTCCGGCCTGACACCCCTGCTGCTCCCCAATCATGCCCCTAGTCGAGTGCGTTCCGAACTTCAGCGAAGGCCGTCGCCCCCAGGTGCTCGAGAGCATCCTCGACGCGATTCGCGCCGTCCCCGGGGTGAAGCTGATCGACCACACCATGGACGCGAGCCACAACCGCGCCGTGGTGACGATGGTCGGCGAGGGTGAAGCCGTCAGCGAGGCTGCCTTCCGCGCCATCGCTTCCGCGCGCGAGCTCATCGACCTCACGCAGCACCAGGGCGAGCACCCGCGCGTCGGCGCCACCGACGTCGTTCCGTTCGTGCCGCTGGCCGGCGCGACGATGGGCTACTGCGTGCGCCTGGCGCACCGCCTCGGCGAACGCGTCGGGCGCGAGCTCGCCATTCCGGTGTACTTCTACGAGCAGGCGGCGCTGCGGCCCGAGCGCCGGAACCTGCCCGACGTGCGCAACATCGGCTTCGAGAAGCTGCGCGAAGCGATCGCCACGGATCCGTCGCGCGAGTCGGACGAGGGACCGCGACGCGCCCTGCATCCCACCGCGGGCGCCACCGTCATCGGCGCGCGCTTCTTCCTGATCGCGTTCAACGTGAACCTCGCGACCGATCAGGTGCAGGTCGCCAAGGACATCGCCAAGCGCATCCGCGAGCGCGACGGCGGATTGCCCGGCATCAAGGCCATGGGCTTCTTCCTCGACGACCAGCGCCTGGCGCAGGTGAGCATGAACGTCTGCAACTTCCAGGCGACTGGACTCGTGCGCGTGTTCGAGGAGATCGAGAAGCTGGCCGCCGAGCGCGGCGTCCAGATCCACGAGAGCGAGTTGGTCGGGCTCGCGCCGCGCGAAGCGCTGCCCGAGGGAGCGGCTCAACGCATTCGCTTGCGGGGATTCGATGCGACGAAGCAGATCATCGAAGCGCTGCTGTGAGTTCGCGCGCGCGGCCGTCGCGCTGTGCGCGCTGGGCGCCGTTGCGCTGAGCCAGAGCGGCGCGGCGAGCGAGCCGCAGCGGGAGCTCCGCTCACGCGCGCGCTTGGACGAGCACCGCGCTGTGCTGCAGGGCGAACGCACGCTGCAGTTCCTCGAACGACTCGCGCACGCCGACGAGGCGGCCGCCGCCGCCATCGTCGAGCGCCTCGAGTCGGCGCGGCCGTCGGGCGCCTCGGCGCACTGGTCTCCGTCGTTGGATCTCCTGCGTCGCGCTGAGGGAGTGATCGATCCGGCGGTCGATGGCGCGGATCCGGCCTGGGAGTCGATCGATCGGCTCGCGGGCGCGCTCGATCTGGTCGTGGTCCCCGGGGCCTTCGAAATCATCGACGGCGCGATGACCGAGCCGATCACCGTGCACGTGAGCCGCGCCTGGGGCGCGGACGCGTTCGAGTCGGAGTTGACGCTCGAGTGGGTCGACGCTGCTGGTCAGCGCACGCAGGCTCGGCGCGAGCCCGTCGCCGCCGCAGCGATCGGCCCGCGCGCGTTCCAGATGTACCTGCGGGCGCCGGCGACGAGTTCGGGGCGTTGCTTCCTGATCGGGCAGCTCGCGCGCCGTCCGAGCGGCCGCTTCGCCGCGCGACTTCCCGCGGTGCGCGTCGACGCGATCGAGAACCTTCGCGAGCGCCTGGATGCACTGCGCGCGCGCGAACGCATCGAGCAGCCGGGCTACCGTCGTCTCGAGGAGTTGCTCAGTCGCCTGCTCGTCGCCGGTCTGCGCGGATCGACCGCGCTGGGCGGCGGCGACATGCTGCTCGCGCTCGAACGCTGGACGCCGGATGGACCGCCGCGCGGTCTGCTCGTCCCGCTCGAGCTGAGCTACCAGGACGAGCGCGGCAGTGAGCACTGGCTGTGGAGCTACAGCCCCGAGCGCGAGCCGGAGCGCGCGATCGCGTTCCTCGCCCACTCGGCGGAAACGGCGGAGCAGGTGCTCGCGGGCGAACTCGGCGCGGCGTGGATGGACTTCGCGGAGCGCACGGGGACACAACTGTTCGCGACGCGGCTCCCGCGCGCGCCGGCGCAGGCCGCGCTCGGCTTGCAGCGCTTGCGCGAGTGGACGGGGGCGCTCGAGCTGATCGTCGTCGCGCGCGGCGACGCGCTCGCGGCCCTGAGTCCGAGCGCCAGCGGCGACGCAGGTCCGATGTGCGACGCGTGGGTGGCGCTGACCTCGATCCCGGCCGCGAGCTGCGATGTGGTTCGCTCCGAGCGTCCCGGGTTGCTCATCGCGCCGGGGCCCGCGCCCAGCTTGCCAGCGAGCGACTCGCTCTCCGCGACGCCGCGCGTCGACGCTCACGCGCTCCGTCGCGCGGTTCGCAGTCAGCTCACGTCGAGTCGGGCCCGAACGCTCGACTGGATGCGACCGCTGGCGCTCGCCGTCGCGGTCGAAGCTCTGCTTCAACAGACGGCCAGTGCGCAGGCGCACGTCGAATGGGTCGAGGGCCCGCGGCTGTGGTTCGTCGGTGAGCCCGGCCTGCGCGCGCGCGTCGAGGGGTGGCTCGAGCGTCGGGCGCAGTCGCGCTGATGGCCACCGAGCGAGCGCGCGGTCGCTTGACCGCTGCAGTGTTCGTCGTCGCGCTGCTGGTGACGGTCGCGCTCGGTCTCGCTCGCCGGAGCGATCCGGCTCGCGCACGTTGGAGCGAGACCACTTGGGGAGCGCTCGACCCCGACGCGGACTATCGCCGTCGCCTGCTCACGCTCGCGCTCGCCCAGATCGACTCGCACTCCGTGGAGCTCGACGAGTTCGTCGGCGGCGGAGTGGGCGCGCGCGCGGTGGGGCCGTTCAGGGCGTTGGAGTGGTCCGCTCACTCGGTGCAGCGTGCGGCCTCGGCCCCGCGCGCGCACGACGAGTCGGAGCTCGACGAGGCCGAGGCGCGCTTCGCGAGCGCGCTCGAAGTGTGTTCCATCGTGGCGTCGCTCGCAGCGGCGGCGCTTGTCGTCGCAGCATCGCGCGGGACCGCGGCGCCGGTGGATCTGCGCTGCGCGGGCGCGGCGCTCCTCGCTGCCGGAGTCGTAGCCCTCTCGCCGCTGGCGGTCGCTCGCGAGCAGCGCGAGGCGCTCACCTTGGACGCGTGCCAAACCATGCTCGCGCTGCTGCAGTACGCGGCGCTGGGCTTCGGCGTGCGCGGGCGCGAGCGCATCGACGCGGGACTCGGAGCATTGAGCGGTGGCGCGCTGGGCGGTGTCGCGCTCGCGCTCGGCGCGCAAGCGTGGCCCACACTCGCCGCGTGCGCGCTCGTTTGGATCGGCCTGGCCGCGCGCCGTCCGCGCGACGGCGATCGACGGCGAGCGTGGGGCGTGCTCCTGGTCGCGTTGAGCGCCGTGTGCGCCTTCGTCGCATGCCGTGGCGCGCTCGATGCGGGAGATCTGGCGCCGAGCTGGACCGCGCTCTCGCTGGCGGAATGCACGCGCGATCCCCTGAGATGGGCGTTGCTGGCCGCATCGCTGCTCTGCGCGTGGAGCCTGGGAACGCAGCGCCCTCGCACGGCATCGATGACGGCTCTCGTGGCATCGCTGCTCGTCGCCGCTCCTTGCGCCTTCTTGGATGAGCGCTTCCTCGCCGTGAATCACGCAGCGCTGGCGCTCGGTTCTGGACTGGCGCTGCTGCGCGGATCCGCCGCCTCGCGCAACGCGTTGGTCTCGTGCGTCGCGTTGCTCGCTCTCGCGCTGTGGCCAGCGGACTCGAGCGCGCGACTGACGCCTGCGCTGGAGGAGCGTCGCGGGCTGCACGAGACGCTCGCGGAGCTTCGCCAGCGCGATGCAGCGCCCGGCGCGTTCAACCATCCGGGGGCGGCGGTCGATTGGCGTGTCGCGAGCGCGCCTCGACTCGCTGGACCGATCGCGCACCGCGCGCGCAGGCCCGTGCTCGCCGTCGAGTTCGATGGCCGCGCGAGCGCTGCGGCTCCGGCGCTCGACGACGCGCTCGCCCTCGCGGACCTCGCGGAGTTTCAACGGTTCGCAGAGCTCAACGGCGTGCGCTACGTGCTGGTGTGTCGCGCGATGGTGCTCGATCGAATGGAACGCGGCGCGCAGCGCGACGCGCAGATGCTCGCGCGCTGGCTCGACGTGGAAACCGAGCGGGACGGCTGGAGCCTCGTCCATCACGTCGGCCGCTGGCGTGCGCGCGACGACGCGTCGGAACTCGCCCACGTCGCACTCTGGCAGCGCCGATGAGCCCGCGCGGCCCGCGTGACGCTATTCTCTGCGGCCCTTCGCGATGACCGGGCCGCTCCATTACTGCTTCGCCTACCACGCTCACTGGGTGGGGGAGCAGGCGCTGCATGTCGAAGACGCTTTCGCGGCGTCGATCCGCGCGCTGCTGACGTGGCAGGCCGCGTCCGGCGCGCGCGGAGCGTTGAGCTGCGACGCTGCGGGACTCGAGCACCTGGCCGCGCGCGCGCCCGAATTGCTCGCCGAGCTGAGGCTCGCCATGGCGGAGAAGCGCCTGGAGTGGGTCGGTGCGAGCTACGCGCAGCCGTGTGGCCTGCTGCACGGCGGAGAGTCGAACATTCGACAGCTTCAGCTGAGTCTCGGCGTCTCGCGCCGCTTGCTCGGCGTGCGACCGGCGTTGGCCTGGGAGAGTTCGTTCACCTTCCAGCCGCAGGCGCCGCAGCTCCTTGTGTCGAGCGGATTCGCCGCGGTCGGGCTGTTCCACGCCTGGTCCGCGCGTTCGCCGCACACGCCGGTCGAGTCGGCGCCGACGCTCGGCTGGGTCGGACTCGACGGCGGTGAGATCGCAGCGCTCGCGCACACGGCGCTGTGTGTTCAGGGCGGGCTCGACGAGCTGCGCGCCGCCATCGCGGCCTCCGACTCGACCGCGGGCGTCGGCGTGATCTTGCAGTGGCTCGACGCCTCGGCGTTCGAGGTCGTCGATCCGCAGGCGCACGGTGGAGCGGTGCGAGCCGCGCTCGCTGAAGCGCCCGCCGATGCGAGCTTGCTGCCGAGTGAACTCGTGTCGCGACTCCGCTCGCAGAGCGGCGGCGAACCGCGGCGGCGCATCGAACTCGACGAGACCTTCGTCGGCCTCGCGCTCGGCAAGAACGGCGACTACATGCCCCGCTTCAGTCGATCGGCGGAGGAGCAGGTGCTCGCCGCCGAGGGGCTGAGCGCGCTCGCGAGCATGTTCGGACGTCCCTACGCGTCAGGCGGCGTGTACCCGGCGTGGGAGCTGGACGAGGCGTGGCGCGAGCTGTGCGTCGGTCAGCACCACATCGTGCACGAACGTGAAGGCGCGTGCGGCGCGGTGGGAGAGCGCGCGTTCGAGCGGGCCATCGCCACCTCGAGCGAAGTGTTCCAGCGCACGCTCGAGCACCTGGGGCGACGCGTCGATGGACTCGAGGGCACGAGCATCGTCTACAACCCGCTGGGTTGGACGCGCGACGTGCAACTCGAGAGCGGCGTGGTGCGCTCGGTGCCGGCGTTCGGCTACAAGGTCGTCGATCCGTACGACGGTCTCGAAGAGCCGCGCCTGGGCCGCATCCAGATGGAGCTCGGTGAGGAGGAGCTGATCCTCCGGCGCGGCGCGTTCGCGGTTCACATCGACCGTCGTCGCGGCGTCGTCACGCAGCTCTTCTCGCGCGAATTCCCCGAAGGCGCGCTGCACAAGTCGCGGCCCGTGGGACAGCTCGAGATGCGCCGCAGTCGGTCGCTCGAGCGCTTCGAGACGGTTCACCTCTCGAACGAGTCCAGCGAGAGCGCCGAGTTCGCCGAGTTCGCGTTCCTGCGCGAAGGTCGCGGCGGCAGCCGGATCCGAGTGGTCTATTCGATCTCCACCTTGCACGACGCGCTGTGGGTGCGCTTCCAGGGCGAGAACCTGGCGCGACCGGATGCGGGAGTCGCCGCTGCGCTGACCGCGCCGATCGCCGCCGCGTTCCGGCCGACTCGCATCGTGCGCGACGCGCCTTACGGCGTGTGCGACACCGATGCGGAACGCAACTTCGTTCTGCGCCAACCGCTCGAGGACGACGCGAACTCGGTGCGGCTGGAGACGCTCACGCGGCCTTTCACCGCGCACAGCTTCGTGGACCTGCTCGCCGACGACGCAGCAAGTCGCGGCCTGCTGGTGGTTCACGATGGCAGTCAAGGATGGTCGCGCGATCAGCACGGCGTGCGTGTGACGCTCAACGCGCGCGACGCGTGGGACGGCGAGCACTTCGACAACGTGTTCGACGCCGAGCTGTGGCTCGTGCCGCACGGCTCGATGACCAACAGTGACCGCGTGCGCTTGTCGATGGAGTGCAACCTGGGTTCGCCGCGGTTCGAGGCCAGCGCGGCGGTGCTGGGCGGGGGCGATCTGCCGCCGACGCTCGGCGCCGCGAGCCTCGACGCCACCGGCGTGCTGATGACCGCGCTGCGACGCCAGGTCGACGTCGACGAATTGGCGCCGGAGGCTGAGCTGTGGCGCGCCGCCCAAGCGCCGTTCGTCGTGCGTCTGGTGGAGTTCGACGGCAAAGCCAGCGAAGCCATCCTCCGCTTGCCGGGTCCGATCGCGCGCGCGGCGAAGACCGACTTGTGCGGAAGGGTGCTCTCGCCGCTGGTTCCGCGCGCAGCCGCGCCGCCGTTCGGGCCGAGTCAACTGCCTTGGAGCGCGCTGGTCGTGCCGATGCGTCCGTACGAGATCGCGACCGTGATGGTCGAACTCGAGTTCGGCCGCCCCGCGCCGGGCGGAGGCGACGCCCTGCTCGCGCGATCGGGCGCGCAACGTCGAGCGCACTACGGCTTCTGAGCCGCGGGCGCTGCCGGCGCCGGGTTGCGAACGACGAGCACGATGCCCGCGAGGATCGCCGCGGCGCCGCCGGCGATGCTCCAGCTCATGCGCTCGTCGCCGAGCGTCGCGCCCAAGGTCAACGCAATCGCCGGCGTCACGTACGCGATCAGACTGAGGCGACTGGAACGCACGTACCGCAGCAGCCAGTAGTAGAGCCCGAACGTGAACACGGTGCCCATCAGCGCGAGGTACAGCACCGAGCCGATCGCGGCGGGCGTCCAGCGCGGAGTGGCGTCGGACTCCGTGAGCGCGGCGACCAGCGTGAGCAACGCGGCGCCGACCAGCATCGCATTGCGATTCAGGGCGAGCGAGCTGACCTTGGCCCCGTGACGCTTGACGAGCGTGTTGCCCACGACGGACGAGATCGGGCTGAGCAGCAACACCGCCGCCGCGGGCGCCGCCTCGGGACCGAGCGCGCGCAGGTCCGTGGCGAACAGCACCGCGAGACCGACCAGGCCGAGCGCGAAGCCTGACCACTGGCGCTGCGCCAGGCGCTCTCCCGGCAGGAACAGGTGTCCGACCGCGGCGCTCAACATCGGGAACACGCCCCACAGCAGACTGGTGAGCCCGGAGGGGAGCAGCGCCGCGGTGCGGTAGACGATGGCGTACGAGACGCCGAAGTTCAGCGCGCCGAGAGAAAGCCACAACCACGTCGGCGGAGCGTCTCCGCCCTCGCGACGACCGATGGTGCGGACGAGGACGCCCATCACCGCGCCCGCGATCCAGAACCGCGCGGCGCCCGAGGTCTGGGGAGGCAGGTCGCGCAGGCCGCCCTTGATCACGAGCCACGTGCTGCCCCACACAAGGCACAGGGCTGCGATCGCGAGCGTCGCGACGCGCGAGCTGGGCGCCAGGGAATTCGAGTTCGTCTGCACGCCGACATCTTCACATCGCCGGGGCGCGCGACGAGCACCTGCTGACGGGAACGAGCGATCGCAAACGACCGCCTGAGCTCGAACTGGGCAGCAGTCGAAGACTGCGGCCTTCCATCGACTCGCGAGGCGCCGGCCTCCTTAGCCGACCCCGACTGTGACGCCGTGGCGTCTTCTCCAGTCCTCGTTCGAGCGCGCCCGGTCCCTCCAATGAACAACGGGCCCGTGCAGCACAAATGCTGCACGGGCCCCTCCACACAGGCATCGGCGCGCAAGCCCCTGCGCGCATGACGCCCCCTCTCGTCGTCGCCGGCGGGATGCGGCGCTGTTCAGTAGCGCGGCGCGCAGTCGCGCCAGCGCCCGGGGACCCAGACGCGCACTTCGCGCTGCTCGTAGCGGCCCGGATCGCGCACGACGCACCAGCGCCCCGGGCTGACCATCACCTGCACGCGTCGTCCGCAGGAGTCCCAGCGAGTCTCGAAGCGCGCCGGCGACCACACTCGCCGCTCGCAGCCCTCGACCCACACGCGCTCGACGCGGGTCTCCCAGCGTCCCTCGACCCACACGCGCGCCGGAGCGCACACGGGCGACCGACCGAGTGAGAGCCGGAGGCTCGGACCGTCGGAGCATCCGCCCACCGAGAGCGACAGGCGCTGGGCCGCCGCGGTCGAGGCGCAGAATGCGAGCGCCGAGGCGAGCAGCGCGAGACGCAGAGCGAAGATCGGGCGCATGAGGATGGTGGCCTTTCCGATTCGGGTGGGGGCGCCAGCTCGTCGAGCGGCGGACGCGCCGTGCTGCGGCGCTCAGTCGGAATCCTCCAAAGCGAAGCGCGTGCCACTGCTTCGAACTCAGCGCGCACGCGCTCGCGTCCGATCGCGGCGCAGCTCGTGTAGCCTGTGCGGCGCAAGGCTGCGTCGCACGCTGTCCACGATCGTGGACGAACCCGCGCGCGTCAGTCGCACTCCGCGATGATGAGTCAACTGATCTGCGCTGGACTGTCCCTCGTAGCGCTGCTGCAGGATCCCGCACCGGCCCCCAGCGGGTTTCGCGCGCTGCGCTTCGACGCCGCGCTGATCCAGGCTCAGGCGCTCTCGATCCCTCTGCTCGTCGACTTCTACGATCCGACCAGCGACGAGTGGACCGTGATGCAGCGGGTGACCTGGAGCGACCCGATCACGATCCGCTGGCTCGAGGCGCGCGTCGTCGCGGTGCAGTTCGACCTGGGCCGCGAGCCCGAGCTGGCGAAGAAGCTCGGCGTGAGCTCTGGCGCGACGAGCGTGTTCCTGACGCCCGAGGGGCTGGAGATCGACCGTCTGCGGGGGTTCGTGGACGCCCGCACGTTCATGACCGAGGGCCAGAGCATCGTCAACTGCGCCAAGTCGGTCGGCGCGGCCCGACTCGCGCTGGACGCCGACCCGCTCAACCCCGTCGCTCGCGTCGACCTGGGGCTCGCCTACCTCTCGTGCCGACGCCTGGCGCGCGCGCTCGAAGAGGTGCTGTGGGCGTGGGATCACGGGCACGAGCGCGCCGAGTTCCGCGAGCCGCGGCTCAGCGAGCTCCCGCTGGTGTTCAAGCGCGTTCTCGCGGCGTACCCCGGCGGACGGCAGGCGGTGATCGAGCGTCGCGATGGGCTCCAGAAGAGTCTGTTGGCCTTCAAGGAAGGCGACGATTCCGTGCAGCTCGCCAAGGAGGTTGCAGCGCTGAACACCGCCCTGAACGCCGAGAAGAAGCACCTGGAGTTGTTCGAGGGTCTGCTGGCGCGCCCCAAGGTTGCGCCGGAGGTCGTCGAGGCGCTGTACAGCCGCATGCTCATCGACATGCTCATCCGCGAGAAGCGCTGGAAGGAGCTCCTCGCCGGCCGGGGCGACGTGTTGCTGTGGCTCGATCGGGAGTACCTGACCCTGCGCGACGTCGCGGCGGCGGTTGAGCGCGGCGAGCAGGGGCTAGGGATCAGCGCGGACGCCCTTTCGATCCGGCGCAACGGCGTGTTGCACCTCGCGGGCGGTTACGTCGAGGCTTTGTTCGCGACCGGCAAGCCGCGCGACGCGAGCGACGCCATCGAGATCGTGCTGCTGCACGACCCGCGAGCGCAGGCCCACCACACGCTGCTTCGCGCGTGCCTGGGGGCGCGGCGGGTGGAGGAGGCGCGGGCCCTGCTCGCGCGAGCCGAACGCGCGGGCTGCTCCTCCGACGAACTCGAGCCGCTGCGCCGCTCGCTCGAAGCGGCCACCAAGGCCAAGTGAGTTCGGCTGCGCGGTCGGCCGCTCGCGAGAGCGCCGGCTCGACCCGCGCACGGTGAGTTGGCGCTCGCTCTGCGCGGTCGACGAACGTTGGGTTCGCTACGCGGTCCCGCAGGGCGCTCGACAATTCGACGCCGGTGAGCAACGGCGATTCGTCGGCGTCAGCGCCATGAGCGGGGAGGTCCGGTGAAGCCGGTGCGCGAAGCGCCGCGGACCCCGGTCGAGCGGCGAGCACGTCGTCGTGCTCGCCCCGCGACGATCACAGCCGCTCGCCGCCCAGCGGGTCGAAGATCGGATCCATGGACTCGAGCTCCGTGCTCGCCGCGGCCGCCTGTTCCTCTCGGCCCAAACCGCGCAACGCGTCGGCGAGCGCCTTGAGAGCGGTCGCCGAGTTCGGGTAGCGCTCCCGCAGTCGCGTGTAGACGATCCGCGACGCATTGAACTGCCCGGTCTGCTGCAGCGACTGACCCAGACGGTGCGCCTCGAGCGGCGCGCGTTCGACGAGCAGCTTCAGCCCCTCCTCGAACTCGCTCGGTCCGAGATCGGCGGCGAACAGGAGCTGGTCCGCGACGAGCTCGGGATCCTCCGGAGCATGGGCCAGGCCCAGCGCGACCAACGCGCCGCCGACGCGAGCGGCGCCCTGCTTGAGCACGCGGCTCTTGAGCTCCTTGAGCGCGCCGAGCTGTGCGCCGTCGCAGCGCCAGCGCGCGAACAGCTCCTGATGCCAGCCGGGGTCGATGGCGCCGTAGAGCAGTCGGTTGGTTTCGATCGCCGGGTCGCCCAGGTTGTGGAACAGCCGCCGCGGGGCCTCGAACTCCAGGCGCATGTTGGCGTCCGTGTTGAGCGGGCCGGGGCCCACGGCCGTGAGGAATCGCGCGACGCCGCGCTCGTCCAGCATGAGGTGCGAGAAGAGCAGCGAGCGCACGTCGGTCGTCGCGAAGTAGCGCTCGAGATCGCCGCGCGCATCGGCGGTCGAGTCGATCAGCGCCTGCGCTCGCTCGAGAGTCGCCAGCTCGGGGCTCACCGGCTGATCGCCGGCGACCAGGAGCAGGTCGTACTCGCTCACTCGGAGCAGCACGCAGTGGGGGAACACCGCCGTGAGGGTTCGCAGCACCAGCGCGAAGTCGCGCGCCGTGAACGCATAGGCCTGGATCCACTGCGCCAGCAATCCGCGCGGCGCGAGCTTGGAGCGCGCTGTTCGGTAGAACTCCTCCGTGAAGAGGTTGGCCACTCCGGCGATCCACGGGTTGGAGGGCTGCGAGAGGATGAGGTCCCAGCCGCCGGGGTGGCCCTGCACGTAGCTGCGGCCGTCGTCGAGCACGATGCTCACGTTGTCGCGCTCGACTGCGCCGTGATTGAACAGCTCGAAGAAGCGCGCGCCTTCGACGATCGAGGGCTCGATCTCGCAGCACGTGGCGCGCGTGCCCTCGAACACGGCTGCCGCGCCGACCGTGACGCCCGAGCCCATGCCGATGACGACGACGTCGTCCGCGGCGGGATGCAGCAGGCGCGGGATGTACGCCATGCCCAGTTGCATGGCCATGTCGTTCGCCGAGCTCGCGTCGATCTTCCCGTGCACGCGCAGGTTGATCAGCCGCTCGGGAACACGCTGCAGGTACGGCGTCGGGAAGGGCTCGCCTTCGAGCACGAGCACGTTGCAGCTGGGGCCCTCGGAGAAGTACAGCGGCTTGAAGTCACGCCGCGTGATCTCGGCGCCCTGCACGCCGTAGAGGTACGCGCCCAGATTCGTTTCGAGCGGATCGTCGCCGCGCCACTGCGACAGCAACGCGATGGCGCAGGCGACGCTCGTCGCCAGCGCGGGGCCGCGCGCGCCGAACAGCCACAGCGGCGCGAGCGCGTAGGCGCCCAACGCTGCGCGCACGCTCCAGAACGAGCCGAGGTTCGGAGTCAGCGCGAGGTTCGTGAGCGCAGCGCCCGCGACGGAGCCGATCGTGTTCCAGGCGTAGACGCGGCCGACCGCGCTGCCGGCGCGCTCTGCGCTCGCGCGAGTCAGTTCCACCAGACCGGGAAACACCATCCCCATGCCGAGCGTCGGAACGAACTGCAGCACGGCGCTCACCGCGCTGCACAACGTGGCGTTGGCCCACGCGTCGACGCGCACCTCGCGGAGGTAGCCCATCAACTGCGCGAGTTGCGGTCGCAACGCCCACCCGAGCAGCGCGGGGAGCACGACCAGCGCGC
Organism: uncultured Planctomycetia bacterium; assembly: GCA_938003765.1. Classification (GTDB taxonomy): domain Bacteria; phylum Planctomycetota; class UBA1135; order UBA1135; genus WYBT01. The sequence goes on from CALKYE010000166.1 coordinate 51,005, forward strand.
ACGCGATGCACAGCGTCGACTCGATCGAGCCGGGCCGCTCCGCGCGCAGTCGGAACAGCAGGCTGCCCAATCCGACGCCCAGGATGAACACCCACAGACAACTGGAGAACGCGTAGGTCGTGGGGCCGACGAGCAGCGCCAGCTCGCGCGCCCACAGCATTTGGAGCGCGATCGAGGCGCAGCCGGTTCCGACCGCCGCCCACAGCACGCGTGACACGCTCGGATCAGAGCTGCCCGCGGCGCTCGGGGCCGGCGCCGCGCTCGTGCTCAACTCGCGCAGCGAGCCTCGGGCGAGCGCGATGGCCGCGATGCCGACCGCGATGTTCAGCGCCGCGGCCAGCGTGTTCGTTCCGACGAGCCCCAAAGCGTCGAGCAGATGGAAGCCGGCCGCGTACGCGCCCGCGGCGGCGCCGAGCGTGTTGAAGGCGTACAGCCAGGCCGCCGACTTGCCGACGCCGATGCCCGAGCCAGCGAGCTGGCGCGTGAGGATCGGGAGCGTCGCGCCCATCAACATGCACGGCGGACCGATCAGCGCGAACGTGAGCGCGACGCGCACCAGGCCCAACACCAGCGGGCGATCACCCAGGCTCACCGACAACGGCGCGGCGAAGTCCGCCACCCAAGACATCACGGTCGGCAGCACGAGCGCCAGGAGGCCGATCAGGATCTCGAACACTCCGTACCACAGCAGCGGGCGCCGCGAGCGGTCCGCGAACGCGCCGAAGATGCGCGCGCCCAGGCCGAGCCCGAGCAGGAAGGCGGCGATCACGCTCGCCATGGCGAGCGTCGAGCTGCCCCACACGTGGCCCAGTCGCTTGAACCAGACCGTCTCGTAGCACAGTCCGGTGAAGCCCGAGAGCGCGAACAGCGCCGAGGCCAGCAGGAGCGTGGTGCGCTGACTCATTGCCCGCCGCGCGCCGACGCGCTCCCGACGCGCGACCCGAGCAACGCGCCGAGGGCCGCCGCACAGCGCTGGGCATTGCGCTCGTCGGCGCCGTGCCCCATCAGGCCCACGCGCCAGAGCTTGCCCTTGAGCGCGCCCAGTCCGCCGCCGATCTCGATGCCGTGCTCGAGCAGCAGTCGCTTGCGCACGACCAGGTCGTCGACGCCGTCGGGGATGCGCAGCGTGGTGAGCTGCGGCAGGCGCAGCTCGTCGCGGACGAACGGGCTCAAGCCGAGTTCGCGCGCGAGGGCGAGGAACGCGCGACTGGTGCGCTGGTGGCGCTCGAAGCGCTCGCTCAGGCCTTCTTCGACGACCAGACGCGTGGCCTCGTGCAGACCGTAGAGCAGGTTGCTCGAGATCGTGTGGTGGTAGCCGTGCGGCGCGTCCCAGAACTCGAGCAGCAACTGCAGGTCGAGGTAGAAGCTCTGCACCACCGAGCGGCGCGCGCGGATGCGCTCGAGCGCGCGCGGCGAGAAGCTCACGGGCGCCAGTCCAGGGGTCGAAGACAGACCCTTCTGAGTGCACGACCAGATCCCGTCGACGCCGTGGCGGTCGACCTCGATCGGCAGGCAGCCCAGCGAGGTCACTGCGTCGACGCACAAGAGCGCGCCGAGCTCGCGCGCGAGCTCTCCCCACGGCGCCAGATCCTGTCGCACTCCGGTCGACGTCTCGGCGTGGACCACGGCGAGCACGCGAATGCGCTTGCCCTGCGCAGCCGCGCGCGCCGCCGCCGGATCGCTGGCCTCGCCCCAGGGCGCGTCGACCCGCGTGACGTCGCCGCCGCAGCGCTCCGCGATCTGCGCGATGCGCGCGCCGAAGTACCCGTGCGTCGCCACCAGGACGCCGTCGCCCGGCTCGATCAAGTTGCACAGGACGGCCTCCATGCCGGAGGTGCCGGTGCCGGACACGGCCAGCGTCGCCGCGTTCTGCGTCCCCAGGATCACGCGCAGGTTGGCGCGGATCTGATCCATGGCCCCGAACAACTCGGGATCGAGATGGCCGACGGTGGGGAGGGACAGCGCGCGGAGCACGGAAGGCGCCACGGGCGACGGTCCCGGCCCCAGGAGCAAGCGGTCGGGCGGTGCGAACGGCTGTTGGGTCATGGAGCGCTGCTAGGGGTGCTGGTCCCGCCGAGCAACTGCTCGAGGCGGCGTTTGAAGGTGAGAGGGTTGACGGCGCCCGAGGCGCCCGCGAGGAAGCGGCCTTCGGGACTGGCGAAGATCACGAAGGGCAGCATGTAGGCGTCTTCGATCTGCCCGGCGAGGAGCTCGACCGGCTCTTCCGGGTCGTCGCAGTCACTGGCGAGGGCGACGAAGCCACGCTGGAGCAGCGGCGCAATTTCCGGATGGGGGACGACGCCCTGCACGAGGGCGCGGCACTGGCCTCACTGCTCGCGGCCGAACTCGATGAAGATCAGCTTGTTGTCGCGCTTGGCCTCGGCCAGCGCGGCGCTCCATTGGGTGTGCCAGTCGAGGGTCGACTTGTCGTCGAAGTGAGGATGTGCGCGGCGATTGGCCATGTTCGGCTCCTGCGTTCGGGCGGATCGGCGGGGCCAGATGGTAGCTCCACTCGAGCGGGTTCTCGCGCGCGCTCCCAGGCCTGGGGCGGGTGACGCGAACGCGCCGACGAGGGTCAAGCTGGCGGCGCCGCAGACCGACAACTGGCTTCGACCTCCGCGCCAGGCTCGGCCCGACGCCGAACTCCGGGTCACGGACCAGCCCACGCTTCTCTCTCGTTCCCCATGGACCAACACGAGCCGTTGAACACGAGCGTCGGCGAGCGTCGCCGCGCCTCGCGCCGGGACAGCGAAGTCCAACTCGAGATCCAGCTCGACGCGGCCACGCTGCGCGGGCAGGCCGAGAACATCTCGACCGCAGGCGTCTTCTTCTTCTCCACGGACCCGCTGACGGTTCGCGTGCGCATCCGCGACAGCGAGTCGTCGCGCGACTACACCGGCAAGCTCGTCCGGGTCGAGCGCATGAGCGCCGACACGACCGGCTACGCGATCGAATTCGATCGTCTGTAGCGCGCAGGCGAGGCGGCCGTGCGCCGCCTGGCCCGGCCTACATGTGCTCGAGGAACCAGCGCGGCAGGAGCCCCATCAGGAGCACCAGCGCGACGCAGGCGGTCGAAGCGAGGCGCGCGCTGATGGCGATGGGCTTGGTGCTCGCGAGCGGCGAGTTCTCGTCCGGCGCCTGCATCCACATCGCGATGATCACGCGCAGGTAGTAGCCCAGCGCGATCACGCTGAGCAGCACGCCCACGATCGCAGCGGGGATCATCTCGGCGCGCACCGCGACCGAGAACACCAGGTACTTGCCGAGGAATCCGCCGGTGGCGGGGATGCCGCCCAGCGAGAGCATGAACACGGTCAGCGCCGCGGCGAGGTAGGGGCGACGCTGTCCGAGCCCGCGCAGACCGTCGAGCGTCGTCATGCGCTCACCGTCGGACTCGAGCAGCGCGAGCACGCCGAAGGCGCCGCCCGCAGTCGCGACGTAGGCCGCCATGTAGAACAGCGCGGCTTGCAGGGCGCCGTGAGGCTGCGGATCGCCAGCGACCGCGCCCGCGATCGCCAGCAGCACGACGCCGGCGTGCGCGATGCCCGAGTACGCCAGCATGCGCTTGACGTCTTGCTGCATCAGCGCGCCGAGGTTGCCGACCGCCATGGTCAACAGCGCGATCGCCGCCAAACCCGCGGCGGTTCCGGTCGGGAGCGCGAGCAACGCGTTGAGCAGGAACGCGAAGGCAGCGGCCTTCGTCCCCGTCGCCATCAGGCCGGTGATGGGCGTGGGGCTGCCCTCGTACACGTCGGGAACCCAGACGTGGAAGGGGAACACGCTGACCTTGAAGAACACGCTGGCGGCGAGCATCGCGACGCCGACGAGCGCCATGGGGCTCTCGAGCACGCGCGCGCGTTGCGCGGGATCTGCGAACACGTCGAGCGAGAGCGTGCCGCTCGCGGCGTAGACCAGCGCTGCTCCGTACAGGAAGAAGCCCGCGGCGAAGGCGCCGAGCAGGAAGTACTTGAGGCCCGCCTCGACCGACTTCGTGCGGTTGCGGCGGAAGGCGGCCAGGGCGTACAGCGGGATCGAGAGCAACTCGAGGCCGATGAAGAACACGATCAGGTCGCGGGCGCCCGCCATCATCGACATGCCGACGGCGGTGGCGATCAGGAGCACGTCGTGCTCGTTCTGATGCGAGGCGTCCTCGACGTAGTAGTTGCGGCTGAACAACCACGTGACCGCGACGCCGGCGATGAAGATCAGGCCCCACATGGCCGTGGCGCGGTCGGCGACGAACACGCCGTCGAGCACGACGCCGGGGACCTGCTCCGCGAGCAGGATCCGTCCGTGCAGCGCCGCGGCGACGATCAGCGTGGCGGCGACGAGCACACCGCGCGCGGCCTTGGAGAGCGGCGTCAGGCCGGCGAGCAGAACGAGCAGCGCGCCGATGCCGAGCGCCATCAGCGGCGCGAGCGCTCCGAGCGCCGCGGAATCGAACAGCGAGTGCAGCACGGAGAGCTTCATCGCGACTGCTCCTGATCCGGGCGAGTGGGGGTGGGGCTGGCTTCCGCACTGGCGAGCAGCGCGCGCCGCGCCTCGGCCAGACGCAGGTGGATCTGCTCGAGGTCGGGCTGGGTCTTGGAGAGGAACGTGTTCGGGCTCACGCCCAACCACACGACGAGCACGATCAGGGGCAGGAGCAATCCGATCTCTCTCGCGCCGATGTCAGCGAGCTCGCGGTTCTCGGGCTTGTCCAGCGCGCCGAACAGCATGCGCCGCGTCGCCATCAGCAGGTACACGGCGCCGAAGATCACGCCGCTGAGACCGACGATCGACCACAGCGGCGAGGCTTGGAACGAGCCGTACAGGATCAGGTACTCACCGACGAAGCCGTTGAGGCCGGGCAGGCCCACGCTCGAGAGCGTGGTGATCACCCAGAACAGCGCGAAGATCGGCATCGCCACGGCGACTCCGCCGAAGGCGTCCAGCGCGCGCGAGTGGCGGCGCTCGTAGATCATCCCGACGAGGAGGAACAGGAGTCCGGTCGAGATGCCGTGGTTGACCATCTGCAGCATCCCGCCGTTGATGCCGGCGGGAGTCAGCGCGAACAGGCCCAGCACGACGTAGCCCAAGTGGCTGACCGACGAGCACGCGATCAGGCGCTTGAGATCGTCCTGCGCCCACGCGAGCAGCGCGCCGTACAGGATCCCGATCGCGCCCAGCGCCATCATCACCGGCGCGGCCGCGATGGCGGCCCCGGGCAGCATGTGGATGCAGAAGCGCACCAGCCCGTACGTGCCCATCTTCAGCAGCACGCCCGCGAGCACCACCGAGCCCGAGGTCGGCGCCTCGGTGTGCGCGTCGGGCAGCCAGGTGTGGAAGGGCAGGAGCGGAACCTTGATGCCGAACGCCAGCGCGAAGGCGGCGAACAACCACAACTGCTCCTCGAGCGGCGCGCGGCACAGGAGGTTGATCAGCTCGAAGACGTCGCTCGTCCCGCGCGTCCAGAGGATCGAGATGATGGCGATCATCATCACGAGCGACCCGGCCAGCGTGTACAGGAAGAACTTGATCGTCGCGTAGAGGCGTCGCTCGCCGCCCCAGATGCCGATCAGGAAGTACAGCGGGATGAGGCTGATCTCCCAGAAGAAGTAGAACAGCACCAGGTCGAGCGCGAGGAAGGTTCCGAGCATGCCCGTCTGCATGACGAGCATCCACACCATGAACTCCTTCACGCGCTTGTGGACGTGTCCCCAGGTCGAGAGGATCACGATCGGCATCAGCACCGCGGTGAGCGTCACCATCAGCAGCGACACGCCGTCGAGCCCGAGCTTGAAGCGCACCTGTGTCGGCGCGGCGTACGAGCTGGGGAGCGTGAACCACGGCGCGTCGAACACGTAGCGCTCGACGGGCGTGCCCTCGACGCCGAAGCCGAGGAACAGTCGCACGCCCAGCACGGCCACGATCAGCGTCGCGCCGAGCGCGAGGTAGCGTTGAAGCGCTTCCGCACCCTTGGGTGTGAACGCGATCGCGAAGGCCGCTGCGAGCGGCAGGAAGGTCAGGAGCAGCAGGTCGTAGTGCATGGCCAGGCTTCGCTCAGCTCCACATCCACCACAGGGAGATCAGCGCCGCGCCCGCGCCCATCCACAGCGCGTAGGACTCGAGCTGGCCCGAGGCCATGCCGCGCACACGCCCGGCGATGTTCTTGACCGCCGTCGCCGAGCCGTTCACCAGCCCGTCGATCACGAGCTGATCGATCACGAAGCGCACGGTGAACGCGCACAGGCGCAGCGGCATCACCACCAGGCGCGAGTACGCGCTGTCGATGGTCCAGGCCTCGTTCAAGAAGCCCGCGACACCCGGCGCGCCGCGCTCGATCGCGAGGTCGCGCTCGGCGCCGCGCGTGTAGGCGTGGAAGCCCGTGTGCGCGAAGGCCAGCGCGACCGCCGAGCCCAGGCCCAGCAGCACCCACTCGACCGTGTGGGAGAGGTGCTCGTGCGGGTGGTGCATGGCGAGGATCGCCTTGCCCGGCTCGACCACCGGCGCGAGCCAGCCATCGAGCACGTGCGCGACGTGGAACACCGGCGGGAGACCGAGCACGCCGCCCAGCACCGACAACAGCGCCAGCACCATCAGCGGCACGGTCATCAGCGCCGGCGACTCGTGCGGGTGGACGTGGTGGTGGTCGAAACGCTCGGAGCCGAAGAACGTCAGCGCCACCATGCGCCAGGTGTAGTACGCCGTCATGGCGGCCGTCAGCACGCCGACGATCCAGAACGCGTAGTACACGCCGCCCGAGTTGAACGTGTGGGCGAGGATCTCGTCCTTCGAGAAGAAGCCGCTCATGAGCGGCAACCCCGACAGCGCCGCGGCGCCGGCGAGGAACGTCGCGAAGGTCTGCGGCATGTGTTTGCGCAGGCCGCCCATCTTGTGCATGTCCTGTTCCTCGTGCATGCCGTGGATCACCGATCCGGCGCCGAGGAACAGCAGGGCCTTGAAGAAGGCGTGCGTGACGAGGTGGAACACCGCGGCCGCGAAGGCGCCCGTGCCCAGGCCGAGGAACATGTAGCCGAGCTGGCTCACCGTCGAGTACGCGAGCACCTTCTTGATGTCGCGCTGGACGAGCGCGGTCGAGCCGCCGATCAGGGCCGTGGTCACGCCGACGGCGCTGATCAGCGTCATGACGGTCGGGCTCGACGCGAACAGCGGGTTGAGCCGCACGATCAGGTAGATGCCCGAGGTCACCATGGTCGCCGCGTGGATCAGGGCGGAGACCGGAGTCGGACCCGCCATGGCGTCAGGCAGCCAGGTGAACAGCGGCAGTTGCGCCGACTTGCCGCAGCAGCCGCCGAACAGGAACAGCGCCGCGAGCGAGAGGTTGAGCTGCGTGCCCGCGTCGATCGTGTCGAGGCGGAAGTCCGCCTTCATGCGCATCACGATGTCGGCGAGGTCGAGCGTGCCGAACAGTCGGAGCAGCAGGAAGCTGCCGATCAGGAAGCACGCGTCGCCGACGCGGTTGGTGACGAACGCCTTCTGCGCCGCCTCGGCGGGCCAGCCCTTCTCGTACCAGAAGCCGATCAGCAGGTACGAGCACAGGCCCACGCCTTCCCAGCCCACGAACACGCCCAGCAGCGAGCTCGACAGCACCAGGATCAGCATCGCGAACACGAACAGGTTCAGGTACGCGAAGAACTTGGCGTAGCCCGCGTCGCCCTTCATGTACCCGGCGGCGTAGATGTGGATCAGCAGCCCCACGCCGGTGATCACGAGCGTCAGCGTGCTCGAGAGCGGGTCGAGCACGAGCGCCACGTCGACGTCGAACCACGGACGCGCCGGGTTGCCGATCGTGATCCACTCCCAGCTCGTCGAGAGCAGCGTGCGCGCGGAGGGCGCCAGCGCTCGCAGGTCCACGAAGCCGCGCACGGCGAGGGCCAAGGCCCCGGCCATCGCGGCGCAGGCGACGAGCGGTGCGAAGGCGGAGAGCCCCTTGGCGCTCGGGTCGCTCTTGCGAGCGCGCAACGTCGCCAGGTGCAGGGCGCCGCACAGCGCGCTGCCGACGAGCGGCAGCAGGGGGATCCACCACAACCAGGCTTGCGAAAGCGAGTCTTGCATCGACTAGCCCTTCATCTCGCTGGCCGAATCCGTCTCGACCGATTGCTTGAGCCGATAGAGCGCGATCACGAGGGCCAGACCGACGGCCGCTTCGGCCGCTGCGACGGTGATCACGAAGATGGAGAACACGGGCCCCTGGAGATCCAGCGCGCCGGGGCTGCTGTGACTGCGGCTGGCGGCGAGGAAGGCCAGGTTCGCGGCGTTCAGCATCAACTCGACGCACATCAGCGCGACGATCACGTTGCGCCGCACGAGGAAGCCGAGCACTCCGAGAGCGAAGAGCCCGGCCGACAGGAAGAACAGGTGTTCGCTGGGGACGTTCACTGCGCCGACTCCTTGCCGCGTCGCTTGGCGAGCACGAGCACGGCGACCATCGTCACCAAGAGCAGCAGCGACACGGCCTGGAACGGCAGGCTGTAGCGACCGAACAGCGCGATGGCGATCTGCTGGATGTCGTCGATGCGCTCGGGGGCGCCGCCCTCGGGCAGCGCGGGGAACGACGTGCGCTGCGCGGCGATCAGGCCGGCGAGGCCGATGCCGGCGGCGACGACCGCGGCCAGCTTCGCGCGCGAACTCGACAGCGGCGCGGCGCTCAGCTCGAAGCGCGTTCCCATGCCGCCGAGGTTCAGCAGCATGATCACGAACAGGAACAGCACCATGATCGCGCCGGCGTAGACCAGGATCTGCACGGCCGCCATGAAGGCGAAGCCGGCCAGCAGGTAGACCACCGCGAGCGCGAAGAAGGTGAGCAGCAGCGAGAGCACGCTGCCCATCGGGCTCTTGGAGAAGACCACTCCCAGGCCGCCGAGCAGTGCGATCACGCTCAGCAGGTAGAACAACATCTCGCTCACGGCTGCTTGCTCCGCCAACGCTTGTTGATGCGGTAGACGTAGTCGATGCGCGGCTGCAGAGCAGCCTTGGGACGCTTGAGCTTCTCGAGGTCGTAGATCAGGCCGCGCCGCGTGGTGTCGGCGAGCTCGAGCTCGTTCGACATGAAGATCGCGTCCTTCGGGCAGGCCTCTTCGCAGAAGCCGCACAGGATGCAGCGCAGCATGTCGATCTCGAAGCGCACGGGTTCGCGCTCGATCGGCCGGTCGGTCTCGCCGCCGTCGATCGTGATCGCGTACGCGGGGCAGGCGACTTCGCACATGCCGCACGACACGCAGGCGATGGCGCCGTCGTCCTTGACGACCAACCGCGGCTGGCCGCGCGTGACTTCGTCGGTGGGCAGCGGCTCTTCGGGATACTGACGCGTGATCGGCTTCTCGAAGAACTTGGAGAAGGTGATCGACAGGCCGCGGAAGATCTCCGGCAGGTACAACCGCTCGGCGAGCGAGAGTGCTTTGCGCTGGACGATGACCATGGTCAGTGCGCTCCGAAGGAAATGAAGGCGCCGGTCACGAGCAGGTTCGCGAGCGCCAGCGGGAGGAACACCTTCCAGCCCAGGCGCATGAGCTGGTCGAAGCGCATGCGCGGCAGCGACCAACGGACCCACAGGAACAGGAACAGGAAGAAGCCCGCCTTGAGGCAGAAGGCGGCGACCCCGATGAACCAGGGCGCCTCGGGCCAGAAGGGGACCGACGGACCGCCGAGGAAGAGCGTCGCGTTGAGGCACGACAGCACGGTCATCGCGCAGTACTCGCCCAGGAAGTACAGCGCGAAGCGCATGGCGCTGTACTCGGTGTGGAAGCCGCCCACCAGCTCCGGCTCGCACTCGGCGAAGTCGAACGGATGGCGGTTGGTCTCGGCGAACATCGTGATGGTGAACAGCACGAAGGCCAGCGGCTGGGTCCAGATGTTCCACTGGCCGATGCTGGCCTGGTTCTCGCTGATGGCGCGCAGGTTCAGCGTGCCTTCGAGCGCCACCACGGCGAGGATCGTGAGGATCAGCGTGAGCTCGTAGCTGATCATCTGCGCCGAGGCGCGCAGGCCTCCGAGCAGCGAGTACTTCGAGTTCGAAGCCCAGCCGCCGAGGATCACGCCGTAGATCGACAGTCCCGAGAAGGCGAGCAGGAACAGGACGCCGATGTCGACGTCGGCGATCGAGAGCGGGATCTCGCGCCCGGCGATCAGCGCGGTGCCGCCGATCGGGATGACGGCCATCGTCAGCATCGCGGGCGCCGCCGAGAGCGCCGGAGCGAGGCGGAACATGAACTTGTTCGCGCCGGCCGGGATCAGCTCTTCCTTGAAGATGAACTTGATGCCGTCGGCCAGCGGCTGCAGCAGTCCGAACGGGCCGACGCGGTTGGGGCCGATGCGGTACTGCATCCAGGCCGAGACCTTGCGCTCGGCCAGCGACATCAACGCCGCCGTGCCGACGAGGCCGCCGAAGATCACGACGATCTTGACGATCCAGATCAGCGGGAGGGGAACATCCATGGTCCTGAAGCTCGATGGGCGCGCACAGGTCCGATCGAGTCGGACACGCGGCGCGCGGGGTGGGACGAAGCGCGTGGGAAGGAGCCCTGGGAGGAGATCGCGGCGGGGGAACGCGGCAGAGTGAGCGGCGGGCGGCGTGAGCGGATCAGTGCGTCGCGGCGGAAGGGGCCAGAGCGGCGCGCAGCTCGCGCAGCGTGCGCTCGAGCGGTCCGACACCCGCGGGCGGCGGAACGGCGACGTTGAGCACGCCGACGTGGCCGTCGACGTTGAGCCACTGTCCGCTCTTCTCGACGTGCGTCGGGACGCCCACGGCGACGTCGAGCGCGGCGAGGTCGTGCGCGCGCACGTCGAACACGATCAGACGCAGCGACGCGGGCAGCTTCGCCAGCTCCGCCACGTCGAGCAGCTCCTGGATGCGTTCGCCGACGAGCAGCGCGGCGTGCGCCTGCGCGAGTTCGGTGTGCGCAGCGGCGGCCTCGATCGGCTCGAAGCCCAGCTCGCTCAGTCCGCGACGATTCGGGCAGGGGTCGCCCGTGTTCAGCAGATCGTCCTTCAGCGCGCTCGGCGCCGGAGACACGAAGCGCGCGCGAACTCCGAGCGCGGCGCACAGCTCGCGCACGGCTTCGCCTTCCTGCTGGGTCGCGAACGGCGAGATCAGCACGAGCGGATTGGGATGCGCGGCGAGGATGTCGGCCACCTCGGAGAGCGCCGACTCGACTTCCGCGAGCTCGAGCCCGTTGTAGCCGCGCACTGCGGCGCCGGCGAGGCGACCGCCGAGCGCGCTGCCGGCCGGAGCGAGCTGTTCGGTCACGGGCGCGTACGCGAAGCGCCCCGTGTCGCACATCCAGTACTGGTTGACCTGCGGGTTGTAGCGCGGGCGGAAGCGCTTGACCTCCTTGCCGCGCAGCGCCTCGACCGTGATCGAGCAGCCGCGCGAGCACTCCGCGCACGTCGACAGCGACTTGGACAGGTTCCACACGCGCGCCTGGAACCGGAACGGCTTGAGCGTGAGCGCGCCTACGGGGCAGATGTCCGCGAGGTTGCCCTGGTAGTTGCCCGTCAGCGGCTTGTCGCCGAACGTCGCGATGGTCGAACGCGAGCCCAGGCCGCTCACGGTGAGCTGCGGCTTGTGCGTGACGTCCTGGAAGAAGCGCACGCAGCGCGAGCACAGGATGCAGCGCTCTTCGTCGAGCACGATCACGTCGCCCAGGCTCTTGCGCTTCTCGAGCTTGCGGCGCGGCTCGCTCGAACGGCCCTTGCCCTGGCCTTCGTTGAACGAGTAGTCCTGCAGGTCGCACTCGCCGGCCTTGTCGCAGATGGGGCAGTCGAGCGGGTGGTTCTTGAGCAGGAACTCGAGGCACTCGCGGCGCGTCTCGTGCGCCTTGGGAGTGTCGGTCTGCACGACCATGCCCGGGCTCACCGGCGTGCGACAGGCCGCCACCACGCGCGAGGGCTGTCCGGGCGCGCCAGCGACTTCGACCTGACAGATGCGGCACGAGCCCACCGGCGTCAGGCCCGGGTGGTAGCAGTACATGGGCACGTCCACGCCGTTGTCGTGACAGGCGCGGATGAGCGGCTGCTTGGGATCGGCCTCGACCTCGCGGCCGTCGACCTGGATCTTGACCGTCGCCGGCTTGGGCGCGGGCGCGGGAGACGGGTTCGTCGCCGCGCTCGGAGGAGTGGGTTGGCTCATCAGTGGGCTCCCTGGAGCTCGGGCGCCGGGGCGTGCGTGGGCGCGAGCGGATCGCGGCCGAGCTCGATGCACTGCTCGAACTCGGAGCGGAAGTGCTTCACCGCGGCCAGCGTCGGAATCGCCGCCGCATCGGCCAGCGCGCAGATCGTCTTGCCCGGCGCCATGCCGTTGGCGAGGCTCACGAGCAGGTCGAGGTCCTCGCGCTTGCCCTTGCCGCGCGCGATGCGGTGGAACATCTGGTGCAGCCACTGCGTGCCCTCGCGGCACTGGCTGCACTGGCCGCAGCTCTCGTGGTCGTAGAAGCGCAGCGTGACGTCCATCACCTGCGGGATCGAGGCGGTCTCGTCGAGGAAGATCATCGCCGCCGTACCGAACATCGAGCCCGCGGCCTTGACCGAGTCGTGATCCATCACGACGTCGATCGCGCTCGCCGGCATCAGGCCCGTCGACGAGCCGCCCGGGAAGAAGGCCTTGAGCTTGCGGCCCTTCCACACGCCGCCCGCGACCTCGTCGAGGATCTGACGCGCCGTGAGTCCGAAGGGCAGCTCGTACACGCCGGGCTTGTTGACGTGGCCCGAGATGCCGCACAGGAAGTTGCCCGTGCTCTTGGGCACGCCCATGGTTTTGAACCATTCGGCGCCGCGCTCGACGATGAACGGCGCGTTGAAGATCGTCTCGACGTTGTTGACCGTCGTCGGCGACTTCCACAGTCCCGAACCGGCGGGGAAGGGCGGCTTGGGGCGCGGGTGGCCGCGCTTGCCCTCGAGAGACTCCATCAGTCCGGTCTCTTCGCCGCAGATGTAGGCGCCGGCGCCCTTGTGCATCCAGATGTCGCACGAGAAGTCCGTGCCGAGGATGTTCTTGCCGATCAGGCCTGCGGCGCGCGCTTCGTCGATCGCCGCTTGCACGCGGTTGTAGGAGAGGCGGTACTCGCCGCGGACGTAGATGTAGGCGGCCTTCGCGCGCATCGCGTAGCAGGCGATGAGGCAACCCTCGACCAGCCCGTGCGGGTCGCGCTCCATCAGCACGCGGTCCTTGCACGTGCCGGGCTCCGACTCGTCGGCGTTGACCGCGAGGTAGCGCGGGCGCGGGTCCTTGGTGATGTCGGGCATGAAGCTCCACTTCATGCCGGTGGGGAAGCCCGCTCCGCCGCGGCCGCGAAGTCCGGAGTCCTTCATCACCGCGATGACGTCCTCGGGCTTCAGCGGCGTCTTCAAGACCTTCTCGATGGCCTTGTAGCCGCCCTGCTGGCGATACACGCCGAGCGTGTGCGAGTTCGCCGCCGCGATGCGATTCAACAGGTAGCGCTCGAACTCTTTCACGCCTTGGCTCCTTCGCGCGCGCGGCGCAGGATCTGCTCGGCCTTCGCGTGGTCGAGGTCCTCGTGGTAGACGCCGTCGAGATCGAACATCGGCGCGTTCGCGCACGCGCCCTGGCACTCGACGCGCACCACCGTGAACTCGCCGTCGGACGACGTGCCGCCGACGGGCGCGCCCGTGACCTTGCACACGTGGCCGAGCAGTTCCTCGGCGCCGCGCAACGTGCACGAGATGTTGTGGCACACGCTGACCAGGTGCTTGCCGCGCGGGGCCATGCGGAACATCGGATAGAACGACGCGACGCCGAACACCTCGACGGGCTCGAGCCCGAAGTAGGCGGCGAGGTCCTCGATCGTCTCCGGACTCAACCAGCCGCCGTTCTCTTCCTGGCAGCGGTGCAGCGCCGGGATCAGTCCCGCGCGTCGCTCCGGGTAGTGGGTGACGAGTTCGTCGAACTCCTTGACCAAATTCGCAGGCAGGGCCATCAGCGATCCACCTCGCCCATCACGAAGTCCATCGATCCGATCAGCGACACCATGTCGGAGAACAGGCGGCCCTTGGCGAGCATCGGCAAGGCCTGGATGTTCATCAGGCCCGGCGCGCGGATGTGGCAGCGCAGGGGCTTGGAGCTTCCGTCGCTCGCGACGAAGAACCCGAGTTCGCCCTTCGACGACTCGACGCCGTGGTAGGCCTCGCCGCGCGGCAGGCGCATGTCGGTCACGACCTTGAACTGGAAGATCAGCTCTTCCATCGAGCTGTGCACCAGGTCCTTGGGCGGCAGCACGTAGCGCCGGTCCTCGATCAGCACGTCGCCCTTGACGGTCTTGAGCTTGTCGAGCGCCTGCTTGGCGATCTTCGCCGACTCGCGCATCTCGCTCATGCGCACGAGGTAGCGGTCGTAGCAATCGCCCACCGAACCGATCGGCACGTCGAAGTCGTACTCCTCGTAGCCCGAGTACGGCTGCGCGCGGCGCAGGTCCCAGTTCACGCCGCTGCCGCGCAGGATCGGACCGGTCAGGCTCATCGCGACCGCGTCTTCCTTGGAGATGACGCCGATGTCCTTGTTGCGGTCGTACCAGATGCGATTGCGCGTCAGCAGCGCGTCGATCTCGTCGAGCGCAGCGGGGAAGTCCGCGAGGAACTTCTCGATCATCGCCGACACCTTCTCGTCGACATCGGCGTACACGCCGCCGATGCGCACGTAGGTGTTGTTCATGCGATGCCCGGTGTAGGCGTCGACGACGCGGTACAGCTCTTCGCGCTGGCGGAAGCTGTAGAAGAAGATCGTCACCGCGCCCAGATCGATGCCCAGCGTCCCGATGTAGATCAGGTGCGCCATGATCCGGCTGAGCTCCATCAGGAGCACGCGCACGACCTTCGCGCGCGCGGGGACCTCGATGCCGCCCAGTCGCTCGAGCGCGAGCGCGTAGCTGATGTTGTTCATCAGCGGCTGCACGTAGTCGAGGCGGTCGGTGTGCGGGAAGAACTTGTGCCAGCCGAGCGACTCGCAGCTCTTCTCCTTGCCGCGGTGCAGGAAGCCCACGTCGGGATCGACGTCGACGATGCGCTCGCCGTCCAGCGTGACCGCCAGGCGCAGCACGCCGTGCGTCGCCGGGTGCTGCGGGCCCATGTTGAGCTTGAGCAGCTCGCCGTGCAGCGGGTCGTCCTCGTCCAGCCGCGGCTGCGCGCCGGGCGTGTACTCGAACACTTGTCGCGTCAGTTCCGCGCCTGTCTTCGCGCCGCTCATTGCGCGGCTCCTTCCTCGCTCCAACCCACGCGGCGCTGGCGGTCCCATTGCCGGTAGAGGCGATCGGGCTCGATGCCGGCGTGGGGGAACTCCTTGCGCAGCGGGTGGTGGTCGTAACCCTGCGGCATCAGCAGCCGGCGCAGGTCGGGGTGGCCGTCGAAGCGGATCCCGAACATGTCGAAGCACTCGCGCTCGGACCAGTTGGCGCCGGGCCACAGGTCCGAACAGGTCGGCGCATGGGCGTCGTCGTCGCGCAGCCAGCAGCGCACGCGAATGCGCTCGGAGTGCTCCAGGCTGAGCAACTGGTGCGTCAGCGCGAAGCGCGGCGTCGCCGGGTAGTGGTCGACCGCGGTGACCAGCGTGCACATCGCGAAGCCCGCGCGCTCCTTGAGCGCCGCGAGCAGTTGGTGCAGGTGTTCGCGCGCGACCTCGAGCGTGTCGAGGCCGTCGGCGCTGGCGACGCGCCGGTGCTCGATGCCTTCCAGAGCGGCGGCCCAACGCGGCGCCGGCGTCGCTTCAGCGGCGCCGGTCGTGCTGCTTTCGGTGGTGCTCACGGCTTTCCGTTCTCCGTCTTGCGCGGCGCCGGATCGCGCAGTCCGAGCTTGCCCTTGGGATCGTGCGGGTGCTTGTCGAGCACGCCCTTCGAGAGCCCGTGGTTGGGCTGGTAGACGAGCTTGCCGGTGCCGCGCTCGTCGCGCTCCGCCGCGCCCAGGCCCAGCAGCTTCGCGACCGGCGCTTCGCGCTCGATCTTCTTCTGCAGCTTGAGGATCGCGTCGATCACCGCGTCCGGCCGCGGCGGACAGCCCGGGACGTACACGTCGACGGGCATGATCGAATCGATGCCCTGGACGACCGCGTAGCTGTCGTACATGCCGCCCGAGCTCGAGCACACGCCCATGGCGATGACCCACTTGGGGTCGGGCATCTGGTCGTAGATGGTCCGCGCGGCGGTCGCCATCTTCCAGGTGAGCGTGCCGGCGACGATCAAGAGGTCGCACTGCCGCGGCGTGAAGCGCGCGGCCTCGGCGCCGAAGCGCGCGAGGTCGAACTTGGGCCCGATCATCGCCATCAGCTCGATGCCGCAGCACGAGAGCCCCAGGGGCATCGGCCACAGGCTGTTCTTGCGGCCCCAGTTCACGAGCCAATCGGCCCGCGTCGCGAAGAAGCCCGAGCCCGACGCGTCGGCGGCCATCGGGCCGCCCGAGCTCGCGTCACCGGACACCGCCCGCAGCGAGCCGCTCTCTAGCGATCCCATTCCAAGCCTCCCTTGCGCCACACGTAGATCAGTCCGACCGCCAGCACTCCCACGAACAGCGCGACCTCGGCGAACACGATCCCGCCGGCGCCGGCGGCGGCGAGCGAGCGCGCCGACACGGCCCAGGGCACGAGGAAGATCGACTCGACGTCGAACAGGATGAACAGCACCGCCACCAGGTAGAAGTGGATCGACAGTCGCACGCGGGCGCTGCCCTGCGGGGTCATGCCGGACTCGTACGGCCGGTCCTTTCCGATCGCGCGGCGCTTGCGGCCGAGCAGATCGGAGATGACCAGGTTCGCCACGGCGAATCCGGCCACCACGGCGGCGTAGATCAGGATGGGGGCGTAGCTCTCGAGCATCGGTGGGGAGGCGCCGCACGGCGCGCGAGCGCGCGGCGGACGCGAGGTGAGACCGGTCCCCGAGCGCTGCGCGCGGCAGGAGCTCGAGCGGCCGGTGCGGTCGGTGCGTCCCGCGGCGATCCGGGACGGCGACGCGCGCGGCGCAGCCGAACCGAAGGCCTGGTGACGCTTCGGTCGGGCCGCCCGCGACCCCAGGGGTCGCGGAGCTTTGTGCGCCCGCTCCGAATTCCCGCCAATGTACCGACGGCGCGTGCGGGATTGAAGCGCGCAAGAGACGGCCGCGCGTCGCGCGAGCGCGCGTCTGTGTCGCAAGCGACGGATGGGGCGATGTCGGGGGCCGTGGCGCGGATCGCACCGGGCCTCGCGCTCGGCGTTCAGCCCTCGCTCTCGACGTACGCGCCGCCGCTCTGCTCGGCCAGGACGCGCAGCGCGCCGTCGCCGCCGCCGCGTCCGATCAGCACGCAATGGAACGCGACGCAGGTCGCCGGGCCGACGCGCTCGAGCAGCGGTTCGATCCAATTCGGCCCTTCGGCCGTGGCGCCGTCGCACAGCACGATCACCGTGTCCTCCTCGAGGCGCGCGAGCGCCGGCTCGCCCTGGCGGTCCAGGCGCAGCACGTGCTCGATCGCCGGCCGGAGCTCCGTTCCGCCGTCGGGCTTGTGGTAGCCGGCCCAGTGCAGCGCCTCGCCGATGGCGGCGGGCGTGGCGAGCACGAGTTCGTCCTTCCAGACCTCGAGCGAGCTCGAGAACAGCACCACGCGGAAGCGCGCGCCCGGCGGCAGATCGCGGAGGAAGCGCTCCATCTCGCTCAGCGCCCGGGCGTAGCGCGAGTGCTCCTCCGCTCGCGAGCGACCCATGGAGCCCGACTTGTCGAGCACGAAGCACACCCGGTCCGTCATGGGCCTCAGGCCGTAAAAGCCCGCCTTCGAGGCGTTCTGCGACGGTTCGGAGCCGTCGCTCTCGGGCTCGTCGTGGGCGCTGCGCCACCAGCGCGACCAGCGCTCGGGGAAGGCGCCGATGCGCTTGCCCGAGCGCCGTTCGAGCGCCGCGACGAACTCCTGCTCGACGCGCAGCGACACGCCTTCGCGCGCCGCACGCGGTCCGCGGGCGCCCGAGGCCTCCCACGCGCGCCGACGGCCGACCCACAGTCCCAGCGACTCGATCAACACCGGCACGGCGAGCGCGTTGTCGAGCGCATGGCTGGCGCGCAGCGCGCGGAGCACCGCTCTCCAGTCGCGACCGACGAGGTCGGGCCGCAGCGCATCGAACAACGCGCGTTCGAGCGGACCGCCGCGCGGATAGCGCAGCGACGCGAAGTGGCGCTCGACCGCGCGGTTCGCCGACCAGCGCAGATCGGCGCGCATGCGCAGCCACTGACCGATCATCGCCTGGTGGACCTGCGGGTGATCCCAACCTGAGAGCGCGTCCGCCGCGGCGTCGCGCACTTCGCGCGCCGGATCCTCCAGGGTCGCCACGACTCCGCTCACCGTGCTCTCCAAGCGCCGTCCGCGCAGCGCTTCCAACGCCGCGCGCCGCCGCGCCACCGGCGTCTTGGGGTCCTTCGACCCGGCCTGCTCGACCAGCGTGCGAGCGAAGCCCTCGTCTTGGTCGATGTCCAGTCCGCGCCCGAGCGCCTCGAAGGCCAGCGCGCTGGCCTCTTCGAGCGGCGTGGCCCACTGCCCGCGCGAGACGCAGGGCGCGAGCGCGGCGATGTCGAGCAACGCGATGGCGGCCGCGCCGCGCAGCTCGGGCTGGCTGGCGACGAGGATGCGCAGGTCCGCGACGATCGGCTGGAGCGCCGTCAGCCGCTCGGGCGGCATGCGATCGGCTTCGCGCTGGGCCTGCGCGCACCAGCGCGCCGCGCGGAGCGGAGCGTCCTCGCGCACCTGCGCCGCTCCAGCGCGGGCGGGTTCGGCGGAGGTGGCGTGCGCCGCGACCGGCGGAGCCGTTGACGGCGTCGACGCCGACGCATTCAGTCGCGATGGGATCAAGCAGGTCGCCCAGAGAACCAGTCGGGCGCCGTGCGCTGCGAATCCGCGTCCGTCGCGCGCGCGCGCGGCTCGCAACTCGGCGTGCGGAGCCTGCCCGGGCGCTGTGGCGGGTGTGATCTGAGGCATGCCTTCGATGGATGTCCCGAGCGTTCGCGCGATCTGGCCGCCGTCGACGGGCCGCGCCGCGCGTTCTGCGAGTTCGTGAGTTCCTGGCCGGTGCTCACGGGTCCGCATGGGTTGGCCTGTCCTCGGATCCGCGCAGAGAGCTCGGCGGCGCGGCGGCGGTTCGGTGACCGCATCCGCTTGCCTGGAAGCCTCGCGCCGTGCGAGCGGCGCGGACTCCACCGGCATCTGCACGGGAGTTCGAGGGCGGGTCATTAGCTCCGCGCGGCGCCGCGGCTACCGAGCGGCGGGGTTCGCGATGGGTTCGAGTTCGCGCGCCAGGAAGCGCAGCGGCTTCGAGAGCCGCGGGTCGTGTCGCCAGCCCTCGACCTCGAGCCGGACGCCCGCGCGCCCGACTTCGAGCAGCGCGGACTCTCCCAGAGGGAGGTAGGCGTCGGTGTCGATCGTGAGCGCGGCCTTGGCGAGCTCGCGACCGGTCGCATCGAGCGAGCGCGCGCGGAACTCGATCGCCCGGCCCACCAGGCCCGGCACGCGGTGACCGGCGCGGTTGCGCACGCGCAGTCGCACGCTCTCGCCGTCGAGCTCGGCGCTGAGCTCGAAGCACTGCGCGAGGAACGCCGGGTCGCGCGCGGATTGCAGCTCGTGGCTCCGGACCGCGCGCTTGCCGCCGGCGCCGTCGTCGACCTCGCGCAGCACGGCCAGATGGCACTCGACGCAGCTCGCGCCGCCGTCCGCCGCCTCGCTGCCGAGGAAGTCCTTCGCGATCCCGATCACCGGGCCGACCGTGGTGCGGTGGCACGCGGCGCACAGCGCGTTGCTCCCCGCGCCGACGAAGTTCTCGTGCTTGCGCGTCGGGTGCGCATCGTTCGGCGCGCCGGTCGGACCCAACTGAGCGCCGTCGGGCGCGAGGTGGCAGCTCTCGCAGGACACGCCGAAGTGCCAGGGCTCCGCGCCCTGCGCCGGACGCGGTTGGGGCTTCGCGCTCAGATCGCTCAGCGCGTGGAGCGGGGCCGGGATGTGGCATCCGTGGCAGGACTCGGCCTTCTTCCGACCCTCGAGGTCCTCCTGGTAGAGCTCGTTGACCCAGGCCTGCGCGTGCGTGCTCGCGGCCCACTCCTCGACGATCGCCGCGTGGCATTCGTTGCAGCTCGACTCGGCTGCCTGTTCGAGTCGGGCGGGGCGTCCGTCGAGCGCCGGCGCCGGCTTGGAGAGCTCGAAACGCTCGCCGCCCGGCGCGGACGCGCTCGCCTGACGTGCGCGGAAGGCCAGCGCCGCGCCACCGCCGAGCGCAGCGACGAAGACCAGCGCTCGCAGCAGATGAACGCGTCGGCGCGGAGCTGCAGCTCGCGTGATGGAGAGAGTCATGGTGGTTGGGCGCCATGGTAGTGCCGCGCGTTCCCGCGGCCGAAACCTGGCGCACACGCGCGCTCAACTCGCGCCGGGCGTGGGTCGACAGCTCGACCGACACGCGCATGCACGCCGCGACCAGATCTTCATCGTTCGACGGGCCGCTGGCCGCCCGCGAGCGTCTCGTGGCGCTCGCGCGCAGCCGCCGGGCGTCGACGCGATCCCGCGCGAGTTCCTCAGCTTCCTGGCGCATGCCCCTCCGGCGCCGGGCGCCGACTCCCATTCCGGACCCCTCATGAGCTCGCAACCCGAACCGCTGCCCGCTCTGGGCGCCTCCAGGACGGACGTAGACACCGTTCTGCCGCTGCTTCCCACGCTGTCGACCCAACTGCGCGAAGCGCGCGCACAGGTCGAACAGGCCGTCGGAAGCGCGCGCACCAGCGTCAACAACGTCGCGACGCGCGCGCGCCAGGGCGCGGACGAGTCGGCCGCGATGCTCCAGCGCGAGGACGGCGACGCCAGCGTCGACGGCCTCATCACCTCCTCGCACGCGACGCTCGAGAACCTGCTCCAGCGCATCGTGAAGGGCGGCGAGCTCTCGATGAAGGCCGTCTACCGGATGGACGACGTCGAGGAGGGCATGAAGCGCATCAGCGCGATCCTCGCCGACGTGAACGACGTCGCCACGCGCACGCGCCTCCTGACCGTCAACGCCAAGATCGAAGCGGCGCGAGTGGGGGAGCAGGGCAAGGGTTTCGCGGTCGTCGCCGGCGAGATCAGCCAGCTCTCCGTCAAGTCCGCCGAGATCGTGATCTCGATCACCGAGATCATCGACAAGCTCACCGCCGACGTCGGCGCCACGGTCGACGACCTGCGCGAACTGGCCTCGGCCGACATGAACGAGGTGCTGCTCGGAAAAGAACGCATCGAGCAAGCGGTCGTGGCCTTCGACGAACGCCATCGCAACCTGCACCGCAGGCTCAGCGAGATCACGCGGGCGAACCGCGCGCTCGCGGACGACATGGCCGGAGTCGCCGCCGGGCTGCAAGCCGGTGAGCGCGTCGCGCAACGCCTCGATCAGGTCATCGAGGGCGTCGAGACCGTCGCACGGGCCCTGACGCGCGAGGGCGCCAGCCCGGCGTCGACGCTGGGCGCCGCGAACGACCTGTCGCGCCCCTAGCCCGTTCCCGCCCGCTCCGCGCGGCGTTCCGCGCGCTCCGGACGATTCGTCACGGCGTGCGTCGAGCCGCGCGCAGCCGCCTCCGCCCGGCGCAGCGCTCGCTGTCGCCTCGGCGCTTCGCGCGCGAACCGTTCCGCGCTCCAGACGCGCTGCTCGAGTAGTCGAAGACGCTGCCCGCTCTCGGCCGCTCACCTTCGACATGCTCCCGCGCAGTCCCGACGAATCGCACCCCTCGAGCGCCGGCGGCCTCGCGCTCGACGACGCCGAGTTCGATCTGCTGCGGGCCCTGATCCACGAACTCACCGGGATCGCCCTGGGACGCGGGAAGCGCGACGTGCTCGGCCGGAGGCTCGCGCGTCGTCTGCGCGCGACCGGCAAGGACACGCTGGCGGCGTACTGCGCCTGGGTGCGCTCGCTCTCGCCGCAAGCCGACGAGGTCGCCGAGCTGATCAACTGCGCCACGACGAACACGACAGGCTTCTTCCGCGAGCCCGAGCACTTCGAGTTCCTGCGCACGCAGCTCTTCCCCGCGCTCGAGCTGCGCGCGCGCAACGGCCGCGAGCGCCGCGTGCGGCTGTGGAGCGCGGCGTGCTCGAGCGGCGAGGAGCCCTACTCCCTGGCCATGACGGCCGCGGAGTACTTCGCCGGCGCCGACTGGAAGGTCGAGATCCTCGCGACGGACGTCGACACCGATGTGCTCGCGCGCGCGCGCGCCGCCGTGTATCCCGCCGAGCGCGTCGAGAGCCTGCCGCCCGAGACCGTGCGTCGGCACTTCCTCAGCGGCAAGGGCAACTTCGCGGGGCACTACAAGCTGCGACCCGAGCTGGCCGAGCTGGTGCGCTTCGAGCGCTTGAACTTCCTCGACGAGCGTTGGTGGGTCGATGCGCGCTTCGACGCGATCCTGTGCCGCAACGTCGTGATCTACTTCGAGCCGCGCACGCAGGAGGAGCTGTTCCGGCGGCTGCACGCGCACCTCGCGGAGGACGGCTACTTGATCGTGGGGCGCTCGGAACGGGTGCGGGCGCTGGGCGAGCTGTTCGAGGCGCTGCCCGGATCCGTGCACCGCCGGCGCGCGTCGAGCTGAGCGCCCCGCGTCTGGGAAGCCGCCGCGGCCGTCGCGCGGGCCTGCTTCAGCACAGCGCCCGCTCGACCGACAGATCGAAGGCTGTCCGTCGCCTTCAGGTTCGCTCCCCTCAGCGCGACCACCTCCTGCGCCCATGAACATCACCAGCGAATCCTCCCCCAACGGCGACAAGCTGACGATCCGCGTCGCCGGGCCCTTCGACTTCAAGTGCCACGCGGACTTCCGGCGCGCGTACGAGTCCAAGGCCACGCCGTCCCGTCAGATCGTCGTGGACCTGGGCGACGCGGAGTACATCGACAGCTCCGCGCTCGGGATGCTGCTGCTCCTGCGCGAGCACTCGGGCGGCGCGAATGCGTCGGTCACGATCACGAACGCGCGACCCGCAGTGGCGAAGATCCTCCGCGTGGCGAACTTCCACCAGCTCTTCGCCCTGTCGTGAGCTCCCAAGCGCACGTTTCCGGCGCGGGCCTCGATGCAGGCGCGCGCTCGGCGCGGGTGCTGGTGGTGGTGGCGGACGCCGCCGAACGCGAGCGCACCCGCGTCCTGCTCGAGCAATTCGGCTGCAAGGTCGCGTTGGCCGAGAGCGGCGAGGCCGGCGTCGCCGCCTTCGAGCGCAAGCGACCGGACTGCGTCCTCATCGACGCCCACCTGCCCGAAGAGAGCGGTCTGGCCGCCTGCGCCCGCATCAAGCAACTCGCGGGCGAGAGCTTCATTCCGATCCTGATGGTTGCGGCCGATCCGAGCGGGGAACTGCTCGTGCGCTGCGCCCAGGCCGGGGCCGACGAGTGCCTGCGCGCACCGGCGCCGGCGGAAGTGCTGCAGGCCAACGTGCGCGCGTGGCGCCAGATCGGCGAACTCCACGATCGACTGATGCGCCAGCACGAAGAGCTGCTCGCGTACCGCGCCGCGGCGCGCGAGGAGCAGCGCACGGCCAAGGCGCTCATGCACCACGTCATCCGGCGCGAGTCGTACTGCGCCGCCAACTTGCGCATGCTCGAGTCGCCGGCGGAGAACTATCACGGCGACATCGTGCTCTCGGCCTGGGGACCCGCAGGGCGACAGCACGTGCTCGTGGGGGATTTCACGGGGCACGGCCTGCAAGCGGCGCTCGGCGCGCTGCCGGCGGCCGACATCTTCTATTCGATGACGCGCTCGGGCTTCGGCGTGGCCGACATCGTGCGCGAGCTCAACCGCAGGCTCCACAGCCTGTTCCCGCGCAACGTGTTCCTGTGCGCGTGCGCCATGGAGATCGACCACGTCGCCGGGACCATCGGCGCGTGGAACGGCGGGCTTCCGCCGGCCTTCGTCCGCGACGAGAACGGCGGGCTGCGACCGATCGAGTCGCAACACCTGCCGCTCGGCGTTCCGGCCCCGCGCGACTTCGACGACGGTCTGCAGTTCCTGCGCGTGCAGCGGACCGACCGCGTCTACGTGTACTCCGACGGTTTGACCGAGCAGCTCAACTCGCGCGGCGAGGCCTTCGAGGAGGAGCGGCTGCGCGCGATCCTCGGCGGTCGCGGCGACGCTGCGCTCGTGTTCGAGCGGCTCGAGATGGCGCTCTCGGCGCACCGTCGCGAACAGGCGCAGGGCGACGACATCACGTTGCTCGAGCTGCGCATCGACCCCAGCGTCGCGCCGCGCTTCGTGAGCGTCGCGCAGAGCGCGGGCGCGACGCGCGCGCCTCTGCGCTGGTCGTTCGAGGTTCGGCTCGACGCGGCGGCGCTGCGCGAGCTCGATCCGCGCCCGCTCCTGTTGCGCGCGCTGCACGAACTCCAGGGGCTCGACTCCCATCGCGACGCGCTGCACATGATCCTGAGCGAGCTCTACAACAACGCGCTCGACCACGGCGTGCTCAAGTGCGACTCGTCGCTCAAGAACGGCCCCGACGGCTTCGAAGCCTTCCAGCGCGAACGACAGCGTCGCTTGGAGAACCTCGAACGCGGCTCGATCTGGGTTCGGCTCGACCACGAGCCCGAGGCCGACGGCGGCGTGCTCCAAATCCGCGTGCGGGACGATGGGTCGGGCTTCGATCCCGCGCTCCTCACCCCGGCCGCGGCGAGCGCGACGCACGGACGCGGCCTCGCGCTGGTGCGGGCCTTCTGCGACAGCTTCGACATCGCCGACGGCGGTCGCATGGCCTGCGCGGTCTACCGCTGGCGGCAGAGCGAAGCCGATCAACGCGCCGCGTGAGCCCTGCGCGAGCGCCGCGCGCGCTCGAGCTCGCGGACGAACTCGCCATTCCGCGCTTGCGTTGCGCGCGCGCCCGCCGTCAAGCTCTCGCCGCCATGGAGGGGCCGCTCGACGACGACGCGCAGTTGTGGGAGCTGGCGCGCACCGCGGGCGAGCCGCGCGAACGCCTGGCCGCGCTCGCGCACACGCTGTGTCGCGCCGAGCTCACGCGCCGCGGCGCGTCGCCGACCGACCTCGAAGACCTGGCGCAGGAAGCGGTGCGCTCCACGCTCGCGTACATCGCGCGCGGGGCGCCGCCTCCGCGGGATTTGCGCGCTTTCCTGAAATACCGCGCGTGGGGCGTCCTCTCCGACCATCGCAAACTCCTCCGCGCCCGCCCCGTGCAAGACCTCCACGCCGTTCTCGATCCGCCGCGCGACCGCGCGAGCGGACCGCGTGAGGCTCTGGCGCAGCGTCAGATGCTCGCCGCGCTCGCCGATTGCCGGGCGCGACTGAGCGACGAGCAGCGCAGCACGCTCGAGCTGCGCTATGAAGCGGGGCTGGAGGGCGAGGCCATCGCCGCGCGCCTGGGAGTGCACCGCAACACCGTCCACGTGCGCGTGCACCGCGCGCTGATCGCGCTGCGCGAGTGCCTGCAGCGCAAAGGGCTCGTAGCGGAGGACCTGAGCGAATGAACGTGCGCCCGGAGGATCGTGGCGAGCGCGGATGGAGCGAGGCCGACCGCGCGAAGTGCGTGGCGTACATCGACGGGCTGCTCGACCAGCGCGAGCAGCTCGAGTTCGAACGGCGCCTGGCGGAGGATCCGGCGCTGGCCGAGCGCGTGCGCGCGCTGCTGGAGACCGACGAGCTGTTGCGCGGCGCCAAGGCGCAGACCGCGGCGCTCGGCGCGCGCGCCAACGCGCGGCGGCCGCTGGTGTGGGCCGCTTCGCTCGCCGCGGCCGCGGCGTTGCTCGTGTGGCTCGGAGTTCAGCTCGTGCGTCGCCCGACGACGCCGAGCTTCCAGGTCGCGCTGGCGCCGAGCTTCGAGGCCGGCCGCGAGTACGCCGCGAGCGTGGCGCAGCTCGAAGGGCTGGTCGCGCGTGGCGTGGAGACGCTGCGAGGCGACACGGCGGTGGAGAACGTCACTCCCGAGCGCTTCGTCGAGGTCGCGCGCGAGGCGGAGCTCGAGGAAGCGAATCGCCGCTTGAGCGACGCGCGTCTCGCGCAGGTGCGCGCGGGCTACTTCGTGTTGCCGCTGCGCCTGGAGCGCGCGAGCGACGTGCTGGTCTTCGCAGCGCGGCCCGGTGAGCCGTTCGAGCTCCTGCACCCCTCCGACGGATCGCGCCAGGCCGCGCGGCTCCCGGCGGGGATGCACGTACTGCCCGGCGAGCGCTTCGTCCTCGCGGGCGAGGGCGATGCGGTGCGCGTGCGCTACCAGCGCGGCTTCCTCACGCCGTTGGGCGCGCCCGAGTTGCGCGTGCTCGTGGCGGCGCGCGCCGCGGAGACGGGCGATGCGCCGTCGATTGCACCCACACAGCTCGAGCCCGCAGCCTTGCGCCGCGCGCTCGAAGACGCCGGCTTCGCGTGGCGCGAGCTGTCGGTCGGCGAGCCTCGCTGAGCGCTGCGCGAGCGGCGCGGACACGCGCCCCTGGTTTTCTGCAATTCGGGATGGGCGCCAGGACGCACACGTCCTCTCGGAGAGCCCCGCGCGCAGATTTGGGCGCGCCTTCGCTCTCCGTTCCGCTCCGAGGCATCCGCCATGCGATCGTCCCGTCTCATTGCACTGTTCGTCGTCTCTCTCTGCGCCAGCGCTGCTGGCCAGTCCTCGTCACTCTCGCCGTCGAATGAAGCTCGTCCGGCGCCCGCCGACGTCGAGCGCATCGAAGGCTCGCCCGGGCTCGACGGCGGCGCCGCGCCCGCGCTCGACGTCGCGCTCGACGACGTCGCACCGGGCGCCGGCGATGGCGAGAACAAGTTCGGCGCGTCGCCGCACTACCTCGGTTTCGTCGCGTCGAACTACTACCCGCCCGCGGACGAGCGCGTCGATCCGCTGCTCCTCTCGCAGGTGCGGCTGACGCCCGCCGACGGACGGCCGGCGCCGACCAGCTACGCCTTCGTGATGTTCCAGGCGCGCATCACCGACGAGCGCCTCGCCGTGCTCGAAGCGCTCGGCTGTCGCGTGCTCGGCCGCCATCCGTTCTACGCCGTCAAGGTCGCGCTCCCGCCCGAGCGCATCGACGAGGTTGCGGCGCTCGAGTTCGTGCGCTGGATCGGCGCGCCGCGCGGCGAGCAGAAGCTCCATCCCTCGCTGCTGCGCCGCGCGCAACTCGCCGGCGATGGCGAGCTGCTGGAGATGTACGTGAGCGTGTACGAGTCGGACCTGTGCGAGGCGTCGCGCGAGGAGATCACCGCGCTGCCGCAAGAGGTCGGGCCCGGCCAGCCGCCCAGCGAGGGCGATGCGAGCTACGCCGCACGCGCCGTGCGCTCGAACGGCTGGCAGCAGCGCGCGCTCGAGGAGCTGGGCCTCGAGGTCGGCGTGTACGACGACGCTCGTCGCACGTTCCGCGTGGCCGCGGGCGTCGGCGTTCTCGAACAGCTCGCGCAGCTCGACTTCGTGCAGTTCGTCGAGGAAGTCCCGCTCGCGCGGCCGATGCACGACGAGTCGATGGCCATGATCATGGCCGACAGCTCGCGCTACTACGTCAACGGCAACACCAACATCGCCGTGACCGTCGGTGAGCTCGACAGCGGCATCTCCACGGCGCACTGGGACCTCGCCTTCCACCTCAACGGCATCGGCTGGGACTTCTCCGGCGCCGGCACCGGAGCGTGGGTCGATCCGTGCGGACACGGAACGCACGTGTGCGGAACCATGGCCGGCGACGGAACGGTCGACGGCGCGAAGCGCGGCGCGGCGCCGGGGCTGGGCGCGAACGGCGCGGTGGGACGGTTCTTCAACGCGCGCATCTTCATGGGCTGCGGAACGCAGGCCGTGGACTTCGCGGGCGCGATGAGCGTGATGCGCAGCGACTACCAGAGCAACCCGCGTCCGATGGTGGTCAACAACTCGTGGGGCAGCTCGCCCTCGGGCGGCGCGTGGACCGGCAGCGAGTACGACGCGCGCATCCTCGACGACGAGGTCTACTGGCAGAACCAGCTCTACGTGTTCGCGGCGGGCAACGACGGTCCGACGAGCGGCACGGTCGGGCTGCAAGCTGGCGCGAAGAACGCCTTCGCGGTGGGCAGCGTCGACAACTACCGCTCGGGCTCGAACTACCCGGGCGTGCTGTCGAGCTTCTCGAGCCGCGGTCTGATGGCGGACCTGCGCTGGAAGCCCAACGCCGTCGCCCCCGGCGGCTGGATCCGCTCGCTGCAGTCGGGCGGCAACGGCTACGTGTACTCGGGCGGAACCAGCATGGCCGCGCCGCACGTCAGCGGCGTCGCCGCGCAGATGTGCGACACGCACGCGTTCCTGCGCAACGCGCCCGCGCGGCTCGCGTCGACGCTGATGGCGAGCGCCGTCACCAAGGACAACGCGGTGATCGTCGACCACTCGAGCTCGCACCTGAGCACCTACGGCGCGGGACGCGTCGAGGCCTTCCACGCCAACTTCTCCAGCCAGGCTGCCGGCTGGACGAACTGGGGCTTCTCGCTCGGCGCCGGACAGGGAACGTTCGGCGACATCTACGTGCCCGCGGGCTGCGCGCGCGTGGTGTTCGTGATGAGCTGGAACGAGCAGGCGAGCTCCGCCGGCGCCTCGCAGGCGGTGGTGAACGACTGGGACCTGTACATCGACCGCGAGCCCTTCACCGCCGGCACGAACACTGGCGAGTACAACGCGGGTCTGCCCAGCCGCAACAACCACGAGCTGCGCACGATCGAGAATCCGCCGGCGGGTTGGTATCGCTGGAAGGCGCACCCGTACAGCGCCACGACGGCGGGCAAGTTCGGCGTGACGACGTTCCTCGTCTACAGCTCGACGACGCCCAACATCAGCCTGCAGGTCGGTCAGAGCTCGAACGCCGCGCTGCCCGGACAGGACGTCACGTTCACCGCCTCGGTGACGAGCCCCAGCTACGTCGCGTCCGCCACGCACCTCGAGGTCGACCCGCTCGGCGGCTCGGTGAACGACGCGTGGCGCTACCTCAACGACGGCGCCTACGACGACCTCGCTGACAACGTGGACGGTCGCTACGAGTGCCAACTCGGCGACATCCTCCAGGGCAACTCGCGCTCGGCGTACTTCAACGCGCGCTGGTGGACCGACGGCTGGAAGCAGTTCGACACGAGCGCCTACTCCGACAACACCGGCTTCCGCTACGCGACGAACTACGTGCTCGTCGACGGCACGCCTCCGAGCGAGCCCGCCAACGTCGCTTCCACGACGCATCCCGTGAATGCGTGGAGCTGCGAGAGCAACGTGCAGTTCCAGTGGGACGACTCGTTCGACGCGGGCGTGGGAGTGGCCGGCTACTCGTACGAGTTCGACCAGGTGCTCGACACGATCCCCGACACCGCGCCCGAGATCGCGATCCCGATCGCCAGCGTGCACGCGCCCGATTCACTGGCCACGTACTACTTCCACGTACGCGCCATCGATGCGCTCGGCAACGCCAGCACCACGGTCCACGTCGGCCCGTACTCGGTGATGACCGCCGGGGGCTGGTCCTTGTGCGCGCCCAAGCTGAACAGCCAGTTCTGCCTGCCGACGATGTCGATGACCGGACGCCTGAGCGCCACGGGCCAGGACGACCTGCATCTGCTCGCGAGCAACGTGATCAACAACAAGTCGGGTCTGTTGTTCTGGGGCTTCGCGGAGACCGCGCAACCCTTCCAGGGCGGACTCAAGTGCGTCGCGCAGCCGACGATTCGCACGGGGCTCCTCGCCTCGGGCGGCAACGCGGGTCCGAACGACTGCTCGGGCGTGTTCGACTTCGCCTTCACGCGCGCCTACGCCAACGCGAGCGGCTTCAACGCGCCGGGCAGCGTGATCTTCGCGCAGTACTGGTACCGCGATCCGGGCGACAGCTTCGGCACGGGCCTGAGCGACGCGATGGCGGTCGTGATGTGCGAGTAGCGAAGCGCTAGCGGTTGTGCGCGCGGGGCGGCTCGAGCGAAGGCTCGGGTCGCCCTGCGCCGTTCACGGAGTCACACGCGCCACGCGCGCGCATCGCGCGGACACTCGACGCGCGCGAAGCCCGCATCGCGCAACGCTCGCGCCAGCGGGAGCCGCTGATCGTTCTCGCCGTGGATCAGGAACAGCGTCTCCACTTCGCCCGCGAGCGGCGCGAGCGCCTCGAGCAGTCCGTCGCGATCGGCGTGCGCGGAGAAGCCGTTCATGGTCGTGATGCGCGCGCGCACGTCGTACGAGAAGCCCAGGATGTTGACCTGCTTCTCGCCGTCCACGAGCTTGCGGCCCAGCGTGCCGCGCGCCTGGTAGCCGACGATCGCGATCTCCGTCTCGGGGCTCGAGATGCCCCAGGCGAGGTGGTGCAGCACGCGCCCGGATTCCATCATCCCCGAGGCCGACACGATCACGACCGGCCCGTGGTCGCGGTTGAGCGCCTTCGAGTCGTCGACCGTTTCGGTGAACGAGACGTGCAGGCGTTTCGACGCGCCGCTCTGCACGCGCTCGATGCGCGCCAGCGCTTCGCGATCGAAGCATTCGGGGTGCGCGGCGACGATCTCGGTGGCGCGCTTGGCCAGCGGACTGTCGACCACGACGCGCAGCGCGGGGCCGCGGCGGCGCTCGAAGATCGTCTCGAGCACGTACAGCACGTGCTGCGTGCGGCCGACGGCGAAGGCCGGGATCAGCAGCTTGCCGCGACCGCGCCGCATCAGCCGTTCGACGGCGGCCTCGAGCTGCGACTCGGTGTCGTCGAGCGCCGGATGGCGTCGATCGCCGTAAGTGCTCTCGGAGATCATCACGTCGCCGGCGCGCAGCGGCTCGGGATCGCGCAGGATCGGCTGAGCGCGGCCCCAGTCGCCGGTGAACACCAGCCGACGGACCCCGCTGCGTTCGCGCACCTCCAGCTCGACCCAGGTCGATCCCAGGATGTGTCCCGCGTCGTGCAACCGCACCCGCACCTGCGCGCCGATCGCGAACCACTCGCCGCAGGCGTGCGGCTTGAAGCGCTTCATCGTCGCGCGCACGTCGTCCTCGAGGTACAGCGGCGCGAACTCGCGCTTGCCGAGGTTCGACACGCCGCGCGAGGGCGGCTGGTTCGCGCGCGGCTTCCAGCGGCCGGCGTCGTCGACGCGCTGGCCGCGCACGTGCTCGATCAAGCGCTGGCGGCTCAGATACTCCGCGTCGCGCAACTGGATCATCGCCGAGTCGCTGAGCATCGCGTCGCACAGATCGCGCGTCGCGGCGGTGGCGTGAATCGGTCCCTTGAAGCCGCGCTGCACGAGCAGCGGGAGGCGGCCGGAGTGATCGATGTGCGCGTGGCTGAGCACCACCGCGTCGACGGCGCGCGCGTCGAAGCCCAGCTTCAAGTTGCGCGCGTACGTCTTGGCGCGCCGGCCCTGGAACAGTCCGCACTCGAGCAGGATCGTCTTCCCGCCGGCGCGCAGGAGGTGGCAGGAACCTGTCGTCTCTCCGCTGGCGCCGTGGAACTCGAGCTCCATCGCGTGGGTCACTCCTGAGCCGGTTTGCTGGCGTTGGGATCGGCTAGCAACGCCGACACACGCGCGAGCGCGCGGTGCAGGAGCACGCGCACGGCGCCTTCGCTCTTGCCCATCTGCTCGGCGATCTGCGCGCGCGAGAGCCCGACGACGTGCGCGAGCGTGATCACCTCGCGGTACTCCTCGGGCAGGTCCTCGAAGGCCTTCTCGACGCGTTCGATCTCCTCGCGCACCATCGCCTGCCGGCTGGGCGACGAGAACGAGCGGTAGCAGTCGAACAGTTGGCGCTCGGCCTTGGAGTTGTCCCCGCTCGAGATGGGGATCTCGCGCTGCGCATCGCGCTTCTGCGCGAGGTAGAAGTCCTTGCGATTGACGATCTTCCGCAGCGCGGTGGTGTAGAGCCACTGCTTGAAGGCCAGCTCGCTGGGGAACTGGAAGCGCTCGGCGTGCTGGATCACCTCGCGGCACACCGACTGCACGATGTCCGAGCTCGATTCGCGCGCGCGCACGACCGCGCCGGCCCGCAGCCGCACGAAGGCGCGCAGTTCGGGCAGGTAGAGCTCCAGCAGGCGGTCCAGCGCGGCGCGGTCGCCGGCGGCAGCCCGTTCGGCGAGTTGGCCGACGTCGTCGTTCATGGAGGCGGGGCGCGGACGCGCACCAGGTGGAGTGCTCGCGCCGTCGGAGCGAAGCATACTCCCGTTCGAGCGTCGTAGACTCGGTGGGAACGGCATGGATTCACAGCGCACGAGCGTCGGCGGGGGCGGGGCTGCCGACGAGGATCTGGTGTTCCTGTACCTCGAGGAGCGCGAGCAGGGTGTGTGCCGCAGCCTCGAAGAATTTTCACAGCGCCACCCGCGCGCCCGCGACGCCTCGGTGCGCGAACGCATCCGCGCGCTGGAGTCCGCGGGACTGCTGGTGAGCGCCGATGCGTCCGAAC
Organism: uncultured Planctomycetia bacterium; assembly: GCA_938003765.1. GTDB lineage: Bacteria > Planctomycetota > UBA1135 > UBA1135 > WYBT01. The sequence goes on from CALKYE010000166.1 coordinate 83,273, forward strand.
CGTTCCCCGAGGAGCTCGGCGACTTCCGGTTGCTCGAGCGCCTGGGCGGCGGCGGCATGGGCGTCGTGTTCCGCGCGCAACAGCGCTCGCTGTCGCGTGAAGTCGCGCTGAAGCTGATCCGACCCGAGCAGCTCTACTTCGAAGGCGCGCGCGAGCGTTTCCGCCGCGAAGTGGAGGCCGTCGCGCGCCTCTCGCACCCCGGCATCGCCGCCGTGTTCGCCTGCGGCGAGGAGCGCGGCGTGCCGTACTACGCGATGGAGCTCGTCGACGGCGTGTCGCTCGACGAGGTGCTGCGCCGCCTGCGCGGCCGCGCGCCGCAGAGCCTCGAGGGCCGCGATCTGGCGTGCGCGTTCTCCGCTCCCGTCAGCGGCGAGCTGTTCGAGCGTCCGTGGGTCGAGGCCTGCATCGAGCTGGTGCGCCAGGTGTGCGCCGCGCTCGAGCACGCGCACTCGCGCGGCGTCGTCCACCGCGACATCAAGCCCTCCAACGTGATGCTCACGCGCGAGGGACGCGCGCTCGTCGTCGACTTCGGACTCGCCTCGCAGCGCGGCGCGGAGCGCCTGACCGGCGCGGGCGCATTGATGGGTTCGACCGCTTACATGTCGCCCGAGCTCGCCAGCGGTCGCGCCTCCGACGCCGACGCGCGCACGGACGTGTACTCGCTCGGAGTGAGCCTGTACGAGCTGCTGACGCTGCGACTGCCGTACTCCGGCGCCGGCGTGACGGAGATCGTGCAGCAGATCCTCGCGGGCTCGGCGCAGTCGCCGCGCCGACTCAACCCGCGCGTGTCGCTCGACGTCGAGACGGTGTGCTCCGCGGCGATGTCGGTCGAGCTCGAGCGCCGCTACGCCAGCGCGCGCGCTCTCGGAGACGACCTGACGAACCTCCTTGAGGGTCGGCCGATCGCGATGCGGCCGCTGGGGAGCATCGAGCGCGTCGCACGCTGGGCCAGGCGCCATCCGGCGCGCGCGCTGTCCGCTGCGCTGGGCTTCGTGCTCGTGATCGGAGGGCCTGCGACCTACGGCTTGCTGCAGGCGCGCGCCGCACAAGAGCAGCGCAAGCTCAACAGCGAGCTCTCGGCCGCGAACGCGGAGATCGAGCGACGCGGCGGCGAGCTCGCGCGCGCGAACACCGAGCTCGAGGGCGCGCTGGAGCGTGCGACGCTCGAGCGCCAGCGCGCGCAGACCAACTTCGATCGCGCGCGCGTGGCGGTGGAGCAGATGCTGGCCGAGACCGGCGCCGACGCGCTCGCCGACGTGCCGCAGATGCAGCCGGTGCGACGCAAGCTGCTCGAGAAGGCGCTCGAGTTCTACTCGCAGATGCAGTCCGAAGCGGCGGGCAGCGCCGAACTCGAGCGCGAGCGCGCCTACACCGAGCGTTCGATCGGGGACCTGCTGGCGGAGTTGGGCCGCTTCGACGAAGCCCGTGCGCGCCACGAGCGCGCGGTCGAGCTCCTGCGCGAGGCGCGGAGGCACGACGACTCGTTCAAGACGCGCCACACGCTGGCCAGCGCGCTCGGACAGCTCGCGGTGCAGTCCAACGGCGCGGGCGACGCGGAGCGCGCCGAGGCGCTGTGGCGCGAGTCGATCGAGATCCTCGGCGGCGAGGACTTCAGCGATCCCCAGCGCCTGCGCGCCGGGATCGACCTCGTGCTGCTGCGGTACTCGCTCGCCTACGCCGTGTACGCGCGCGGCGAGACCGAGCAGAGCCTGGAGCTGTACGAGCAGGCGGTCGCGCTCGGTCGCCAGCTCCGCGCGCTGACGCCGGACGACGCGGAGCTCGACAACTCGCTCTCGAGTTCGCTCTCGGCGGCGGCCCAGGTGCTCGTGCACCTCTCGCGCATGGACGAGGCCGACCGCAACTACGCCGAGGCCTTCGAGCTGCTCGAGGGCGTGCTGGAGAAGACGCCGCACTCGCTGCGCGCGCGCGAGCACATGGTCGAGCTCGCCAACAACTACGGGCTGCGCCTGATGACGCACACGGACTCGCAGCGCGCGACGCGCGTGCTCACCGAGGGCTTCGCCGCGGCGCGTTCGCTGTCCGACGACTTCCCCGAGGATCCCGAGCAGCGCAAGCGACTGGCGGTGATCGGGCTCAACCTCGCGGCGCACTCCGCCAACGGCGGCGACTTCGCTGGCGCGGACGCCGTGGCGCGCGAGTCGGTGGCGGCGCTCGAGGAGCTGTTCACGCGGCACCCCGAGCGCGTCGAGTACGGCTACTTCTTCGGCGCGGCGCTCTCGATCCACAGCGGCATCGCGACGGAACTCGGACGCCTGGAGGAGGCCGAGGCGCAGTCGACGCGCGCGGTGGAGCTGCTGCGCGACGCGCTCGATGCGACCGGGGGCCACGCGGGCGTCAAGGCGGGGCTCGCCAGCGCGCTGTTCATGCGCGCCAGCGTGCGACGCGCGGCGGGCGAGCTCGAGCGGGCGCTCGAGTTCGTGGTGGAGGGCCGCCAGTACACGACCGGTCGGCCCGACGTGCTCTACGAGTGCGTCGAGGTGCTCGGCAAGATCAGCGTCGCGGCGCGCGCCCGCGGCGAGGCGCAAGTCGAGGCGCGTGCGACGGAGCTCGGGATCGAGCTGGTCGAGGCCGCGATCACCAGCGGATTCGAAGACGCCTCGCGCCTGCGCGGCGCGCCGGAGTTGGCGGTGCTGCGCGAGGATCCGCGCTTCGACCTGCTGGTTCGCCGGCTCGAGAACCAATGAACGTTTCGTAACGACGGCCCGCGCGCGCGGATGAGGCCCGCAATGGCGCAGTCTGAAGCGGGAGCACGGGACGATCGGGATCCGGCGCGCGCCGAGGCGCGCGAGGCGTTGCTCGAGCAACTCATCTTCGAGTGCCTCGAGCGCATCGAGAGCGAAGGCCCGCAGGTGCTCGAGGAGCTGTGCCGCGCGCAGCCCGCGCTCGCGGCCGAGTTGCTCGAGCGCATCCACGCGCTGGTGCAACGCGGACTGGTGGACGTCGGCGCAGGCGCAGAACTCGGCGCCGATGCCGCGCCCTCGGCGGCCCCGCCGCTCGCCTCGCCGCCGATCCCGCCGACGTTCTCGCCGCTGTTCCGGCCGCCGAGCGCGGAGAAGCCGTCTCCCGACGCGCCTCCGACTCAGGTTTCGTGAAGCGCGTCACGCGCCAGCCGTAACGGCGCGGCGGCGGCGCGGATCGCAGAGGTGTCGTCTCTTCGGCTCGCGTCAGCGGGCCCCTCCGCGTCCCCAGCTTCACCAAGCGCCATGCTCTTCGCCGCAACTCTCGCCCTCGTCTGTCCGCTGCAAAGCAACGTGCCGGCTTCGCTTCTCGCGCCCCAGCAAGCCGAGACGCTCCCGGTCGCGCCGCTCAACGACCCGACGCAGTTCAACTCGGTCGAGCTCGGCTTCGACGACGCGGTTCCGCTTCCCGTGGCGGCCGTGATCGAACCCGGCGACGACGGCGACACGCTGATCGCGCCCGCCAGCGGCGACCCGTTCTTCCTGGGCTTCACCGCGGGCAAGCACTTCCCGCCGGCCGACGAGCGCATCGATCCGTTGCTCTCGGGTTCGCTGCAGTCGCACTACCTCGACGGCCGCCCGGCGCAGGAGACCTACGCCTTCGTGATGTTCCAAAAGCGCATCACCGAGGAGCGCTTGGAGCTCTTGCGCGAGCACGGCGCGCGCGTGCTCGAGTTCCACCCGCACTACTGCGTGAAGGTCGCGCTCGCGCCGGCCGCGGTCGACGCGCTCGCGGGCCTGGACTTCGTGCGCTGGGTGGGTGTCCCGCAGCCTTGGCAGAAGGTCCACGCCGCGATGGGGGACGCGCTCGCGAAGCTGCGCGACGGCGAGCTGCTCGAGGGCTACATCAACGTGTACGACTCGGACCTGTGCGAGGCGTCGACCTGGCGGCGCGTCGGCACGGTCGAACTCGGCGGACCGGACGGCGTGACGCAGGTCGAAGACCCGAACGTCGGGGCCAAGGCCTGGATGTCCAACGGCTGGCAACAGCGCGCGCTCCAGGAGTTGGGCGTCGAGGTGTTCGAGTACGTCGACTCGATCCGCGCCTTCCGCGCGCGCCTCGCGCCGTCGCAGCTCGAAGCGCTGACCGCGCTCGACTTCGTGCAGTTCGTCGAGCCGCACGGCGTTCCGCAGCTCGCGCACGACGAGTCGATGCCGATGGTCCTGGCCGATCGCACGCGCACCGTGTGGGACGGCGCGAACACGGCGGTCGTGGGCGAGGGCGATTCCGGCATCGAGTACTCGCACTCAGGCCTCACGGGCTTCTTCTGGACGGCGTCGAACCTCACGGGCAGCGGCGAGGCGACCACCGATGACCTGTGCGGCCACGGCACGCACGTCGCGGGCACGATCATGGGCTCGGGCGCCGTCGAGGACAGCTACGAGGGCGCTGCGCGGAACATCGCCAACCTTGCGACCACGCGCTTCTTCAACACCAAGATGTTCTTCGGCGCGGGCTGCTCCTACGGCGGCGCCTCGATGGCTTCGGTGTTCGGCAGCTTCGATTCCGCGATCACCGACGGTTCGGGCAACGTGACGCCGCGTCCGCACGTCACCAATCAGTCGTGGGGCACCCCGGCGCCTTCGGGCGGCGCGTTCGGCACCGAAGCCGACTGCCGCACGATCGACGCGAGCGTCTACACGTACACCCAGCTCCACGTGTTCGCCGCCGGCAACGACGGCTCCGGCGCGAGCAGCGTGCGCATCGAGCCCTCCTCGAAGAACGTGTTCACCGTGGGCGGCGTGCGCGACTACGCCGTCGGCGCGGAGGACCCGGGCGAGATGTACCCCAGCTCGAGCCGCGGCCCGACGGGCGACGGCCGCTGGAAGCCCAACATCTCCGCGCCGGCGACTTCCATCCTCTCGTGCGACGCCGACAACCTCACGGGCTACACGCTCAAGACCGGCACCAGCATGGCGGCGCCGCACGTCGCTGGCGTGGCCGCGCAGCTCATGGAGCACCACCCGTTCCTGCGGCACAACGCGGTCACGACCGGCGCGCTGTTGATGGCGACCGCGATGACCAAGGACAACGTGCTGCTCAGCACGCCCACGGCGACGCACCTCGACAACTGGGGCGCGGGCCGGCTCGATGCGTACAAGGCTCACTACGGCCTGGGCGAGCTGTACTTCTGGGGTTGGACGCAGGGCACGAGCACGGGCAACTACGTGGACGTGCCGGTGAGCGCCGGGGCCACGCGCATCGCGGTGTGCCTGTACTACCACGAGGTGGCGGCGAGCTCGGGCGCGTCGCAGGCGCTGGTCAACGACCTCGATCTGTGGATCGACAGCCCCACGAACGGCAACACCACGACGACGAACACCGGCGAGTACTCCGCCCAGCAGAGCACGCGCGACAACACCGAGATCCGCCTGATCGACAATCCGATCTCAGGCAACTGGCGCATCAAGATCCACCCCGACAGCGCCACCAGCAACACGCGCATCGGTCTGGCGGTGGTCGTCCACTACGCCGACACGACTCCTGACGGCTCGCTCGACGTCAGCGCTTCGAGCCTCGCCATCAAGCCCAACGAGAACGTGAGCATCACCGCCACGGCGTACAACCCCGAGTACGTGGCTTCCGCGGTGTTCTTCGACTCGACCTCGAGCGGCGACTCGCTCCAGAACGCGACCGGCGTGCTCGAGGACGGCGCGACGGCGAACTACATGAGCAACCAGCACTCCGGTCGCGACGTGCTCGTGGGCAGCATCGCTCCCAACGACTCGCGCAGCGTGACCTGGACCACGCGCTGGGCCACCGAGGGCTTCAAGTCGTTCTCGGTGAACGCGCGCTCGGAGAACTGGGTGAACAAGACCGACTCCGTAGCGATCGCCGTCGACGGCACTCCGCCGGCGCTGCCGACGGGCCTGACCTCCGCGACGCACCCCGCCGGCGTGTGGGTCAACTCTCCGAACCTGTCGCTGAACTGGACGCCCGGCGGCGACAACATCTCCGGCGTGAACGGCTACAGCCACGTTCTGCAGGGCATCGCAGCCTTGCCGAACACCACGCAGGACATCGGCGCGGTGAACAGCTACGTCACCACGCTCGGCGGCTCGTTCGGCACGTACTACTACAGCCTCCGCCCGGTCGACCGCAGCGGCAACTGGAGCCCGAGCTTCGTCAGCTACGGCCCGATCCTGTACGACGGCGTCCAGCCCAACTACATCACGGGCTTGAGCTCGACGACCAACGCGTTGGGCTCGTACTCGTGCAATCCGAGCGTGACCGTCGTGTGGGATGCGATGACCGACGGCGGCGGCTCGGGCGTCGCCGGCGCCTCGTACGTGTGGGACCACAACCCTTCGACGACGCCCGACGCGACGCTCGAGAGCGGACCGGCGGCGGTGAGCTTCACCACGAACCTCGCACCCTCGGCGCAGCCCTGGTACTTCCACATCCGGCCCTACGACAACGCCGGCAACGGACAGAACCAGTTCCACTTCGGCCCGATCTACATCACGCCCTCGACGGCGACGACGTACTGCACCGGCAAGACCAACAGTCTCGGCTGCGTGCCTGCGATCAACGCGGTGGGCTCGCCCTCCAAGAGCGCCGGCAACCTCACGATCGGCTGCACCAACGTGCTGAACCAGAAGAACGGCCTGATGTTCTTCGGGTTCGCGCCGCTCAACTCGCCCTTCCAGGGCGGCACGCTGTGCGTCGCCTCGCCGACGATCCGCACCGCGTCGCAGAACTCCGGCGGCAGCGCCACGGGCAGCAACTGCTCCGGCAGCTACTCGTTCACCTTCTCGACCGCGCAGATGAACCTGTTCGGCATCGACCCGGGTGAGACCGTGTACTGCCAGTACTGGATGCGCGATCCGCAGAGCGCCTCGACGACGGGCCTGTCGAACGCGGCGCAGTTCACCGTCTGCAACTGACACCGCTGCGGTCTTCGAACGCCGGGGCGCGCAGGTCCACCGCGGACTGCGCGCCCCGGCGCTGCTTTGCGGCGCGCGCCGGAGTCAGCGCTCCTGCGTCGCTTGCTGCTGGCGCGCGTTCCACTCGGCGTACGGCTCACCTTCGACGAGCAGATCGGTCAGGATTCCAGCGCCATCGGCGTCGATGTGGAGCACCGCGATGATCTGCGGTCGCGGCCCGCTCGCGGGCGCGCTCGGGTCCTCGGCGTCGTGGGGGATGTAGAAGCGGTCGATGTCGTAGTCGATCGACCAGCGCGAGTCGTACTGCTCGCGAACGACCCCGCGCAGGCTGAGCACGTCGGGCTGCGGCGCGCACAGCACGGCGGTCGGACGCCACCACGGCTCGCCTGGCTCGAGCGCGACCCACACGCTGTCGCCCGGTTGCGCGTGCGCGCACTCGTTGCGCAACGTGTCGACCTCGAGCACCGCGATCGCCAGCGGCGCGGCGATGTAGCGTCCCGAGAGCGCGTCCATCGGATCGTACGGCCGCACTTCGAGGCGCACCTCGACGGCGTGCGCGAGCAGCAACTCGGAGCGGACGGCGATGCCGGCCACGGCCAGGAAGGACGGCGCGACGGCGGCCCAGAACTTCAGCGTCGGGTTCACGGCTTGGACGCCTCCAGGCGTGCGCGCGCGGCTCGGCGGCGGTTCTCGAACACCCAGGCGACGCCGAGCAGCAGCGCTCCGGTGGAGAGGAACGCGTAGGCGCCCTCGAGCTTGTCCCACAGGTACTCGAAGTAGCGCGCCACGACTCCCGCGAGGAACAACAGGATGCCGGCGCTGGCCAGCGATGCGCGGCCCAGGTGCGTCGCGAGTGCGATGGCGGTCAGCGCGCCGCCGAACAGCGCGACGTTGGCGAAGATCGGGATCCAGCGCGGCGCGAAGAGCGCGAGCAGCGCATGCAGCGCGATCGCGGCCAGGACGCCCCAGCCGATGCGCACGTGGAGCGCTCGACTGCGCACGGTGGCGACAGCGAGTGCGATGGCGGCGCACGCGCACGCGGCCCAGACGGGCGCGAGGAGTTCGAAATGCTCCGCGAGTGCGGGCCGCTCGAGCTCCGGACGGCTCCACCAGTGGGGCGGCGCATCGCTCCAGGGTTCGTGGAACGCGAGCACGAACGGCGCCGCGGCGGCGAGCGCGAGGATCGGTCGGCGCAGCACGGGCGCGAACTCCTCGAAGCTCGTGTCTTCGCACAGCGCGACGAGCGCGCACAGCACGGCCGCGAACGCCGCGCCGACCAGCGGGAAGTTCAACAGCCAGTCGCGCTCGTGATTGCTCTGCTGATCGTCGAGCCAGACGCCGGTGTGCCAGGCCGTCCAGACCAGCGCGAGCGCGAGCACCGCGACGAGAACCGCGCGCGAGCGCGTGACGAGCGCGATGGGGATGCTCAGCGTCCACCACAGCAGCACCGCGTTCGGGTAGTGCGACGAGAGGTTGTAGATCTGCGCGACCAGACCCAGCGCGCCGCCGAAGGCCAGCACGCCGGCGAGCGTGAAGGCGCGACCGAGGCGCGGATAGTCGCCGCCCTGCGCCAGCCGCCAGCCCGCGAAGTGCAGGCCGAACCAGACGCCGAACACGATCCCCAACTTGCCCGGCTTGCCGAGCAGCTCCCAGTTGTAGCCGATCAGGTACAGCAGCCCGGCGGCCATGAGCAGGGCGCCGAAGGCCGCGACGACGGCGGTGAAGTCGATGCGCCGCGCGTTCCAGACCTCGCGCAGCCGCGCGTTGACCAGCTCGCGCTGCTCGGCGCTGAGCCGACCTTCTCGCTCGAGCTCGACGAGCGCCCCTTCGAGGGCTTGCAGTCGTTTCGACATCGTCCGCTCAAGCTACCCGCGCGCCCGAGGGCTCGATGTCGGTTCGCGCGAATCCACTCGCTCAGCGGCGGCGATGCAAGCTGAGCAAGGCGATCGACCCTCGCGCGCGGATCCGATGCGCGACGAACGCCGATCGTGATCGTGCTCGCGGCGTCCATGCTCCTCGAGCCGCACCTCGACCAGGCTCGCCGGGCCGCACGTCGATCAGACGGACGCTGGAGAGCTCAGCCCACGCTCGTCAGCGACTCGATCGGCGCGGACCCGCGGGTCCGAGGGCGGGGGGGCGCACGCTCCGTGGGGCTTCCGAACGCGCCTGAGTTTCAGGCCGCGATCGAGGATCCGTGCTGGAGGAACCTGATCCGCCGCGCCCGGCGCACCCCGCTGGCCCCCTCCAAACGGGGCTGCGCGGGCCTTGCGAACTTTCTCGCGACCGGTGAGTAACGCCCCCCGAGGCGTCTGGATGGAAGCGGGGTACCGCGAGGACCCGGGACCGCCCCGGCCCGTCCATGGCGTCGGCCCGTATCGGCGGGCGCCCACTCTCACTACGAGCACCCCACCCCATGTCCATCATCGTTTCGCTGGCCCTCCTCACCCAGGCGCCGCTCGAAGAGCAACTCGCTCCCCGGCCCGCCGACGAGCGCGACGCGATCATCGGCGTCGCGCGCGAAGTCCCGATCGACCGTCTCGACGACGAGGTTCCGCTGCCGGTTCCGGCCGTGATCGAAGCCTCCGACGCCGGCGACCGCGAGATCGCCCCCGCGAGCGGCGATCCGTACTTCCTCGGCTTCGCGGCCGGGAAGCACTACCCGCCGGCCGGGGAGCGCATCGATCCCGCGCTGCTCGACATCGTCGCGCGCCTCGGCGCCGACGGCCGGCCCGAGCCGCGCACGTACGCCTTCGTGATGTTCCAGAAGCGCATGACGACCGAGCGCGTGCTGGCGCTGGAAGCGCTCGGAGCGAAGGCGATCGAGTTCCACCCCTTCTACACCATGAAGATCAGCTTCGATCCGACGCGCCTCGACGAGCTCGCGGCGCTCGACTTCGTGCGCTGGATCGGCGCCGTGCAGAGCTGGCAGAAGCTGCATCCCGACGTGAGCCACGTGCTCGGCGCGGCGCAGCCGGGTGAGTCGCTGCTGGTGCACATCAACGTGTTCGAGAGCGATCTGTGCGACGCGTCGACGCGCGTGCTCGTCGGCGAGACGATGGAAGTCGATCCCGAGGGCAACAAGAAGCGCGGCAACGCGGAGTTCGACGCCTACGACACGTACTCGAACGGCTGGCAGCACAAGGCGCTGGCCGAGTTGGGCATCGAAGTCGGCGTGTGGACCGAGTCGGTGCGCTCGTTCCTCGCCAGCGTCCCGCGCGAGCGCTTCGAAGACCTCGTCGCGCTCGACTTCGTGCAGTTCGTCGACCTCGAGCGCGAGCCGAGCTACGACCACGACGAGGCCATGGCGATGTCGAACGCCGACCGCACGCGCGCCAGCTACGACGGCGCGACGAGCGGCAGCTGTCAGGCGGGCTACATCGACTCGGGCTACTACGCGCCGCACACCGCGCTCGACGCCTGGGCGGTGGGTTGGGACTACACCGGCGCCGGCGATCCCTTCGACGACACCGACGGTCACGGCTCGCACGTCGCCGGAACGATCTCGGGCAACGACGACGTCGACGACAGCTACCAGGGCGGCGCGCCCGGACTGGGCCTGACCACCGCGCGCCGGCTGTTCATCGTGCGCAAGGGCGGCAACGCGTCGTTCGCGACCTGGCTGTCGCGCATGAACAGCGCCTACAACGACGGCACGAACATCTCGCCCGCGCCGATGGTGGTGAGCAACTCGTACAGCTCCAACGTGGTCTCGACGCCCTTCATCGGCAGCGAGACCGACTGCCGCACGATCGACGCGAACGCCTACGCCAACGACCAGCTGTGGATCTGGTCGGCGAGCAACGAAGGCCCCACGAGCGGAACGATCGGCGAGGAGTCGTCGGCGAAGAACGCGCTGACGGTGGGCAACTCGCTCAAGTGGCGCGACTCGGGCGTCGGTGATCCGGGCACGATCTGGACCGGCTCGAGCCGCGGGCCGCTGGGCGACGACCGCTGGAAGCCGAACCTGTCCGCGGTGGGCCAGCGCCTGCTCTCGGTGCAGGCCGGCACGACCAACGGCTACGTGCTCAAGGGCGGCACGAGCATGTCGACGCCGCTGGTGTCGGGCATCGCGGCGCAGCTCTGCGATCACTACTCGTTCCTGCGCTACAACCCCTCGGCGCTCTCGGCCGTGCTGATGGCGGGCACGCTGTCGAAGGACGATCAGACCATCGACTCGCCCAGCGGCGACGCCACGCACCTCAACAGCTACGGCGTCGGCCGCCTGGATGCGTACAAGGCGCACTGGGGCACTTCGCAGCAGGCGCTGTACTTCTGGAGCTTCAACCAGACCTCGACGACAGGCGCGGTCGAGCTCGACTTCGACGTCTCGAGCGGCGCGACGCGCGTCACCGTCGTCTACCACTACAAGGAGGCGGCGTGCTCGGCGGGCGCTTCGCAGGCGCTGGTGAGCAACGTGAACATGATCCTCGACGCCGCGCCGTTCACCGGGTCGCCGTCGACGGGGGAGTACACCGCGCAGCAGTCGTCGGTGGACAACACCGAGGTGCGCATGGTCAACAGCCCGCCGGTGGGCGCTTGGAAGGTGAAGCTCTGGCCGAGCTTCATCGCGCCGCTGCAGACCACGCGCGCGGGTGTGTGCGTGATCGTGACCTACGGCGACACGACGCCCACGCCGACGATCAACGTCAGCGCGAACGACGTGTACGTCAACACCAACGACAACGTCACGGTGACGGCGACCTACACCAACCCGGAGACCTTCGCCTCGGGCGTGTACTTCGACTCCTCCTCGACGGGCGACACGCTCCAGGCCAGCTACAACACGCTGCTGGACGGTTCGACGACGGACCTCATGGGCAACGCCACCTCGGGCCGCGACGTGACGATGGGCGACGTGATCCACAACTCCAGCCGCACGCACCGCTGGACCACGCGTTGGGCCTCCCAGGGACTGAAGACGTTCTCGGTGCAGGCGCGGGCTGACAACGCCACCACCGTGACCGACGACGTGACGATCTACGTGGACGACACGCCGCCGCCGCTGCCGACCAACCTGCAGTCCTCGACCCACACGCCGAACGTGTGGACCAACGACACGACGATCACCTACACCTGGACGCAACCCAATGACAACGTGTCGGGCGTGGACGGCTACGGCGTGTTCACGAGCCTGAGCGCCGGGTTGCCGAGCGCGGCCAAGGACATCGAGCAGGTGACGAGCTTCAGCGAGACCCTCGGTCAGGGCACGTGGAACTTCAGCCTGCGGCCGGTCGACAACTCGGGCAACTGGAACGCCAGCTACGCGAGCGTCGGTCCGTTCCGCATCGACACCACCGCGCCGGGCTCGGCGAGCCTGTTGGGCTCGACGACGCACCAGGTGAACGTCGTCAACTGCTCGACCACGGTCAACATGACCTGGTCGGCGGCGGCGGACACGGGCGGCTCGGGGCTGGCTGGCTACATCGCGCAGTGGACGACCTCTCCTGCGACGATCCCCGGCGGAGCTCCGAACCTGGGCCCCGTCACGAGCTACTCGACGAACATCGGCTCGTCGAGCCTCGCTCGCTACTTCCACCTGCGCGCCGTCGACGTGGCCGGCAACCTGAGCGCGACCACGCTGCACTTCGGGCCGGTGCTGGCGGACACGACGCCGGTCGACGTGTACTGCACGGCGAAGACCAACAGCCTCGGCTGCCTGCCTCGCATCGACAGCAACGGCGTCACGCCCTCCAAGAGCGCGGGCAACTTCGCCGTCATCTGTTCCGAGGTGCTCAACCAGAAGAACGGCCTCATGTTCTTCGGGTTCGCGCCGCTCGGCGCGCCGTTCCAGGGCGGCACGCTGTGCGTGGCCTCGCCGACGATCCGCACGCCGTCGCAGAACTCTGGCGGCAGCGCGATCGGCAACAACTGCTCCGGCGCGTACAGCTACACCTTCACGACGGCGGACATGAACACCTACGGGCTCGACCCGGGCGAGGTGGTGTACTGCCAGTACTGGTCGCGCGATCCGCAGAGCCCGTCCACCACGGGCCTGTCGAACGCGCTGCAGTTCACGGTCTGCCAGTAGCTCCGGCGTTCAGCGCCAGCCTTGCGCGCGCCGTCCCCGCCCTCGCCGGCGGGGGCGGCGCGCGCGCTTTGGGGGTAGCCTCGTCGCGGAGGGCCAAAAACGGGTCACGCTCACGTCAGGCGTACGTTTCAATCCTCCAGGCGAGCACCGCCGCAGCCGCGTGCTTCGGTTCCGCTCGTCGCCTGCTCTCGAGTCCCCCAATCTCCCGAACCTGGAGTCCCTCCATGTTGCGCCAGCCTCTCACGTACTGCGGCGCCTTGTTGATGCCGGCCCTCGCGGTCGCATGGCAATCGCAGAGCCCCGCCGAGCCCATTCCGGCCTCGATCGCCGCCCCCGCACCCCAGGCCGGCGCCGTCGACCCGCGCCTGCCCTTCGGCCCCGCGCCGCGCGTTGACTCCTCGTCGCGCACGCCGGTGTCGAGCCTGTCGCGCGACGGACAGCCCCGCGTGCAGCTCGTCCCCGACGGCGCGCCCGCGCCGACGCCCAAGGACGAGCAGCTCGACGACTCGATCCCGCTGCCCAACGCAGCGGTGTACGAGGTGCAGGACGGCCGCGACGTGATGGTGCAGCCCGAGTCCGGCGATCCGTACTTCCTGGGCTTCGCCGCCGGCAAGCACTATCCGCCGTCCGACGAGCGCATCGATCCGTTGCTCGCCTCGCACGCGCAGACGCTGTACACCGACGGCCGTCCGCAGCAGCAGACCTACGCCTTCGCGATGATGCACAAGCGCATCACGCGCGAGCGCGTGGCCGAGCTCGAGGCGCTGGGCGCGCGCGTGCTCGGATTCCATCCGCACTACTCGCTCAAGCTCGCGTTGCCCGCCAGCGCGATCGACGCCGTCGCAGCCCACGACGCGGTCCGCTGGATCGGTCTGCCGCGCACGTGGCAGAAGCTCCACCCGGTGCTCGCGGCGCACTTGCAGAACAGCGATCCGAACAAGCCCTTCGAGGCCTGGATCAACCTGTACGAGTCGGACCTCGGACCCGACTCGCAGCAACTCGAGGGCTCGGGCGGCGTGGTCGTCGACCCCGACGGCGTGACCCGGCAGATCGACGCGCGTCCGCTCGCGGACGTGCACCGCACCAACGGCTGGATGCAGCGCCAGCTCGAGGCCCTGGGCGTCGAAGTGCTCGACTACTCCGAGCGCATCCAGGCCCACCGCGTGCGCATGATGCCGCAGGCGGTCGAGAGCGTGGTCGAGCTCGACTTCGTGCAGTTCGTCGAGCTGCGCGCGGGCGAGACCGTGTTCCACGACGAGTCGATGGGCCTGGTCAACGCCGACGACTCGCGCAACTTCTGGACGGGCGGCTCGAACCAGCGCACCGTCGCGGGCATCGTCGATTCGGGCGTGGAGTACAGCCACAACGCGCTGAACCACGTCTTCGGGATCGGTTGGAACCAGTCCTCGGCGGCCGGCGGAGACCCCGCGGCCTGGGACGACTCCTGCAACCACGGCACGCACGTCGCCGGAACGATGTGGAGCGATGGCGCGGGCGACAACAGCTTGCGCGGCGTCGCGCGCGGTCTGGGTTGGAGCGGCGCGGGCCGCATCTTCAACGTGCGCGTGTTCAACGGCTGCTCGGGCTCGGTGAGCGTCTCGAACATCCTCTCGCGCATCGGCAATCAGTACGACGACGGCACGAACATCACTCCCAAGCCGCACGTCACGAACAACTCGTGGGGCACGTCGGGCAACTCGGCCTCGCCCTGGATCGGCTCCGAAGCCGACCCGCGTCTGTACGACGACAACGCCTGGGCCGGCGCGCAGCTCAGCGTCTTCGCGGCGGGCAACGCCGGTTCGGCCGCGGGCACCATCGGTGAAGAGGCCTCGGCCAAGAACGTGCTGACGGTCGGCAGCGTGCTCGACTACAACGACGCGGTGGAGGGCTTCCCGGGCTCCATCCGCTCCACCTCGAGCCGCGGTCCGACCGGCGACAACCGCTGGAAGCCGAACGTGGTCGCAGGCGGGCGCTGGATCCGCTCCGCCGACGCGACGAACCTCAACGGGTTCTTCGACAACTCGGGCACCAGCATGGCGGCGCCGCACGTCACGGGTCTGGCGGCGCTCATCATCGACCAGCGCGCCGACTTCGCCTACCTGCCCGAGCGCATGTCGGCCCACCTGATGGCCACGGCCGTCACCAAGGACGACACGTTCCTCACGACGGCGAGCGCGACGCACCTCGACAACTACGGCGCGGGCCGCATCGACGGCACGCGCGCGCAGTGGGGCTCGGGCGGGAGCAACACCTCGTGGGCCTTCTCGCTCGGCGCCGGTCAGTCGACCTTCGGCGAGTTCACCGTTCCGGCGAACGCGCAGCGCCTGATCGCGGTGATGCACTACGTCGAGACGCAGTCCTCGTCCGGCGCGAGCCAGGCGCTGGTCAACAACTGGAACCTCTACCTCGACGAACCGCCGCTCGACACCGCCAACAACAACACGGGTGAGTGGGTCGCGCAGCAGAGCTCGATCGACAACACCGAGGTCCGCATCCTGTCCTCGCCGGC
Organism: uncultured Planctomycetia bacterium; assembly: GCA_938003765.1. Taxonomy (GTDB): domain Bacteria; phylum Planctomycetota; class UBA1135; order UBA1135; genus WYBT01. The sequence goes on from CALKYE010000166.1 coordinate 98,676, forward strand.
GGCCGGCACCTGGCGCTGGAAGACCTTCCCGGCCAGCTCGACCAGCACCGCGTACTTCGGCGTGACGATCTACGTCATCACGGCCGACGCCACGCCCGCTGTGAACTTGTCGGTGAACGTGAACGACTCGTTCGTCCAGCCCGGACAGCAGGTCGACATCACCGCCAGCGCGACGACCACCGGCGCCACGGCCTCGGCGGTGTTCCTCAACTCGACCTCGACGGGCGACAACCTCGTCGCGAGCGGGACGACGCTCTTGGATGGCTCGGTCACCAATCTGATGACCAACCAGCACTCCGGTCGCGACGTGCTCCTCGGCAACCTCGATCCGTTCTTCGGACGCACGGCCACCTGGCGCACCTCGTGGGCGACCGAGGGCGTCAAGAGCTGGCAAGTCACCGCGGTGGGAGACAACTTCCCGCTGCCCTCGCAGAGCGTGAACGTCACCGTCGACGGCACGCAACCGGGACTGGTGAGCGGACTGACCTCCACCTCGCACTCGATCAACGTCTGGAGCAACGATCCGACGATCGACTTCGTGTGGAACGCGGCGACCGACAACCTCTCGGGCATCGACGGCTACGGCGTGAGCTGGGGCACGTCGGTCGCCGGTGCGGCGCCGGCCAACGCCAAGGACACCGAGGAGAACCAACTCTCCTTCACGACGTCCGGGCTGTCGAGCAGCCCGACCTGGCACTTCGCGGTGCGCTCGGTCGACAACTCGGGCAACTGGGATGCGGACTACGCGACCGCGGGTCCGTACCGGATCGACACCGCCGTTCCCACTCAGCCGGGCGTGATCTCGTCTCCGACCCACGCCGTCAACGTGCTCTCGTGCCTCACGACGGTCACGGTGAACTGGGGCGCGTCGAGTGACGCGCACTCGGGGCTGAGCGGCTACGTCGGCGTGTGGGACACGTCTCCCACGACCGATCCGACCGGCGCCAACAACATCTCGCCGGCTTCGACGAGCTTCGTGCAGAACATCGGTTCCTCGGGCTCCAACCGCTACTTCCACCTGCGCGCCCGCGACGCGGCGGGCAACCTGAGCGCGACGCGGCACTTCGGGCCGGTGATCGCGACGACGACTCTGACCGCCACCTACTGCACGGCGAAGACCAACTCGCTGGGCTGCGTCCCCTCGGTGAGCGTTCTGAACCTGCCCAGCAAGAACGCGGGCAACTTCGCGGTGCGCGCCAACGGCGTGCTGAACCAGAAGAACGGTCTGCTCTTCTGGGGCTTCGGCCCGCTGAGCGCGCCGTTCCAAGGCGGCACGCTGTGCGTGGCGGCGCCGACCGTGCGCACGCCGATCATTTCGAGCAATGGCTCGCTGCCTCCGGCGAACAACTGCACGGGTCTGTACTCCTTCACCTTCACCACGGCGTACATGAACTCACTCGGCCTCGATCCGGGCGACACGGTGTACTGCCAGTGGTGGTCGCGTGATCCCGCGGCGCCCTTCGCCACTGGATTGAGCAACGCAGTGCGCGTCACGTTCTGCCAGTAGCGCGCGCCGCGCGCCTCCCGAGCCGGGGGCGCCGGAACGAAACGTCGCGCCGCTCACCTCGCTCGAGGTGGGCGGCGCGGTTGCTTTCCCTCGCCCGTCGCTGCGCGCTCGCTCAGGGGCGAACGAACTCGAACGCGGCCCGCGCGGCCAGCGGCGTCCCGACCGTCGACTGCAACGTCGCGTGGAGTTCGAGCAGCAGCGTGCCGCTCGGCCAGCCTCCGCCCGGCGGCGCGACCACCAGCGACTGTCCCTGCAGGAACGCCGTGGTGTTCAACACCTGCCCGGTGGAGGTGAGCACGCGCACGCTCTGCGGATTGACCGAGCCGGGGTCGAGCGCGCCGCCGCGGAACTCGAGCTCGAGCGACTGCGACGCGCCGACGTTCTGTCCGACCGCGGGCGTCGACATGGCGGCGTAGAACAGCGTGGGGCGCTCCACTCCGTCGCGGCCGGGCTCGCCGCCCAAAGGCGCGTCGAACGGGCCGGCGTCGACCGGACCCGTGAGCGGGTCGGCCATGCCGGCGTCGCGCGCGATCGAGAGCGGCGCGAGCGAGTAGTCCTCGTCCACGCCCGCGCTCGCGAAGCGAGTGAGCGTGCTCGGCAGGCGCGGCGCCGTGAGCGTCGGCGTCAGGCCCACGCGTTGGTTCGCGCCCAGCGCACTCACGTCGCGCTCGACGCCGTCGTCGCCGAACTCGACGTCGTCGCCCACGGCCAGGCTCGCGCTGTTCGACAGCACGAGTTGTCCGTTGCTCCAGCCCGTGGCGCGCAAGTACTCGATCGGAGCATGGGTGAAGGGCGCATCCGCGGAGTTGCTGCTCTCGACGTTGAAGTGGCTGCGCACGCCGTTCCACGCGTTGGGCTGCATCCAGGCGACGCTCGAGCTCACGCTCGAACGCGCCGTGGCGCTGACCACGCCTCCGCCGAGGTTGCCGGCGAGCACGCAGTGACTCACCGCCAGCGGAACGGCGCCCAGTTCGGCGCGCAGGCCCGCGCCGAGATTGCCCGCCAGCACGCTGGTCGAGACCGTCGCGAACGACGGGGTGCTCTCGGAGCTCACCACCAGTCCGTCTCCGCCGTTGGCGCTCGACAGCAGGCGGTGCACGAAGGCCGACGAGGTCGAGTCCAGGTCGAGCAGCACGCCGTCGCGGAGGTTGTTCCGCGCCGTACAGCCGCGCACGACGATGTCCGCGCGCCAGTCGGCGATCAGCTCGAAGTCGATGTCGATCTTGAGTCCGGCCGTGGCCTCGGTCGGCGCCGCGAAGCCGTTGCGCTCGAACAGCGACGTCTCGATCTCGACCAGGTAGCGACCGCTGCCCGCCGGGTTCAGCGGCGGCGTGAGGTCGCAGTCGAGACCGTCGGCGCCGTTTCCGGAGAACACGCTGTCACGGACGCGCAGGCTCACGGGCACTCCGCCTGGGCCCACGAGGCCGCCGAGGTCGAGTCCCTCGAGCCCGTTGCCTCCGAAGCGCGAGCCCTCGACGCGCAGGTCGAAGGCGCCGCTGAGCGACAGGCCCTGCGCGCCGTTGTCGACCACGCGCGAGCGCACGAGCCGCACGTCGATCGCGTCCGCGAGAGTGGCGGAGCGCAGGCGCAACCCGCGTCCCGAGCAGTCGTGCACGTTCAGCGAGCGCAGCTCGCAGTCGGCCGTGTCGACGTCGACGCCGAAGCTGGCCGACGACTCGCCGTCGATCTCGAGTCCGTCGAGGATCGCCGAGCCGACGCCGGAGACGATCTCGCACACCGCGGAGCCGGCCGCGCCGCGCACGCGCGTGGGATGCGCCAGCGGATCGCGCGCCGCGAGTTGGAAGCTCGCGTCGAATCCTCCGTAGACGTGCACGCCCGTGTGGATCTCGAGGCCCGGCGCGTCGTACACGCCTTCGCGCACCCAGACGTTGCCGCCGCTGAGCGCGAACGCGAGCAGCGCCGCTTCGCGCAGGTCGCGGAACGCCTGCGCGGGCGAGCTGCCGTCGGGCGCAGGAGCGGTCGAGCTCGCGTCGACGTAGATCGGCGGCGAGGCGCGCGCGGACAGCACCGCGCCGACGGGCGCGTAGTCGCCGCCGCCCAGATCGAGCGCGAGCCCGAAGAAGCGCGTGGCTCCCGCGGGGATCGCCACGAACGTCGAGCCGTCGCCCGTGGCGGTCGAGACCGGCGCGCCCTGGTGAACGCTGGCGCGATCGACGCCGACGAACAGCGCCACCGCGAGGTTCGCGCCGCTCGCGTCGCGCGCTTCCCAGCGCACGTGAGCGCCCGCGTCACTGGCGGCGAGGCTCACCAGACCTTGCGTGCTCGCCAACGCTCCGTTGTCGCTCGGCACAGGCGGGCCGACGCTTCCACCGCCGCCTCCGCCGCCGCCGCCACAGGCGCACAGCGCGATCGAAGCCAGCGTCGCGACGGCGAGCGCGCGGGGAAGATCAAGGACAGATCGTTGCACGGAGTTCATTGGTGCTGGAGAGGCCGCTCACCGCTGCGCCGTCGCGAATGCGAAACCACGCGCGCAGCAGATTGCCGGCCAGGAAAGGGTCTTGAGGGATGGGGAGACTGAACGCTGCGGCGCCGGCGCCGGGGACTCCGAGCGGCCCCGAGAGCGCGACGATGCGCCGCGTCATCGGCGCTTGAACCTGCATCGGGCTGGGCAGCGGATTGCTGGCCGGGTTCGTCGAGTAGAAGACGATCGCGAACGCGCCGCCGCGGCCTTGGCTCACGTGCAGCGTGTAGTCGGAGTTGCCCAAGCGAGGCGCGCCTCCGCTCGCGCTGATCTGCGGCGTGATGGCGCCGAGTCCGGGCGCGCCGACGCCGACCGTGCTGAAGAACGGACAACTCGGAAGCGTCGCGTTCTGCACCTTGTTCGCGCTCACGACCAGGCTCGGGACCTGTGCGCCGGCGAGCGGCACGGAGTACGGCGGTGAGAAGTCGACGCGGTACGTGCCGGCGGGCACGACGACCGAGTACTGACCCGCGGCGTTGGTGTTGTCGCTGCCGAGGTAGACCGAGGCGCCGGTCGACACGACGTGCACGTCGATGTCGACGCCGTTCTGCGGAGCGCCGGTGTTGCTCGTGACGACGCCGCTGAGAGTGAAGCCCGGCGGGAGGAGCTGCGTGCCGAGGAAGGTCGTGGTCGTCACCACGCGCGAGGCGAGCTCGAGACTCGCGAGCCCCGAGCCGGCGGGCGCGTCGAAGCGGATGTCGAACACGCCGGCGGGCACGACCGTGTCGAAGAAGCCCAGCGCGTCGGTCGTGTCGTCGGGCGTGTAGAGCTCGACCTGCGAGGCGGAATCGAACACGTCGACGTCCAGACCCGCCACCGCGGCGTTGTTGGACTGACGCTTGACGAAGGCCGAGAGCACGAAACCCGGCGGGTGGACGACGTTGGGCATCGTCGTCGGCGCGCTCAAGGTGAGCGCCCTGCGCTGCGGCGCGACCAGCGGCCCGATCACCGGGCGCGAATCGAAGTCGACGCGGATCGCACCGGCCGGCGCCGCGACGGCGAAGAAGCCGTTGGCGTCGCTCGTGTCGTGCACGAGGTTGACGTCGGCGCCGGCGGCGTTGGTGATGTCGAGGTTCACGCCCGCGAGCGGCGCGCCGAACGCGTCCACGCAGCGGCCGCTCAGCGCGATGCCCTGCGGCAGCGCGATCGTTCCGAGGTTCGTCGCGCCGGAGACCGCGACGTTGTCGAGGCGCAGGTACATCGAGCTCGAGGCCGGCGGCGCCGGCGGAATGAACTCGACGCGGTAGGTCCCCGCGGGCGTGACCGACGTCGTGAAGTAGCCGTTGGCGTCGGTGAAGTCCTGCGACAGCGTCGGATCGCTGCCTCCGCCCTGCGCCTTGAGGTCGATGTCGACGCCGGCGACTCCGAAGCCATTCGCGTCGACGAGTCGACCGCTGAGCGTTTGCGCCAGCGCGGGTTGGGCGACGCTCGCGACGGCGAGCGAGAGCGCGAGTGGGAGAGCGCGACAGCGAGGTCGCATGAGGGCTAGAGCACGCACGGTCATCCTTCCTTCTTCCGGAGGCAGCCTTGGAGTCGCGGTGGAGCTGCGCCGAGCGCGGCGAGTCCCTCGCGTGTGGGTTGACCGACCCGAACGCAACCCGCAGTCCACCCCTCCGGCGGCGCGTGCGAGGGGGTCGCGCGGCGCGTCTTGAGCGCCTCTTGTTGGAATCTGGATCTGCCGTCTACGAACTGGACGAGGAGCGCGTCCGAGCTGTGCGCGAGGCCGCGAACCGAGCCCGCAGGCCTCTCCGCGCAGGGTTGCGAGCGCTTCGAGGGGCCGCGGCATATGCGTTGCGCTCGGCCGGCGCATGGAACTGAGTCCCACCGCTGCGGCCTCGAGCACCTCCCTCGACGCGGGCGCGTTCGCGCAGAGCTCGAATGCGGCGCCCGCCGCGCGCGCCGGCGCCGCTGCGCGCGTACTGCTCTACAGCCACGACTCCTTCGGTCTGGGCCATCTGCGTCGCACGCTGACGCTCGCGGCCGCGCTGGCCGACGCGCTGCGCGACGCGAGCGTGTTGATCGTGAGCGGCAACCCGTGCGCGACGCAGTTCCAGCTCCCGCGCGGGGTCGAGGTCGTCAAGCTGCCGGCCGTCACCAAGGACGACGACGGCGCGTACACCGCGCGCAACCTGCGCGGCGGACTGGAGCTGACGCGCGAGCTGCGAGCGCGCCTGTTGCTCGCGACCTTCGAGACCTTCCAGCCCGATCTGTTGATCGCCGACCACCAGCCGATCGGCCTCGACGGCGAGCTGCTGGCCGTGCTGCGGCGCGCGCGCGAGTGCGGCACGCGCACGATCCTGGGCCTGCGCGACGTGATCGACGATCCCGCGACCGTCGCCTCGCAGTGGAGCCACCCGGACATCCGCGAGGCGCTGGCGGGGCTGTACGACCGCGTGTGCGTCTACGGCGACGAGCGCATCTTCGACCAGCGCGTCGAGTATCCGATTCCGCCCGAACTCGCGCAGCGCGTCGAGTACACCGGCTACGTCGTGCGCGACAGCGCCACGCGGCGCAGCGCGGTCGGCGCGATCACGCGCCAGCAGTTGCTCGTGACCGCCGGCGGCGGCGAGGACGGCGAGTCGCGCATCCAGTGCTGCCTCGAGGCGCTGGCGCTCGGCCCGACGCCGTGGGACACGACCGTGGTCCTCGGGCCGCTGATGCATCCGCTCCAGGCGCGCCGACTCAAGCGCATGGCGCGCTCGCTGCGCAACGTGCGCACGCTGTCGTTCCACGCCGACCTCCCGCGACTGCTGGCCGAGACCGACGTGGTCGTCGCCATGGCCGGCTACAACACGGTCGCCGAGATCCTGCAGACGCGCGTGAACTCGGTGCTGCTGCCGCGCGTGTTCCCGCGCCGCGAGCAACTCATCCGCGCCGAGCGCCTCGAAGCCGCCGGTCTCGCGCGCAGCCTCGCCGCGCCGACGCCGCGTACGGTGCGCGCCGCGATCGAGGAGTCGCTGGTGCTCCAGCGCGATTGGCGTCGCGCGCCCGCCATGGACGGCGCCGACCGAACCTGCGCGATCGCGCTCGAGCTGCTCGGCTCGCGCGCCGCCGTGCGCTCGAACGCCGCTCGTTCGGAGGCGCGCTGATGGCCCCGCGCATCGCGTACCTGCTCAAGAAGTTCCCGCGCCTGTCGGAGACCTTCGTGCTGAGCGAGATGCTCGGCCAGGAGGCCCTCGGCGCCGAGCTGCACGTGTTCTCGCGCCGCACGCCGGACGACGAACCGCGCCACGCGCAGCTCGCGAAGCTGCGCGCGCCAGTCGAACTCGTGCCCGACTCGCGCGGGCTCGATCCGTGGGGCGTGCTGTTCGACCGCGCGTTCGCGCCGGGGGATCTGCTCGAGCGCGTGCGCCGCACGCACGAACGCTACGGCGCGCTCGAGATCGAACGTCTGGGGCCGCTGCTTGGCGAAGCGTTGTGGCTCCTGCGCCGCACGCGCGAGCTGGGCATCGAGCACGTTCACGCGCACTTCGCGACCGACTCCGCGCTGGTCGCGATGCTGCTGCACTCGCTCGGCGGCCCGGGCTACAGCCTGACCGCGCACGCCAAGGACATCTATCGAAGCACCGTTTCGGGGCCGCGACTGAGCGCGCTGCTCGGCGGCAGCCGCTTCACGGTCACGGTGTGCGACGCGAACGTGCGCCACATCGAGTCCGTCGTGGACGAGCGCGCCGCGCGCCGCGTGCGCCGCCTGTACAACGGGATCGACGTCGATGCGTTCGGCGCGTGCGCCGGCGGCGAGCGCGATCCGCGCACGCTGCTCTCGATCGGCCGACTGGTCGAGAAGAAGGGCTTCGACACGCTGCTCGAGGCCCTCGCGCTGCTCGCGCGGCGCGACCCGCGCGTCCGGCTCGAGGTGATCGGCGATGGCGAGGATCGCGAGCGCCTGATCGAACGCGGCCGCGCGCTCGGACTCCAGGCGCACGTGAACTGGCTCGGCGCTCTGCCGCAGGAGCGCGTGCGCGAGCACCTTTCGCGCGCCACGGTGTTCGCGCTGTCGTGCAAGGTCGGCGACGACGGCAATCGCGACGCGCTGCCGACGGTGCTCCTCGAAGCGCAGGCCGCGGGAGTTCCGTGTGTCTCCACGCCCGTCGGCGGCGTCGAGGAGATCCTCGACTTCGGTCGCGCGGGCGTGCTCACGCCCATCGGAGATGCCGCGGCGCTCGCGGCGGCGCTCGAGCGGTTGCTCGAACGCGCGGACGAACGCGAGCGACTCGCGGCCGCCGGCCGGGAGCGCGCGCGGGAGTGCTTCGATCTGGCGCAACAGGCGCGCGTACTGCACGGCTGGTTCGAAGCGGCCGTCGCGGTCGGGGAGGCCACGTGCGCGTCGCCTATGTGAACCAGGATCCCGGTGTCGGACCGGGTCGACGCAAGGGCGCGAGCGCGCACGTCGCGGCGTTGCAGTCGGCGCTGCGCGAGCTGGGCTGCGAAGTGCTCGCCATCGAGCGCAAGGACGACGCGGGCGTGCTCGCGGACCTCGAGCGCGCCCACGAGCAGCGACCGATCGACTGGATCTACGAGCGGCACGCGCTGGGCGCAGTGGGGGCCGCGCGCTTCGCGACCGCTCGCCGCGCGCCGCTGTTGCTCGAGGTCAACGCGCCGCTGTTCGACGAGGCCCGCGCGCACCGCGGCTTCGAGCCGACGCGAGAGGACTTCGCGCGCCAGCGCATGTGCATCGAGAGCGCCGCCTGGCTGTTGCCGGTCTCGCGTTCCATCGCGCGCTACTTGCTCGACCACGGCGCGCTGCCCGGACGCATTCACGTTTTGCCCAACGCGGTCGACACGCGCCTGTTCCACTTGGACGCGCCGCGCGCTGAAGACTTCGCCGCGCCGCCGGGAACGCTGGCCGTCGGCTTCCACGGACGCCTGCGGCCCTGGCACAACCTCCCGCTGCTCGGGCGTGCGCTCGAGCGCGTGCTCGACGCCGGCGCGCGCGTGCGCGTGCTGGCCGTGGGCGAAGGTGACTTCGCGCGCGCGCTGGGACCGCGCGTCGCGGAGCACCTCGCGCAACGCGAGTGGATGGCCCCCGAGCTGCTGGCGCGCCACGTCGCGTGCTTCGACGTGTTGCCGCTCACGTACGCGCCCGATTCGGAGCTGTACTTCTCGCCTCTCAAGCTGTTCGAGGCGATGGCCTGCGGCGTCGCTCCGCTCGTGCCCGAGCTGGGCGAGCTGCCTCAGATCGTGGGCTACGGTCGCAGCGGGGGTGTCTACCCCGCGGGCGACGACCGCGCGTTGGCGCAGCGCCTGCTGCAGTGGATCGAGCGACCCGACGAGCGGCGCCAGTTGGGGCGAGAGGCCGCGCGCGCGACGGCGGCGCGCAGTTGGCTCGACGTGGGTCGCGAGGTGCTGGCGCTCGCGCGTCAGGCCTGCGAGGCCGAGCGGGGAGCTGGCGCGCGATGAAGTGGCTCGAGCCGTTGCGTGCGCGCTTCGCCCTGGCGCGGCGCTTCTCCGGCGTGTTCGTCGGGCAGCGTCCGGCGCTGGCGTCGATCGCGGCGCTCTCGCTCGCGGTGGCGCTGCTCCAGGTGCTCACGCCCTGGCCGATCCAGCGCATCGTCGACGGCGCGCTCACCAGCGACGGCGCTCCGCTCGACGCGCGCTGGCGCGCGGTGTGGACGAGCGCGGCCGCGTTGCTCGTGCTGACCGCGTCGCAGGCCCTCGCCGAGTACGTCGCGCAGGTGCAGATCGCGAAGGTGGGCCAGCGCGTCGCGCGGCGGTTGCGCCTCGAGCTGTTCACGCACCTCACGCAACTCTCGCCGCGCTTCTTCGCGCAGCACAAGACCGGCGACCTGCTCGTGCGCCTGCTCGGCGACGTCGCGATGGCGCGCGCGGCGCTGGTCGACGCAACGCTCGAGATCTCGACGCGCGCCGTGTGGGTGCTGGGCGTGCTGGCGGTCATGACCTGGCTCGACTGGGCGCTCACCGCGGTGCTCGCGCTCGCGCTGCCGGCGATCGTGCTCGTCTCGCGCACGTGGACGCGGCGCATCGAGACGCAGGCGCGCAAGCAGCGCCGCAAGGAAGGCGCGCTGGCGGACTTCCTCGAGGAGTCGCTCGGCGCCGCCGAATTGATCCAGTCGCTGGGGGCAGGCCCTGCGCTCGCGCGCCGCCTCGCGCGCGAGAGCCGCACCGCCGAGCGCGCCGGCCAGAAGTCGGCGCGGCTCTCGGCGCAGCTTTCCGGCAGCGTCCACGCGCTGCTCGGAATGGGCGTAGCGCTGACGCTCCTCGTCGGGTCGTGGCGCGTGTTGCGCGGCGAACTCAGCGCGGGCGAGTTGCTCGTGTTCGTCTCGTACGTCCGCGGCCTGCTCAAGCCCGTGCGTTCGGCCTCGCGCAACAGCGAGCGCATCGCCAAGGGTGTCGCCTGCGCGCGCCGCATCGCGGAGGTGCTCGACGAGCCCGCAGCGGTGCGCGAGCATCCCGCGGCCACGCCCGCGCCGCTCTCGCCTGAGCGGCTGAGCTTCGAGGACGTCCACTACAGCCACGACGGCCAGCGCGATGCGCTGCGCGGACTCGACGCGAGCTTCCGGCGCGGAGAGCTGTGCGGCGTGTTCGGCGCGAGCGGCGCCGGCAAATCGACCCTCGCGGCGCTGTGCGTGCGCCTGTTCGACCCGAGCCGAGGCTGCGTGCGCATCGACGGTGCGGACCTGCGCGAGTTCACGCTGGCGTCGCTGCGCGAGCGCGTCGGCCTGTGCTTGCAGCAGCCGCTGCTCCTCGGCGCCAGCGTGCGCGACAACCTCGCGTTGGGCCTCGAGGAGACGAGCGACGCGAGCCTGTGGGAAGCGCTCGAGTCCGCGGGCGCCGCGTCCTTCGTGCGCGCGCTTCCCGCCGGGCTCGACAGCGTGCTCGGCGCGTCCGGCGTCGGCCTCAGCGGCGGTCAACGGCGTCGTCTGGCGCTGGCCCGCACGCTGCTGCGCCGCGCGCCGATCCTGATCGTCGACGAGCCCTTCGCCGGTCTCGACGCCGCGGCTCGCGCGACGGTGCTCGCGCACCTCCAGCGTGCGGCGCGCGAGGCGATCGTGGTCGTGATCGCGCACGAGCGCGAGCTGCTCGAGCACTACGACCGCGTGCTGTGGATCGAAGACGGGCGCGCGCAGGCCTGTGGAGCGCACGACGAGTTGCTCCAACGCAGCGCGCGCTATCGCGAGCTGGCGTTGAGCGGCGCCGCGGGAGGCGTGTCGTGATCGGGCTCGCTGCGCACGAGCGGGACCTCGCGTTGGTCGCGGGCGCGCGCGAGGCGGCTCTCGCGGACGCCGAGCAGTTGGTCGCCGCGGTCGAGCGCAGCCTGTGCGCTGCGGGCGCGCCCAAGCCGCTCGAGGCGACCTGCGTCTTCGCGCGCTGGAAGCCGGGACGCGCGCTGGCGCTGGCCTTCGAGGTCGCCTTCGACGACGGAGTGCGGCGCGTGGTCGTCGCCAAGACCCACGCCTCGGCCAAACGCGAGTCTGCGCCGCCGTACGAACTCGACGCGGGCGGACTGCGTCCGTGGGCCTTCGACGAACTCTCGGGCGCGTTCCTGAGCGTGTTCCCGCACGACCGCGAGCTGCCCGGCCTGCCGCGCGCGCTCGACCCGCGCCGTGTCGCGCGCCGCATCGACGAGCTGGGAGTGTTCTCGCCGCTGCGCATGCGCCCCGGCCCGTCGCGCCTCGTGACGCTGCGCTACAAGCCCGAGCGACGCGCCGTGCTGCGCCTCGACCTGCGCCTGCGCGAGCGCGACGACTCTCCGCGCGTGGCGCGTCAGCTCATCGCGCGCGTGCTGCCGCCGCTCGAGGCCCAGCGCTGCGCCGAACGACGCCGTGCGTTCGATGCGGCCAGCGTCGCGCCGCTCGCGCCGCGCTTCATCGACCTCGAGGAGCGCACCGGCATCCTGCTGGAGGAGCACCTCTCAGTCGAGAGCGTGCGCGCGGGCGACTTCGCTCACGCGCGCGAGTGCGGAGCGCTGCTCGCCGAGCTGCACCGCGTCCCCGTGCGCGAGAACCTTGCGTCGCCGGAGCCCGCGCGTCTCGAACTCGACGAGTGGAGTGCGGTTGCGCCCTGGCTCGCGCGCTGCGCGGCGTCGGAGCTGCCGGCAATGCGGCGCGCGTGGCGCCACGGCGATCTGCACGCCGATCAGTTCGCGCGCGGCGCCGACGGCGCGTGGCGCGTGCTCGACCTCGACCTGCTCGACGTGGGGGACCCGAGCGAGGACTTGGCCACGTGGATCGCCGACGAGGTCGCGGCGGCGCCGGCCGAACTGACCGACGACGAGTGCGGCGTCGCGCTGCTCCAGGGCTATCGCGCGGCGGGCGGGGCCGAGCCCGACGAGCGCGAACTCGCGCTGCGCATCGCGCACTCGCTGACGCGGCTCGCGGTGGGCGCGCTGCGCCGACTCGAACGCGGAGCGCTCGAACGCTCGATGGAGCTGGCGCGCCGCGCGGAACGCTTCGCCGCGCGCGCGGGGCGAGGGATCGGCGTTGCGCAGCACTGGATCGTCGAACGCATCGATCCGGCGCCGACGGGCGGCGGCCGCGTGCTCACCGAGTTGTCGGTCGACTCCGCGCGTGCGCGACGCCGCTGGCGGCGCGAAGAGCGCGGCGAGTGCGTCGAGCTCGATCCCGGCGCGGACGCGGCGCTCGCGCTGGGCGCAGCTCTGCGGGAACCGAAGAAGCTCGGCGTCGCTTCGCTCGAACTGCTGGCGTACCGGCCGGGCCGGCGGCTGACGCTGCGCGGCGTCCGAGCCGACGGATCGAGCGTGATCTTCAAGGGCTATCGACGCTCGCGCGCGCGCGAGGCGGAGCTGCGCGCACGAGCCGCTTCGCAGCTCGCGACGAGTGCGACCGGCGTGCGCATCCCGCGAGTGCTCGCGCTGCACCCGGACTGGGCCGCGCTCGAACTCGAGGACCTCGGCGGGCGCGCGCTCGAGCTGCGCACGCTCGCTCCCGCGCGACTGGAGTGGTTCGGCGCCGCGCTGAGGCGCTTCGGGGACAGTGCGTGCTTCGACGAAGCGGCGCGACACGGCCACGACGACGAGCTCGCCGTGTGCCGCACGCACCTCGTGCGAACGGCCGAGCTGGGACACGAGCCGCGCGGCGCCGCGGAGTTGCTCTCCGCGCTCGACGGCGCGAGCGCTCAGGTTCCCAAGCCGGTGTGGGTGGCCTGTCACCGCGACTTGCACGACGGGCAGTTGCTCGACTTGGGCGACGCGCTGGGCTGGATCGACTTCGATCTGACTTGCACGGCGGACAGCGCGCTCGACGCCGCGAACTTCGTGGCGCACCTCGCGCTGCGCCGACTGCAGGGCTGCGGACCGCGCGACGAGTCGCACGAGCACGCGCTCGCCGCCGCGTTCGCGCGCGGGCTGGCGCGCAGCACCGAACCGGGCTTCGAGCGACGCGCGGCCTTCTACCGCGCGGCGACGCACCTGCGCCTCGCGCTGGTCTACGCGCTGCGTCCGCAGTTCGCGAACGCGCCGGAGCAACAGCTCGAACTCGCGCATCGCGCGCTGGAGGAGTTCCGCCGTGCGTGAGCTTGTGTTGCGTTGGCTCTGCGGGCTGCCGCGCGCGCTCGCCGTCGTGCTGTTGGCCGCGATCGCGACTGCGCAGGGCGCGTCGGAGCTGCGCGTGGGGATGTGGGTCAAGGCCAAGGGCGAGCTGGGCCCCGAGGGCGAGTTCCGCGTCGCTCAGATCGAGGTCTCCGATCCGGGCGACGAGAACACGCTCACGGGAACGGTCACGCAGATGCGCTCGCCGACGCGCTTCCTGCTGCTCGGTCAGGAGGTGCGAGTGACGGCGCAGACGCGTTGGCGCTCGATCGCCGCCGGAGACCTGACCGGCGCGCGCGTCAAGGTCGAAGGCGACTACAAGAGCAACACCAAGCTCGTGGCCGAGGTCGTGGCGCGCCGCGATCCGGGGCGGGACGCCGTCGAAGGGCGCATCGAGTCGCTCTCCACGACCGCGGGCGAGCTGCGCTTCAAGATCCTGCACTTCGACTGCCGCGCGCCGCTGGAGGTCGAGGTCGAGTTCGCGCGCGCGCCGCACGAGCTCGAGCTCGCGCCGCAGCGCACGTTCACGTTCGTGCCCACCAACCAGCGCGACGAGGACGACGCCGTGCGCCGGCTGCTCAGCGTGGGGGACTTCCGCTTCGGCGGCGTGCTCGAGTACGAGGTGCGCGAGCGCTTCGACCAGGACCTCGACCACCAGCGCCCGGACGACCGCATCGACACGCAGATGTCGCTGCGACTCGAGGGCGTGTGGGAGCCGAGCGACAAGGGCTTCGCGCTGTTCCAACTGCGCGCGCAGGAGCGAAGGCGACGCGACGAGGACGACCCCGACGAGCGCGCGAGCCAGTTGCGCATCGGCGAGGCCTACGCCTACTTGCGCGACGTGTTCTCCAGCGGCTGGGACCTGCAGTTCGGCCGACAGGACTTCGACGAGAAGCGCGAGTGGCTCTACGACCAGGAGCTCGACGGACTGCGGCTGATCCGCTCGGCCGCGAGCTGGCGACTCGAGCTTTCGGCCACGGGCATCGTCTCGCACGCGCCGCAGCCCGAGCAGGACAAGCTCAACTTCATCGCGTACCTCTCCAACAACGACTTCGATCGCCACCTGGCGGGCTACGCGATCAGTCGGCTCAACACGTCGGACGACTCGCTCGCGACGCACGCGGGGGTGCGCGGCTGGGGGCCGCTCGGCGCCGGGCTGGAAGGCTGGTTCGACACCGCCTGGCTCGAAGGCGAGGACGCGGACGGCGCGCGGCTGCGCGGCCAGGGCTTCGACCTCGGCGTGATGTGGCCGCTGGCCGAGCGACGCGCGTGGCTCTACGGCGCGCTGGCGTACGGCTCCGGCGCGGACTCGAGCGACGGCACGTTCCGCCAGACGGGACTGGCGGACAACACCGACGCCTTCGGGGGCGTGACGACCTTCCGCTACTACGGCGAGCTGTTCGACCCGCAGCTCTCCAACATGACGATCGCGACGCTCGGCGGCGGCGTGCGGCTCGCGAAGGGGACCTCGCTGGACCTGGTGTGGCACCGCTACGACCAGGTGGACGCCCAGCCGCAACTGCTGGAGAGCGGGATTCGCCGCACGCCGACGGGGCTCGATCGCGAACTCGGGTGGGAGCTCGATCTGATCCTGGGCAGCCGCGCCATCGACGGACTGCCGATCGAAGCGGTGCTGGGCTGGTTCGAGCCCGGCGACGCGCTGCCGGGAGACGACCCGGCGTGGGTGGCGCGCCTGCAGTTGCGCTACCAGTTCTGAGTTCGTCCGCGACGCGCACGCTGATCCGACGCGTCGGCGGCGATACAGTCTGCGTCCTGCGCGCTGGCAGAGCGCGCGTGGATCCACGACGACATGAACTTGCGACGAAGCTCCCTTGCCCTGTCCCTTCTGGCGTGCGTCACCGCGGCTTCCTGCATCGAGGAAGGCGAGGGCACGTTCCTCTATCAGGTGCGCAACACCAGCGTGTCGGTGGCCGTCAACACGCCGGTCCACATCCGCGAGCGCTGGCTGGTGTTCCTGGCCGACGAGCTGACCACCGGACCGGGAGGCACCGATTTCAACAACGACACCCAGATCGACGACCAGGTCCCGGTGGTCGTGAACATGGCGACGCGCTCGCAGACGCGCGTGCCGATCGCCGCGCGCGAGATCGCCGTGCTGGGCGCGTGGCTGTTCATGGTGGTCGACGAGGCCCAGGACCGGCGCGACTGGAACGGCGACGGGGACACCGCGAATCCGGACGACCTGGTGCTGCTGCAGGCGCCGGCGGGCAATCCGGTGCTCACCTTCCCGTCGGGCTACGTGAAGACGCTCTCGCGCGCCGGGACCGGGCCGCGGATGGTCGTGACGCGCACCGGCGGCCTCTACTTCATGGAGGACGACTCGGCCACGACGGCGCTGGTGGCGCCGCAGACCTCGATCAACCTGATCCGCATCGCTTCGAACGCGCCCAGCACGCCGGTGCGCCTGTCGAACGACGACGCCCTGAACGTGCTCCGCCCGCAGCTCGTCGGGGAAGAGAACGGCCTGGTGTTCACCGTGCTCGACGAGACGCTCGAAGGGCGCGCGCTGAACGGCGACGGCAACGCGGACGACGAGTTCGTCCTGGCGCTGATCAACTCCGAGGACGCGACGCCGGTGGTGAAGTCGACCGCGACTGCGATGGCGAGCGCGACCGCGCCGCTGCGCGCGCTGAAGGTCACGACCACCGACTACGTGGTCGCGTACCTGGTCGACGAAGCCGCCCAGGAGGCGGGCTCGTTGAACAACTACGCCGCCGCGCCGAATCCCAACTGGAATCCGTCGCACTGCTCGCAGAACGATCTCGACTCCACGGACCAGGTGCTCCACTTCCTGCGCTACGGCGCGTGGTTCGCGGGGACCGACACGCCGGTCAACACGTTCTTCGCGGGCGAGGACCGCGTGCTCGTGGTCAAGACCGCGCAGCGCACGTACGTGGCGAGCGTCGTTCCGGAGGCGGACGACGGCAACTGCCTGACGAACGGACTCAACAACGACGGCGACACGAACGATCGCGTGCTGCGCTGGATCGCGACGACCAGTCCCCTCGGCACCGTCGGCGTGTTCGCCAACGCGAACGGGCTCGTGGCGCTCGCCAACACTCCCGGCGGCACGCTGGGGGTGACGGATCTGGCCGGCCGCTTCATCGCGGTGGTCGACGAGGCGGCGGACGAGCGCAACTACGACGGCTCGGCCACGGACAACACGCTGGTCGGCTGGCTCAACCCCGACAGCGGCAACTCGGCGAGCTGGACCTTCGACCACGGCACGCCCGTCGGAACGCAGGCCAGCGGCACGGGCTGGATGGGTGAGTTCGCCGACCGCGCGCGCGTCGCGGTGGCGTTCCAGGAGTCCGTGTTCGGCTCGTCGATCAACCTCGCACGCGACATGGACACGACGGACAGCGTGCCGACCTTCGTGCGCTTCGACCCGAACAACTCGAGCGACCTGGACTTCCCCGGTCCGGCGGTCGCGATCGACGCGGACAACGCCGGCGTGGTGAGCGTGGCCGGCATCGCGCTGTACCGCGTCGACGAGAACGCGGACAACTTCGACTGGAACGGCGACGGCGACAAGAACGACTTCGTGCTGTTCCGCACGCGCATCTCGGACCTGGGCGAGAGCTTCGCGGTCTCGACGCTCAACTCCTCCAGCGCTCCGGCGGCCTTCATCGGCGTCGGCGTGGGCCAGGGCGACGCCGCGATCGGCGTGGCGTTCATCGCGGACGAGTCGGCGATCTCCGCGGGCTCGAGCCGCGACCTCAACGGCGACGGCGACAGCAACGACTTCGTCGTGCGCTGGATGCGCGTCGGTCCGTGAGCGCGTCGCGCGACATGTCGGTCCAACTCCCCGATCCGCGCAACGAGCACATCTGGGTCCACGTCGGCGGGCGGCTCGTGCCGCGCGCCGAGGCCAAGGTGAGCGTGTTCGACAGCTCCGTGCAGGGCGGCGACGCCTGCTGGGAGGGGCTGCGCGTCTACGACGGCAAGGTCTTCAAGCTCGACGCGCACCTCGATCGGCTCGAGCGCTCGGCCAAGGCGCTCGCGTTCGAGTCGGTTCCGACGCGCGCGGCGATCAAGGCCGCGATCTTCGAGACCCTGGCGCGCAACGGGATGCGCGACGGCGCGCACATCCGGCTCACGCTCACGCGCGGCGAGAAGGTCACGAGCGGCATGAGCCCGAAGTTCAACCGCTACGGCCCGTGCCTGATCGTGCTGGCGGAGTGGAAGGCCCCGGTCTACGACGCGCGCGGCATCCGGCTCGTGACCAGCTCGTGGCGCCGCAACCCGCCGATGTGCGTGGACTCGAAGATCCACCACAACAACCTGATCAACAACATCCTGGCCAAGATCGAGGCCAACCACGCCGGTGTCGACGACGCGTTGATGCTCGACATCGAGGGCTACGTGTCGGAGACCAACGCGACCAACGTGTTCCTCGTGCGCGGCGGCGCGCTGTTCACGCCCTTCGCCGACCACTGCCTGCCCGGAGTGACGCGCGCGACGGTGCTCGCGCTGGCGCGCGCGAACGGAATCGAAGCGCAGGAGCGGCGGCTGTCGCTGGTCGAGTTCTACGGCGCCGACGAGGTCTTCACGACCGGCACGATGGGAGAGCTCTCACCCGTGCTCGAGATCGATCGACGGACGATCGGCGCGGGCGCGGTCGGGCCGCTCACGCAGCGCCTGCAGGCGCTGTACAGCGAGCTCACGGCCCGCGAGGGCGAGCCGATTCCGTAGTCGCGCGCAGCGACTTCGGCGTCGCAGAGCTCGACACCGATCCTGGCTCCGCGAGCAACAGGGCGTCGGCCTCGATGCTGCGCGCGAAGCTCGGGTGAAGCGCCGGATCGGGTTCAGCAGCGGAGCGAGGATCGTGAAGCGCGAGGCCTCGCGCCCGTCGCACGCCGCTTCTCCTGCCCGCGGTCGCCCCTCGCGGACATCGTCGCCGAAACACAGACGCACCGCCGCGTTGAGTGCGGCGGTGCGTCGCAAGAGCTGCGCGCTCGAGGGCGCGCTCGACTCACGCTCGACTCGAGATCAGGGAGTGAACGTGATCCGATAGCCGTCGGAGAGGTTGAAGTTCGAGCCGCCGGCGCCCGAGTCGCGGAACCAGGCCTGGAAGTTCAGCGTCACGCCCGCGGCGAAGAACGCGCTGGCCGGGAGCGCCGTGTTGTCGATCGCCCGGTCGAGCGCGCCGGCCACGGCCTGAGTGCTCGCGAAGCGGATCGACGGGACGCCCACGCAGCGCACTCCGTTGCCGAACGGGACTTGGATCGCGTTCGTTCCGAAGAAGAACAGGCCGATCGACACTCCCGGAACCGGCGCGGCGCGCAGCGCGAGGTCGTTGGCGGCGATGCTCGGCGTGCCCGTGGTGGTGATCACCGCCGCGGCGCCGCTCGAGTTGGTGGTCGACGCGCAGTAGCTCACTCCGATGCCGGAGCACGACACGCCGGTGACCTTGAAGCCGTCCAGGCCTGCCTCGACGATCGACTGCGTGCCGCCGTCGTTGGCGATGAAGCGCACGCGCATGTTCGCGCCCAGCGCCACGCCCGTGCTCTGGATCGACGCGCCGCTGATCGCGCTGGTGGCCCAGCTCAACCCCAGGTTCTGCGTGTGGCGGGCGATCTCGAACCACGGACCGGCGGCGCCGTTGGCGCTGATCTCGACCAGCAAGCGGTCGTCGCCGTTGGTGTTGGTCAGGTTGAGGAAGTAGCGGTACTCCAGGCCGGCGCCCGGCGCGCTCAGATCGAGCGCGGGCGAGAGGAGCTGGACCGCGCCGCCGTCCACGTCGGTGTTGCCGACCGCGTTCTGCGTGAGCCAGCAGGAGCCGCTGCCGTCGCCGTCCGCGGCCGGGTCATAGGCCCAGGCGGGATCGTTCACCGGAACGCCGCGCTGCCACTGCCCCGAGGTCGCGCCGAGGTTCGTCGGCGTCCAGCCCAGGTCGGACTCGAAGGTGTCCTGGAACGTGACCTGTTGCGCGCCGACTTGCGCGCTGAACGCCGCGCCAGGCGCGCCGGCGGGGAAGGTGATCAAGCCGCAGGTCTGCTCGGTGAAGGCGTAGTAGTACTGCGGGCTGTCCGCGCAGCCGAAGGCCGGCAGCGAGGCCTGGTACAAACCGCCGGCGACGTTCGTCATCGCGATCGGAGTGAAGCTGGCGCTCGGGTTCGCGCGCCAGAACAGGTTCACCGAGCCGACGACCGTGCCCGCGGCCGTGGCTTCGACCGGCGTCGAAGTCGCTTGCGCGAGCAACGTCGGCGCATCGCCGCTCAAGCCCGAGTAGGTCGGGAGGCACGCCTGCGCAGCCGCGGTCATGAACTGCGCCGAGGTCGGGTGGAAGAAGGTGGTGATGTTGCCCGTGCTGCCCGGGCACAGGTGGCAGTAGCTCATGATCGTGCCCTGGTTCGAGCACACCTGGCTCGTCTGGCACTGGCCGAAGTACTGCGAGGGCGGGCACTCGTCGAGCGGCGGGCAGTAGTCGTGCGTGTGCAGCGCGTCGAAGTTGTGGCCGAGCTCGTGGGCGCACACGATGAAGTCCCAGTTGTTGGGCTGCTGCACGATGGGGAAGTTGATCGTGCCGTTGATGTTGCCGGACACAGCGAAGTTGTTGCTGTTGCTGCACAACACGTCGAGCCACGCCACGCCGCCGCCGAGCGAGGCGCCGCTCATGAAGTGACCCAGTCGCGCGCCGTTGGGCACGTTGCCGACCCACGCGTTGCGGAACTCGGTGAGCATCGCGCTCGAGCTCCCCGGCGCGTCGGGCGTGCTCCACGGGTCGGCCGGCGTCGAGTAGAAGCCGACGTACGGGAAGGTCAGGATCGTCGCGGCCTGCGACTCGTAGCGGTCGCTGATGAAGGCCCACAGCGTCGTCGTGTAGACCGCCTGCGCCGTGGTGTCGTTGAAGCGCTGGAAGTACTGGAAGTCGCTCTCGACGGCGAGCTTGCACTCGCGCAGCACGCAGCCCGGCCCGAGCAGCGGCGCCGCGCCGTTCGCGCCGCCCACGCTGGGCAGCTCGACCGCTTCGCGCACCGGGCGCTCGGTCTGGCAGATCGAGTCGAACGCCATGCCGGCGGCGTTCAACGTGCGCTCGGTCACCATGACGACATCGCCGTTCCACCAGTTGCCGGCGGCGTCGGGGCGAGCGCTCAGGTGGATGCGCTCCGCTCCGCTGTCGATCCAGCCCTGCGCGCCGAGCTGCGAGAACGACAGGAGCGTGTCGCTGCCCGGCTCTCCGACCACGCTGCCCTTCCAGAGGGTGAGGTCGGCGCCGGTCAGCAGGTCGCCGCGCTCGAGCCCGTCGACGTAGTAGCGAAAGCCCATCCGCTCGGGACGGATGCGCACGAGGTCGAGCTCGACCTCGCGGCCGTCGGGCAGCGTGACGCCGGTGAGGCGGACCGCTGATTGGCTCGCGAGAGCGGCCGTGCGCGCCGCGTCGTGGCGGTAGAGCAGGCCTTCCAGCGCGGGCGCCGGGCCCTGCGGATCGAGCGGGAAGCGCAGCGTGTTCTGCGCGAGACCCGCACTGGCGAGAACGGAGACGAGCGACGCCGAGAGTGCGATTCGATGCATGGGGCTCAAACGATTCCTGGGGATGGCGGCGATGCAGACCGCGGGACGAACTGCACTCTACGACGCCCTCCAGGGGCCGTGGGTTCCGCCGAGTCTGGCCGCGGGGCGCGGCGCGCGACCCTCAGGGCGCGTCGGGGAGCCGCAGCGTGGCGGTGTCGGCGAGCCGCGGCCGCTCGGGCAGCCCTGACGCCAGGCTCGCGAGCACTTTCTCCGCTGTCGCTCGGTAGCCGGTCAGTTTCCCGCCCCAGATCGCCACCAGCCGCGGTTTCGCCTCGTCGTCGTAGGTGAAGGTGACGTCGCGCGGGCGCGAGAAGGCGGCGCCGGGCAGCTTGGGCAGGACCCGCAGGCCGGCCCACGCGTCGAGCTGCGCCACGGGACGCGCCGGCATGTAGTGGCGGAAGGTCTCGAGCAGGTACTCGATCTCGCTCGGGAGCGGCGCGACGGCGGCCGGATCGCCGCGGTGCACGGTCTCGGTCGTGCCGACCATCGTGCGGCCTTTCCACGGGATCAGGAACACCGCGCGGCGGTCGCTCGGCGCCTCGCAGTAGTACACGCCGCGCTCCAGCACGCCCTCGAGCTCGAGGTGGGTCCCCGCGACGAGTTCGACCTCGAAACTCAACGGTCGCGGAGTGATGCAGCGCTGCACGTTCGCGATCCACGGACCAGCGGCGTTGACCAGCGCCGCGCAGTCGAGTTCGCGTTCGCCGCGCTCGCCGCGCAGTCGGACTCGATAGCCCGACTCGTGGCGCTGCGCCGACACGAACGCACACGGATGCTCGACGCGCGCGCCGAGCTCGAGCGCCGACGCGAGCACCGCGCGCACCAGCGCCGCATCGTCGGTCTGGCCGTCGAAGTAGCGGAACACCGCGCGCAGCCCGCGCGTGGTGAGGCCGTCGAGCTGGTCCCATTCGCGCCGCGGCAGGCGTCGGAACAAGTCGTCGCGGTCCAGGCCGCCGAGCGCGGCGTACATCGAGAGCCCGGCGCGGATCTTCCACGGCGGGCGCGTGGTCTGGTCGTAGACCGGGATGAAGAAGGGAGTGAGACGGACCAGATGCGGCGCGACGCGCAGCAGGATCTCGCGCTCGCGCAGGGACTCGCGCACCAGGCCCAACTGGAGCGTCTCGAGGTAGCGCAGCCCGCCGTGGATCAGCTTGCTCGAGCGGCTCGACGTGCCGATGGCCGGCGCGCGTTCCTCGACGAGGAGCGCCGAGTGACCCGCCGCCGCCGCTGCTTGCAGCACGCCGGCGCCGTGGATCCCGCCGCCGATCACGAGCACGTCGACGCGCTCGCTCACGGCGCGCCGCCTTCGCCAGCGCGCAGCTCGCTGAGCAGCGCGCCGACGGCGAAGGTCTCGAGGTAGCGGACACCGCGCTGCAGCAGCGCTCTGGCCGTCGCGGCGCGGTCCACTTCGTACACCGCGAGCACGCCGCCCGGAACGTCGAGCGGGCCATCCGCGGGCAGCTTGTCGAGGTCGCAGAACACCACGCTGGGCTCGAGCGCGGCGACCTGTGGGCTCGAACGCTGCTCCCACGTGATCAACACCGGTCCCACGGGCAGGTGCGTGCGCGCGCGCGCCGCCGCGAGCACGCCGACGTCGAACGAGATCAGCGTGCAGCGCCCGTGGATCGGCAGCAGCATCGGCAGCACCGCGTCGAGCACGGCGTCGACGCCGAAGCGTTCGATCGACACGCGCTTGAGCTCCACGTAGGCGTGCACGCCCGGCGCGGAAGCGATCAGCGCGCTGAACTCGCCCAGGCTGGCCACGCGCTCGCGCTCGAAGCGCGCGCCGAAGCGTTCGCGTTCGGCGGCGAACAGCTCGCGCACGCGCGCGGAGTCGAGCTCGCCCAGCGAACTCGCGACGCCGCACATGCGCTCGAGCGTGCGGTCGTGCATCAAGAACGCCTCGCGGTCGGCGCTCAACTGCACGTCGATCTCCACGGCGCGCGCGCCGCACTCCAGCGCCGAGCGCACGGCGGCGAGCGTGTTCTCGGGCGCGACGCGCGCGTGCCCGCGGTGGGCGATCAAGCGATCGGCGAACATGCTGCTCTCCAGCATCGAACGCGGAAGGCGCCCAAGTCCAGTGTCGCTACCATGCCGCGCCCGCATTCGTCCGACCACGGAGCCCCGCCATGGACCCCTTCGATCCGACCCCCGACGACCGCTTCACTTTCGGCCTGTGGACCGTCGGCAACACCGGCCGGGACCCGTTCGGCGAGGCCGTGCGCGCGCCGCTTCCGCCGACCACGATCGTGCGGCGTCTGAGCGAGTGCGGCGCCTGGGGCGTGAACCTGCACGACAACGACCTCGTGCCGATGGGCTCGAGCGCGGCGCAGCGCGACGCGATCGTCCGCGAGTTCAAGGCGGCGCTCGAGGAGCACGGCCTGTGCGTCCCGATGGCGACCACGAACCTGTTCTCGCACCCGGTGTTCAAGGACGGCGCCTTCAGCTCCAACGATCCCAAGGTGCGCGCCTTCGCGCTGCGCAAGACGATGGACGCGATCGATCTGGGCGTCGAGCTCGGGGCGAAGACCTACGTGTTCTGGGGCGGGCGCGAGGGCAGCGAAGCGGACGCCTGCCGCGATCCGCGCACGGCCGTGGCGCGCATGCGCGATGCGCTCGACTACCTGTGCGAGTACGTCGTCGACCAGGGCTACGAGTTGAAGTTCGCGCTCGAGGCCAAGCCCAACGAACCGCGCGGCGACATCTACCTCGCCACCACGGGGCACATGCTGGCCTTCATCTCCACGCTGGCGCGCTCGGAGATGGTGGGCGTGAACCCCGAAGTCGCGCACGAGAACATGGCCGGGCTCTCGTTCGTGCACGGCGTCGCGCAGGCGATGGAGGCGGGCAAGCTGTTCCACATCGACCTCAACGCGCAGAAGATCGGGCGCTACGACCAGGACCTGCGCTTCGGCTCCGAGGACGTGCGCCAGGCGTTCCTGCTGGTGCGCTTGCTCGAAGGCACGAGCGGCACGGCGCGCTACGACGGCCCGCGCCACTTCGACGCCCACGCCTACCGCACGGAGGACGCTGAGGGCGTGTGGGACTTCGCGCGCGGCTGCATGCGCACCTACAAGATCCTCAAGGCGCGCGCGCAGGCCTTCGACGCCGATCCCGCGGTGCGCGAGCTCATCGCCGAGCAGCGCGACGCCGTGCTCGAGCCCCTGTGCAAGGGCTACTCGCGCGAGAAGGCCGCGAAGCTGCGCGCCACGCCGCTCGATCCGACGCAACTCGCCGCGCGCGGCCTGCGCTACGAGCGCCTCGACCAACTGATGATGGAGCACCTCCTCGGTGTCCGCTGAGCGCGCGCTCCACCTCGGACTCGACGTCGGCACGCAGGGGACGAAGGCGCTGCTGATCGACCCGCGGCGGCGCGCGATCGTCGCGGCGGCGTCGAGCTCGTACGAGCTGATCGAGGGCTTGCCGCAGGGCGCGGCGGAGCAGCATCCCGACACGTGGGCCGCGGCGATCCGCGACTGCGTCGGGCAGGTGTTCGCTCGCAGCGGCGCGCGACCCGCGGAACTCGCCGGCGTCGGCGTGAGCGGACAGCAGCACGGCTGCGTGGTGCTCGACGAGCGCGACCAGGTCATTCGACCCGCGAAGCTGTGGTGTGACACGTCGACCGCGGACGAAGCGCGCGAGCTGTCGGCTGTCCTCGGACGCAACGTTCCGACCGGCTTCACCGCTTCGAAGCTCCTGTGGCTCGCCCGGCGCGAGCCGCACAACTTCGCGCTCGTCAGGCGCGTGCTGCTTCCACACGAGTGGGTCAACTTCCAGCTCACGGGCCGAGCCACGGCCGAGCCCGGCGACGCCTCCGGCACCGGGTTCTTCGACGTTCGTTCCCGTCGCTACGACGCGCGCGCGCTGGCGGCGATCGACGCGCGACTGGAGAACTGCCTGCCGCAGTTGATCGAGAGTTCGGCGCTCGCTGGCGAGCTCACCTCGAGCGGCGCGCGTTGGCTCGGACTGGACGCCGCCGCCGCGGGCGCGTGCGTGTCGTCGGGCGGCGGCGACAACATGATGAGCGCGATCGGCAGCGGCGCGGTCGAGCCCGGGGCCGTCACGCTGAGCCTCGGCACGTCGGCGACCGTGTTCGCCTTCAGCGCGACCCCCTGCGTCGACCCCGAGGGGCTCATCGCGGCGTTCTGCGACTCGACCGGCGGCTGGCTGCCGCTGTTGTGCGTGATGAACGCGACCGGAGTGCTCGAGGAGTGCTCCGCGGCTTTCGAGCGCGACCTCG
This sequence comes from uncultured Planctomycetia bacterium, assembly GCA_938003765.1. Lineage (GTDB taxonomy): Bacteria > Planctomycetota > UBA1135 > UBA1135 > WYBT01. The sequence goes on from CALKYE010000166.1 coordinate 123,952, forward strand.
ACGAACTCACCGCCGCGGCTCGGCTCGCGCCCGCCGGATGCGAGGGCGCGCTGCTGGTCCCTTACTTCGTCGGCGAACGCGTGCCCGACCTGCCGCACTCGAGCGGCGCGCTGCTCGGTCTGCGGCCGGGCCAGTTGCGCGCGGGCGTCGTGTTCCGCGCGGCGCTCGAGGGCGTGGCGCTCAACCTCGCGTGGGGCGTCGAACGGATGCGCGCGCTGGGCGTGGCGGTGAAGCGCGTGCGCGCGGTCGGCGGCGGCGCGCGCAACGAGCTGTGGCGCTCGATCCTCGCCAGCGCGCTCGACGCTCCCGTGCAGCCGCTCGAGAACCCCGAGTCGGCCGCCCTCGGCGCGGCGCTCCAGTCGCTGTGGGCCTGCGCTCGCGCTGCGGGCGCCTCGGAGTCGATCGTCGACGTCGCGCGACCGTGGGTCCGCGAGTCCGGCCCCGCCAGCGAGCCGCGCGGCGAGTGGGTCGAGCGCTACCGCGAGTCGGGCGCGCGCTTCCGCGAGTCGGTCGGAAAACTCTTCGCCCGCTGACACGCGCGGCGCCTGCGCGGACAAAAAGCGCGTTCGCCGCGCTTCACTTCCGCTCGCGCCCGCGTCGATGACCTCAACGCTCGGGCTCGCATGGGGACCTGCCGCAGGGAGAGCGGCAGACGCGGCCTGAGAAGCGACGGAGTGTGGGCAGGGGAACGGACGCTGATCGGCGTCGGTCAGGGGAGAAATGCGAGCAGGGAAGCACATTAGGCGAGGTCGCGCAGGCGCGCGCGGCTTCACCATGCTCGAGGTCATGTTCGGCACGTTGGTGCTGACGATCTCGCTCCTGGCTGCGTTCACCAGCCAGCTCCTCTCGCTGAACCTCGTGCGCACTGCGCGCGACGTGAACACGGCGACGAGTGAGCTGACGGCGGCGCTCGAGGAAGTGATCACGCCCAACATCGACTCCATTCCGACCGCGTTCGCGCCCGGCGCCGCGATCGCGAAGTACCAGGGACGCGCGTTGCGCGACGAGACCGTGGTCGTGAACTACCCCAATTTCGCCGGGGGCTCCGTGCCCAATCCGTTGGAAGTGGTGGTGACGATCAATTGGACGGCGTGGAACGGGCGCGCGACGTCGCTCTCGCTGTCGACCCTGAAGGCGCGCTGAGCCGCGAGGAGCTGCACATGAAGACCTTTCAACCCAAGCTCGAAGCGCGACGTCGGCGACGTGCGGGCGCGACCGTGCTCGAAATCGCCGTGTCGAGTCTGCTCCTGATGATGACCGCCGGCGCCACCGTGCGCTCGGTGATGGACATGCAGGGCGCCGCCACGATCACGACCGCCTCGACCAAGCTCACCGAGCAGGGCGAGCGAGCCATGGCGCGCATCATCAACGACCTGCGCCGCTCGGGGTTCGCCACCGTCGGCGCCAAGACCTACCCGCACCTGTTCGAGGACGGCGACGCGGCGATGGAGTTCGACGCGCACGACTACGAACCGGCCGAGCAGTCGGTGGCCGTCGGCGAGCCCGGCTACGTGACGCCGCGCTCCATCGTGTTCCTCCAGCCCGCGGACAACGACGTGATGGGCGACCCGGGCTACGGACGACCCGACGTGGACGTCAACGGCCAGTTGGTGTGGGCGGCCGAGGAATTCAGCTACGTCGTGGTGAGCGTCAACGGCCGCAACCAACTCCAGCGTCGCGTCGATGCGGGCTCGCCAGTCGTGCTCGCGAGCGATGTCGAGTGGGTGCGCTTCGACGACTCCGCGACGCCCGGCGTGTCGCTGCCGGCCAACGCGCTGCGCATTCGACTGGCCTTGCGCGACGTGGACGCGGAGGGGCGCGTCCTCACGTGGAGCGGCGAGGCCACGGTGCGTTTGCGCAACGGATGAACCACAGGCGCGCCTGCGCGAGAGCTGCGAGCACGCGCGCGCGCCACGGGTGAGCAGGTGAGTGTTTCGAAGGGGTGGGGAACGCGCGCGAGCGCGGAGGGTGGAGCATGAAACGAATCAAGGGGAGTCGACGGGGGCGGCGCGCTGGCATGGCGATGCTGTACGCCGTGTTCGGCGTGTTCGCCGCGGCGACGATGGTCTCCGTCACGATGACGATGGCGAACTCGAGCCACCGTCAGTCGCAGGCGGGGCTGCGCTCGACGCGCGCCAAGTACCTGGCCGAAGGCGCGATCGAGCTGGCCAAGCGCGACGTCGCGACCGCGATCGCCAACTGGGAGACACCGCCCTCGAGCGGGGTGGCCACGGTCGGCGGCGTCGACGTGCCGTACACGGTCGTCGCGACGGGCTTCAACAACATCGCCACCGATCCGGCGGGCATCCAGACGATCATCACCGGCTACGAGATCCGCGCACAGGCGCGCGACCACGGCATGCGCTACACCGCGCGTCGACTGGTCAACGCGGAGGCCACGCCGATCTTCCAGTTCGCCGTGTTCTACACGGGTGATCTCGAGATCAACCCCGGCCCCAACATGACGCTGGGCGGGCGCGTGCACTCCAACGCCGACATGTACCTGAACTGCGGCGGCACGTTGACGATGAACACCAACTACGTCCGCGCCGTCGGCGACATCTTCCGCCGCCGCAAGGACAATCCGAACGCGTCGGAAGGCTCCGTGCGCGTGCGCCGCTGGGTGGTCAACCCGTTCGACTCGAACGAGCCGACGCAGTACGTGAGCATGAACAGCCACTCCCAGATGAACAATCTGGGCGTGACCAACGAGAGCGGCTACGACGCGAGCTTCACGGTCGGCTGGGACGCGGACGGCAACGGCTCCTACGCCGACGCTGGCGACTGGTACAACTGGTCTGCGGGCGCGCCGATCTACTGGAGCCAGCCGAGCGGCTACGGCGGCGGAACGGGCAGCTCGGTGCTGAGCGGTTCCCACGGCGTGGGCGAAGCGGCGGTTCCGCACATCGGATCGATCCGCATGTACGACGAGGATCCCAACGGCGCGTACTACCTCGATCCTGCGACGCAGACCTACGAGTTGGCGGCGGCGGGCGCCGGCACGCACAGCCGCGGCTACTACCACGAGAACGCGGGCCTGACGATCATCACGCAGGCCAACGGCTCGATCACTGCGTACGACTCCGCTGGCGCCGACGTCACCGCGGGGATCGCTGCCGCGCTCTCGACCGACACGCTGTACGACGCCCGACAGGTTGCGAGCGGCGCCGGTGAGGTCCCGATCACTCAGATCGACCTGACCGCGTTGGCCGCCACCGCGTACTGGCCCGACAACGGCCTGATCTACACCGCGCACTACGGCTCGGGAACGGGCGCGAACGCCAGGGGCGTGCAGCTCGTCAACGGCGCCGAGCTGGCCAGCTCGCTGACCGTGGTCAGCGAGAACTCGGTCTACATCAAGGGCAACTACAACACCGTGAACAAGAAGGGCTCGGCGGTGATCGCCGACGCGGTGAACCTGCTCTCGAACAGTTGGGACAACTCGAAGTCGCAGGGCAGCGCTCTGCCGACGGCGAGCGCGACGACGTACAACGTCGCGATCATCACTGGCAACACCAACACCACGCCCAACGGCCGCTACAACGGCGGCTTGGAGAACCTGCCGCGCTTCCACGAGAACTGGACCGGCGTGCCGTGCCGCATCACGGGTTCGTTCGTCAACACGTGGAACTCGATCTACGCGGACAACGACTGGGCCATCGGCGGGAACTACTACAAGGCGCCGAACCGCGTCTGGAGCTACGACACGGCGTTCAACTCCGTGGCGAACCTCCCGCCGTTCACGCCGATGGCGGTCACCGCCGTGGACGTGTGCTCGTGGTGAGCCGCGAGCGCTGACCAAAGCGCGTGACGATCGCTACGCTGGAGCGGGTGGAAACATCCGCTCCGCTTGCTTTCGACGCGCCCGTGTCCCGCACCGTGCTCGAAGTGCGTGGTTTGAGCCGCCGCTACGGCGCGCTGGTGGCGGTCGACGGCCTGTCGTTCCAGGCGCGCGAGGGCGAGATCCTCGGGCTGGTGGGCCCGAACGGCGCGGGCAAGACCTCGACGCTGCGCTCGATCGCCGGAGTGCTGCCGACCCCCGCGGACGTGATCACGGTGTGCGGTCACGACATCGCGCGCGACGAAGAGGCGGCCAAGCGCTGCCTGCGCTGGATCCCCGACGATCCGCAGCCCTTCGAAGCGTTGACGGTCCATGAGCACCTTGAGTTCACCGCCGCGCTCTACCGCTGCGCCGACTGGCGCGATCAAGCGCGGGACTTGCTCGAGCGCTTCGAACTGACCGAGAAGCGCGACGCGCTCGGCGGTGAGCTCTCGCGCGGCATGCGCCAGAAGCTCTCGATGTGCTGCGCCTGGCTCGGCGAGCCGCGTCTGGTGCTGCTCGACGAGCCGTTGTCGGGTCTCGATCCGCGCGGCATCCGCTCGGCGAAGCAGGCCATCGTCGAGCTCGCGGCGCGCGGGGCGGCGGTGATCCTCTCCTCGCACCTGCTCGAGCTGATCGAAGCGCTGGCGACGCGACTGCTCATCCTCGACCAAGGCCGTTGCGTGTTCGCCGGCACCCTGGCCGAGGCGCGCGCGGCCTTCCCCGAGCAGCAACGCGGCTCGCTCGAGGAGATCTTCTTCGCCGCGACCAGCAAGCCTTCCGGCAACGGCGGCGCACCCGGCGCGTGAAGCACTGGCTCGAGCCGGCCGCGCTGCTGCTCCTGCGCCTGAAGTGGCGCGGCTTCTGGCGCAAGCAGTGGCGGCGCGTCCGCACGCCCTCGGGAGCGCTGCTCGCCCTGCTGGGCGGCGCCCTGGGAACGCTGTGGCTCGCGTCGATCTCGATGCCGATGTTCCGGCGTGGACCGACGCGACTCGGCGCCGACGAGGTCGAGCTGCTCGCGCAGGCGGCGCTGGCCGTGATCGTCGTGATCACGCTCTCCACCTCGCTCAGTTTCCGCGGCCTGTACGTCCCCGCGACGGAGATCGAGACCCTGTTCTCGGCGCCGCTGTCGCGGCCGACGTTGATCCGCATGCGGCTCGTCGTCGCGCTCGCGCGCTCGGGGCTGGGCGCCTGCTTCGCGGGACTGGGCGCGTCGCGCCTGGGGAGTTCGCCTCTGTACGCGTTCGCCGGCGCGTTCACGGCCTTCCTGTGGGCGCCGATCCTGGGGCAGGGAGTGGCGATCGCCTTGGGCGGCGCCGAGAACCGTCTCGCCGCACGCCTTGCGCGCGCACCGCATCGCGCGCTGCGCATCGCGTTGATCGCCGGCCTGTTGTTCGGGCTCGTCGGCCTGCTCTCGCAGTCTCCCGACGCCTCGCAATCGCCGGCGCGGGCGCCGCTCGAGTTCCTGCGCCAAGTCGCGGAGCGTCCCGTCGTGTCCGCGCTGCTCGCGCCGTTCTGGCCGTGGGCGCGCGCCGTGAGCGCGACTGGACCCGAAGAGTTCTGGCCCGCGTTCGCGCTGTGCGCCGCCATCCTCGCGGCGACGTTGGCCGTGGTCGGCGGCCTGCGCGTCGACTTCCGCGAGACCGCGCTCGCAACTTCGGCCGACATGGCGCGGCGCCTCGCGCGCATGCGCCGCGGGCTCGGAGCGGGCGGTGTGGAGGCGCGCCGGCTCCCGCTCGCGTGGCGCACGCCGTGGCTGTTCGGCCGCGGTCCGTTCGGGGCGATCGCCTTCCGCAAGACCGCGTCGATCCTGCGCCGCGCCCGCGGCGGGCTCGTCTTCGGCGGCGTGGTCATCGCGGTCCTGACCGTGTTCGCGTCGAACTGGTCGGAACCTGCGGGCGGCGGGATGCGCTCCGCGTTGCTGGTCGCGGCGTTCGGCGCGTTCTACCTCTCGCTCGGCCTGCGCTACGACTTCCGCGAGGAGCTCGACGCGCTGGCGTCGATCCGCTCGTGGCCGCTCGCGCCGTGGAAGATCTTCCTCGCCACGATCGCGCCCCAGATCGCCCTGATTTCGCTGCTCGTCACCGGGGGCGTGTTGCTGACGCTGGTGCGCGCGAACGACCTCGACCTGCGCTTCGCCGGATTGTCCGTGCTCATCGGCCTGCTGGTCGCCACCTGGGTGTGCATCGACAACCTGGCGTTCCTGCTGGCGCCGACGCGTTCCGCGCCGGGCCACGACGGCGTGCTCCAGCACATGGGGCGCTCGATCGTGCTCGCGCTGCTGCGGTCGGTGACGATGGCGGCCGCGTTGGCCGCCGCCGCCGCACCGGTCCTGGTGTGCGTCCACCTGCTGGGTTGGACGATGGAGAGCGCCCTGCCGTTGGGTTTGGTCGGCGCGGCCTTCGTGCTGTGCGTGGAGGTCGCTGCGCTGATCGCCGCGGGCGGATTGGCGCTCGCGCGCTTCGACGTCGCGCGCGAACGCTGAGCGTTGGCGCGAGCGGCGCGTAGGATCTGGCCCCGCATGAACAGCGCGCCCTCGCTTGTCGCCGCGAACGAAGACAGTGGCGCGCTTCCGCCGCGCGTGGACGACGTGCTCGAGGCATGGCCTCACGCCTTCGTCGTCCTCGACGCCGAGCGACGCTCGGTGCTGGCCTTCAACCGACGCTTCGAGGCGCTCGTCCGGCTCGCGCCGGAGCGCTCGAACGTGCTGCGAGGCGCCAGCGTCGAGGCCCTCGTCGAGGCCTGCGCGCCCGTGCTCGCGGAAGGTTCCGCGTTCGCGAGCGCGTTGCGTGCGGAGAGCGGGTCAGCGCAGGTGTCGTTGCGCGATGGCTCGGCGCTGGAGATCGGCGCGCGTCCGCTGGGTCACTCCTGGCTCGTGGTGCTCGAAGACGCGACGGCGCGACTCCGGGCCGAGGACGAGCGGCGCACCGTCGAGCGGCGTCGCAGCGAGGACGAGAGGCTCAACGGTCTGAGCGCGCTAGCCGGCGGCATCGCGCACGAGTTCAACAACCTCCTCACAGGCATCCTCGGGAGCGCGGAGCTGGTGCTCGAGCAGACGCCCGAACCCGATGCGCGGCGGCGACCGTTGGAACGGATCCTCGAGGCCGGCGTGCGAGCGGCGCGACTGTGCGAGGAGCTGATCGTCAGCTTGGGCGCGGGAACATTCGAGGTACGACGGCTGCACCTCAGCGACCTGGTCCACCACGAGTTGCGACGCGCGCAGAGCGAAACCCAACTGCCGGCGCGCGTCGAAGAGCAACTCCACGGCGATCTGCCGGCGGTGGCGGGCGACGAGGCGCAGTTGCGGCGAGTGCTCGAGAGCGTGTTCCTCAACGCGTGCGAAGCGCTCGAGACCGGAGGCGGCGTCGTGCGCGTATCGACCGGCGTGTCGCGCCTGAGCGAGCGCGAGCTCCAGTCGCTGTGCTTCGCCAGCGGGGCCCAGCCGGGCGAGTACGTGTGGTTCGAGGTGGCCGACGACGGCCCCGGCATGGACGCTCTGACCCAGGCGCGCATGTTCGATCCGTTCTTCAGCACCAAACCCTCCAAACGCGGACTCGGGCTCTCGTCGGTCGCGCGCATCGTCCGAGCCCACCACGGAGCGATCGAGGTCGACAGCGAGTTGGGGCGCGGGACGCGGCTGAGGGTGCTCGTGCCCGTCTGCGAGTGAGTGGCGCGCATGGCCGAACGACATCGCACGCTCTCTCCGCTTCCGCCCGGTCAGCACGCCGTCGAGCGCCTGCCCGTGCTGCACATCGGCGAGGCGCCGCTGATCGATCCGCGCAGCTTCGCGCTCAGCCTGACGGGCGAGATCGCCGCACCGCGCGAGTTCGCGCTGGCGGAGCTGCTCGAGCGCTCGACCACCGTGATCGAAGCGGACTTCCACGCCGCCACCGGGTGGAGCGTGCGTCGGCTGCGCTGGCGCGGCGCGCGCCTGGCGGACCTTCTCGCGCTCGCGCAGCCCCTCGCGACGGCGCGTCACGTGTTGTTCAGCGACGGGGGCGGATACGACGCGAGCCTGTCGCTCGACGACGCGCTCGCGCCGGACGTGTTGCTGGCGACGGCGCTCGACGAGTCGCCTCTGACAGTCGAGCACGGCGCGCCCGTGCGGCTGGTCGCACCGGCCAAGTACGGCTTCAAGAGCGTGAAGTGGCTCGCGCGCATCGAGGTGTGCGCGGCGCCGCGCCAGGGTTTCTGGGAGACGCGCGGCGCGCACGCCGGCGCCGATCCCTGGCGCGAAGAGCGTTGGGCTTGAGCTCCGCCCGCGCGTGCGCTTCGCGCGCTGCGCACGTTCGACATCAGCGCGTGCGAGCGCCACAATCGACCGCACACGCCGGATGAGCTTCAACTCGACCGAGTTCGTCTTCTTTTTCCTAGCGGCGTTCTACGGCTATTGGCTGCTCTCGCGCTGGCGCGCAGCTCGACTGGGGTGGCTGCTGGCGGGCAGTTGCCTGTTCTACATGAGCTGGAACGCGAAGTTCATCGCGTTGATCGCGTTCTCCAGCGTGCTCGACTGGGTGTGCGGCGCGCGCATCGCCGCGAGCGACTCGCCCCGCGCGCGCAAGGCCTGGCTCGCGCTCTCGCTCGCCGGCAACCTCGGCCTGCTCGGCTTCTTCAAGTACTTCAACTTCTTCGCGGAGAACGTCGCCGCCGCGTGCTCGCGGCTGGGCCTCGAAACCCTGGCGGAGTTCACGCCGTGGGAGATCGTCCTGCCGGCGGGCATCTCGTTCTACACGTTCCAGACGCTCTCCTACACGATCGACATCTACCGCGGCGAACTCCGACCCGCGCGCAGCTTCCTGGACTTCGCGCTGTTCGTCTCGTTCTTTCCGCAGCTCGTCGCCGGCCCGATCGTGCGCGCGGCGGACTTCCTGCCGCAGCTCGACGAGCGCCCTCGCTTCGACGATGCGCGCGTGTCGGGCGGCGTGTTCCTGATGCTGTGCGGACTGGCGAAGAAGGTCCTGCTCGCCGACACGATCGGACTCGAGCTGGTCGATCCGGTGTTCGACGCGCCGCTGGAGCACGGCGCGGTGGGGGTGTTGCTCGGCGTGTGGGCCGCGCTGTTCCAGTTCTACCTGGACTTCTCGGCCTACTCCGACATCGCCATCGGCGCCGCGGCGTGCCTGGGCTTCACGCTGCCGCAGAACTTCGACCGACCGTTCCTCGCGCAGTCGATCAGCGAGTTCTGGCGCCGCTGGCACATCTCGCTCTCGACCTGGTTCCGCGACTACGTGTTCGTGCCGCTGGGCGGGCGCGGCGGCGGTCAGCTCGCGTTCTTCCGCAAGCTCATGCTCACGATGTTCCTCACCGGCCTGTGGCACGGCGCGGGCTGGAACTACGTGCTGTGGGGCTTGATGCACGGCGTGTTCACGTTCGTCGGCGTCGCCTGGGGAAAGCAGCGCACCAAGACCGAACTCGCGGCGCGCCCGGTGTGGGAGCGCGCGGCGCGCCGAGTGTGGGTGTTCCAACTCGTGGCGCTGTCGATGCTGTTCTTCCGCAACGGCACCGTCGCTGAGGGCAACCGCGGCATCGAGGGGGCGCTGGAGATGCTCCAGGTGCTCGCGACGCACTGGTCGAGCGCTGCGAACCTCTCGTCGCTCGGCCTCGCGGCGCTCGCCGCGGCGGCGCTGATCCACTTCACTCCGCGCGAGTGGATCCACGTGCGCGGCGCGGGCGTGTGGCGCGGTGCGCCGGCGTTCGCTCAGGCGTGCGTGCTCGTCGGAGCGACCGGCGTGCTCGCGGCGCTCTCGTACGCCAAGGCCCCGTTCATCTACTTCCAGTTCTGAGCGCCGTGTCCTTCCTCAACTCCAAGAGCGCGCGCGCGGGCCTGCTGTACATCGCACTGTGTGCGCTGGCCTTCGCGTGGACGCAGCGCGAGCAGTTGGGGCTGATCACCGACGGCCGCGACGCGACCATCCGCGAGCTGATGCGCGATCCGGCGCCGGCGGACGTGCTGTTCCTGGGCAGCTCGGCGACGGCGCGCGGCGTCATCCCCGCGGAGTTCGAAGAGCGCGCTCGCGAGCTCTCCGGCCAGCCCTGGCGCGCGCTCAACCTCGCGCCGTTCGGCGCAGGTCGCCACATCGGGTTCCTCGAACTCGAGCGCTGGCTCGAAGCGCACGCGCCGCCGCGCGCCGTGGTGGTCGAGGTCGGAGTCACGAGCGACCTAGTCGGCTACATGCACCAGATGCTGCCGCGCTTCATGGACGCCTCGGACTGCGTGCGCGTCGTGCGCGAGCGTCCGCACCGCTTCCGCGACGCGCGCGAGATGAGCCGCCGGCTCCGCTCGCCCGTGCGCTTCGATCCGTGGGGCGCCTTCGCGGCGCTCGACCGCGTCGCCATGCACCTCGAGCTCGCTCTCGAAGTGCTCGGCCGCGGGCCCGAGGACCTCGTGCGCGCGGCGTTCAACTTCGCGTGCAACGGCGGCGAATCGCTCTACTACAAGCCCGACGACTCGACGCTGCGATCGACGGTGCAAGCGCAGGTGGCCGAGCGGGGCTACTGTCGCATCGGGCCGGAGTCGCCCGAGGGTCTCGCAGGCAAGCAGTTGGTGTTGGGCCGCGCGGCGAAGACGCCCTACGAGGAGGCGGTCGCGCTCGCCTGGAATCCCGACAGCGCCGACGAGTTCGCCGACGAGTCGATCTCGCGCGCCGCGCGGCTGTACGCCCGACAGATGCGGCGGCTCGCCGAGCGCCACGGCATGCGGCTGTGCTTCCTCGAGCTGCCCAACTTCCGCGGGCGTCCGCTCAGTCCGGCGCAGGTCGCGTTCTATCGCGAGCTGGGCGAGTTGCTCGAGCCCGACAAGGCCGTGCTGTACCGCGAGGAGAGCTTCCAGGACCTCGGGCACCTCAGCGTCGAAGGCGCGACGCACCTCAGCCGCTTCGTCGCCGAACGACTGACTGCGCGCGACTAGAACTCACTCGGCGCGCAGCGCCGCGTCCAGGTGCGGGCGCAGCCGCGCGGCGGTCGGTCGGTTGGCGAAGCCGATGAAGTCGACCGGCGTGACGACGTCGAGCGGGAAGTCGAGCGCGGCGCCGAGCGGACCTTCGACCACGCATCCGGCGGCGCGCGCGACGAAGATCGCGCCGGCGACGTCGTACGGCTTCGACGTGATCACCTTGGCGCCGTGGCGCGCCGCCAGCCAGCCGCGCACGTCGGCGATCATGCGGTACGTCCCGAGCGCGAGCTGGACGAGCTGTCCCGCGTTGGAGATGTACTGGTCGTCGAACACGTGGCGCAGATCGGCGCCTTCCTCGCGCGCGAGGCGGGCGAAGAAGTCCGCTTCGATGCGCGCCAGCGCCGGGCGCTGATCGGGGGCGTAGCGGAAGAACGGGAAGTAGCCGTGGTCGACGCGCGCCTGTGAGTCGGCGGACAGCTCGCGTTCGCGGATCAGCGCGCCGCTCGCGAGGTCGCGGAGCTCGATTCGCGCCGGCAGCGCAGCGTGCGCGCTCAGCACGCGAAAGCGCGCGGCGCGCGAGTCGGGCAGCTCGGCGACGATCCCCGCCGAGAGCTCGTCGAGCCGCGGTTCGCCGCCGCCCGCCGGGGCGAACGAGACCACGGTCCAGGCCGAGCGCAGGTCGGCCATCAAGTTGCGCGTGCCGTCGATCGGATCGAGCGCGATGCGCGGACCGCCGTGATCGAAGCCCGCGAGCTCGCGCGCGCCGGTCGGTCCCGGGCCGCGGTGCATCCAGCCGCTGTCCTCGGTCAGCAGCGAGAGCGGAGTGTGCGCGGCGGTCTCGGCCAGCCACTCGTGGATCGCCCGCTCGACCAGCTCGTCGATGGCGTAGGTCACGTCGCCCGCGCCCTGGCGCACGGCGCGGCCCAGCGGCGCGAGGTCGCCGCTCTCGCTCGCAGTCTCGAGCGCGTTGCGCACGGCGCTGCGGATCCGCGAACACAGCTGCGTGAGTCGCGCGCTCCACTCGCGCTCGATCGGGGCTTGCATCACGCCTAAGATACGCCGCTCGAAATCGAAACCCAGGCGGCCGCGAGCGCATCCAGAGCGCTCCTGTGACCTTTCATCCCTCTCGAGCGAACCCACGCGAAATGACCCAAGTCCGCGACGTCATCATCATCGGTTCCGGCCCCGCGGGGTACACCGCCGCGATCTACACCTCGCGCGCGAACTTGAAGCCGCTGCTGTTCGAGGGCATGCAACCCGGCGGACAGCTCACGATCACCACCGACGTCGAGAACTACCCCGGATATCCGCAGGGTGTCGAGGGGCCGAAGATGATGGAGGACTTCAAAGCGCAGGCTGCGCGCTTTGGAACCGAGATCATGTTCGAGCAGGTGATCAAGGTCGACTTCTCCAAGCGCCCGTTCACGCTCTGGACCGACTTCGGCGAGCACCGCGCCAAGGCCGTGATCATCTGCACCGGCGCGAGCGCGAAGATGCTCGGCCTCGAGAGCGAGCAGCGCATGATGGGCCACGGCCTGAGCGCCTGCGCGACCTGCGACGGCTCGTTCTTCAAGAACAAGAGCGTGATGGTGGTGGGCGGCGGCGACACCGCGATGGAGGAGGCCAACTACCTCACGCGCATGTGCTCGAAGGTGACCATCGTCCACCGCCGCGACGAGTTCCGCGCGTCGAAGATCATGCTCGAGCGCGCGCGCGCCAACCCGAAGATCGACTGGCTCGTCAACAAGGCCATCGAGGAGTTCCTGCCCGGTGAGAAGGGCAAGCTCGCGAACGTGCGCATGCTCGACACCGTCACGGGCGAACGCAGCGTCGTTCCGACCGAAGGCGTGTTCATCGCCATCGGGCACAAGCCCAACACCGACGTGTTCGCCGGACTGCTCGAGATGGACTCGGTGGGCTACCTCAAGGTCCACAACGGAACCTACACCTCGGTCGAGGGCGTGTTCGCCGCCGGCGACGTGTGCGACAGCGTCTACCGCCAGGCCGTGACCGCGGCCGGCATGGGCTGCATGGCTGCGATCGACGCCGAACGTTGGCTCGAGCGCCAGGGCGCTCACTGAGCATGGCTGCGCGCAAGCCCGCCGCGGGGCACATCGCCGTCACCGGAGCGGGGACGGGCATCGGCCGCGCCATCGCGCTGCGGTTGGCGCGCAAGGGCGTGCGGCTCTCGCTCATGGCCCGCGACCTCTCGCGGCTGAAGGCGACGGCGCAGCTCGTTCGCGAGCGCGGCGCGACGGTCGCGTGCTGGAGCGTCGACATCCGCAAGCGCAAGCTCGTCGACGCGGCCTTCGACGCCTGCGCGCGCGAGCACGGGCCGCTCGACGTGCTGGTGGCGAACGCCGGCATCGGCGGTCCCAATCGCCCCGGCCCGAAGGACCGCTTCGAAGCGCTCGTCGCGACCAACCTGAGCGGCACGTACTGGTGTCTGCGCGCGGCCGAGCGCGTGCTCGCGAGCGGTCCGCACACGCGGCACATGATCGTGATCGCCTCGATCCTCGCGCGCATCGGCGTGGCCGACTACACCGGCTACTGCGCGTCGAAGGCGGGGTTGCTCGGACTGGTGCGCGCGCTGGCGGCCGAACTCGCGCCGCGCGACGTGCAGGTCAACGCGGTGTGTCCCGGCTGGGTCGACACCGACATGGCGCGCGAGGGGATCGCCGGCATCGCGAAGGCCGCGGGCATCGAGGCCGAGGCCGCGTACGAGCTGGCGATGAGCGCCGTGCCGCTGCGCCGCATGAGCGCGCCCGAGGACATCGCGGGACTGGTCGCGTGGCTGTCCAGCGCCGACGCGCGCGGAGTCACGGGTCAGGCGCTCGACATCAACGGCGGCGCGTTCATGAGCTGAGCGCGGTTGCGCCAGCCGAGCTCGACTAGAGCTCGATGTCGACCGTCGCGGTGGCGTCGACGAGGATCAGCGTCGGCGCCGATCCGCTCGCGCGCAGCTCGATGCGCCCCGCGGGCACGTTCGGCAGCGTGAAGGCGCCCTTGGCGTCGATCGGGCTCGCGCCGCTCGCGCTCCAGCCGCTGTCGCCGCGCCAGCTCCACTCGAGCAGTCCGCTCGAAGCGCTCGCGCCGCTGCGCAGACGGCCTTGGATCCGGCCGGTCGGTTGGTCGAGCCGCCAGGGATTCGCGCCGATCCGCAGCAGCACTTCGCCTTCGATGCGCCACTGGGCGCCGCCCTCCGTCGGCCCCGTGAAGACGATGCGTCGCATGCCGGGAAGCAGCGCCGCGAGCTCGAACGCGCCCGTTTCGCTGCAGCGCGACACACGGCCGTCGACTTCGGCCGTCCAGCCGAGCGCGGGTTCGCCGTCGAAGGCCAGCTCGCCGCTCAGCACGGCGAGCCCGGCGTCGGGCGCGGGGAGTTCGATGGAGGTGACGGCGCCGATCGCGACCTCGCACCGCACGGCAGCCATCGGCGCCGAGGCGAGCGGCGAACCCGCGGGCGGCGCGCTGCGCTCGAGCACCCATGCGCCCGGCGTGAGCGCGTCGAACTTGAAGCCGCCGTTCGCATCCGTCTGCGTCGTGCGGTCGAAGCCGTCGCCGCGTCGCGCGGTCACCGTGACGTTCGCAGCCGATTCGCCGTGCGCGGGCCGCGCCACGCCTTCGATCGAACCGCCGGGCGTCAGCTCGAGGACGTTCCCACGACTTCCGAGCTGCGAGTCCACCTCGAGCGGCCCGACGTCGGCCGCGGCCCGCTTCGGAGCGCTGGCGCGGATCCAGTAGCTCCCGTCGTCCGAGCAGGGCAGCGTGAAAGCGCCGTACGCGTCGGTCGTCGTGCTCGCGAGCGCTGCGCCGTAGCGGACGCTGTCGATCGCCGCCGACGCCGCGTGCAGACTCACTGTCGCGCCTGCGAGGCCCGCGCCCGAGGACGTGATCTGTCCGCTGATCCCCGGCGGCCGCCGGAGAACCAGGTCCAGTCCCGCGCTCAACTGCGCGGCCTCGTACGGACCGGCCGTCAGCGGGAACGCGCCCGTCGCGCTGATCGTGAGCGTGAACGGGCAGGAGGGCGCGTCGACTCGCACTCGGCCGCCGGGGCGAGCGCGCTCTAGTTCGTCGACGAGCACCAGCGGATCCACTGCGACGCCCGGCGCCATCTGTTCGCTCGTCGCCTCGGCGAGGCGCAGCGCGAAGCTCTCGACGGCCGCGCCCGCTTCGTCGACGACGCGCAACTCGAAGCGCTGCGGCGGTCCGAGCGTCAACGGCACGTCGATGACGCCCGGGGCCAGTGCGGCGAGAGCGGTGGGCTGGAAGCGGCCGCGCGGGTCGCGGGCGAGGACCGTGTGCGGCGCGCGTTGCGCGACCTCGACGATCCAGCGCCCCGACTCGTCGGCCTCGCCGAGCCCCGAGCCGCCGCGCGTGCGGTCGTGGAAGCGATAGAGGATCTGCGCGCCGGCGATCGGGCGACCGCGCGGGTCGAGCACGCGCACGCCGAGCAGGCTCTCGCGCGCGACGAGCGGAGTCACGAGCTCGATGCCGTCGACGGCGGCGCCGGAGCGCACCTCGAAAGGCCGCGTCGAAACCCACAGCGTTCGTCCGTAGTCGCCGGCCCAGACGCACAGCTCGCCGGCGGGCGCGGAGTCGAGCTCGAACGCGCCGTGCTCGTCGGAGACCGTCGAGCACAGCACGGCGCCGCGCGGTGTCGCGCAGGCGGTGGGGCAGGCGAATTCCGCGGCGGTGCAACGGACTTCGACGCCCGCGAGGGGCGCGCCCGCGGCGTCGCGCACGGCGCCGCGCAGGATCGCGGCCGGCTGAAGCACCCAGTCCGCCAGCGTCGCACTCGAGCCGCTCTGGAGCTCGATCTCAGTGCTGACGACTCCCAGGCCGCGGCCGCGCGCCACGATCGCCGCGCGCGTCGACTGAGGTTCGGTGAGCTCGAGCTCGAGCTCGAATTCGCCCGACGCGTCGCTCGTGGCGCGCGCGGGCGGATAGGCGCACTCCAGTTCGACTCCGGTGAGCGGACGACCGCGCGCGTCGACGCAACGACCGCGCACTCGCGTGAGCGTGCGCGCGAGCGGCTCGAGCGGCGCGGACGCGGTGGGCGCGACAGCGGCTTCGGGCTGCTCGGGCAGCGCGACGAACTCGATCTGTCGCTCGCCGGCGGGGGCGGAGGCCTGCGGGCGATCGGAGTCGCTCCGCCACCACAGCACCGCGCTAACGGCGACCAGGAGCGCGAGCAGGAGCAGCTTCTTCACGGTGTGCGCGCCGACGCGGACTCAGCGTGCGGCGACGCAGAGTCTAAGCGGGTCGACTGGCGCGAGACACTCTCTCGCAAGCTCTGGCGCGAGCTGCGCGCGAGTTCAGCCGGCGTGCGCGCTGACGGCGCCCGAGGCGCGTCGAACCGAAGTCAGCAGCGCGTCGCGCGACGCGCCCTGCGGCAGCGAACCGCTCAACGTCAGACGACCGCGGAACGAGCGCACGACGACGCCCGAGTGTCCGCTCGCGTCGAGCCAGGCGCGCGCCTTGGCGACCTGCGCCGCGTCCACGCGCTGGAAGTACTGCTGGGTGGTGGCCGAGGCGAGCGAAGCGGTGCTCACCAGGGCGAGCGAGATCAGGAGAGCGCGCATGGTCGAGCGGCGAAGGTCTGTGGACGGCGGCGGAGCGCGGTCCGGGCGAGGCACGATCCTCACCCGGCGCACTCGAAATCTAGCCCGCTTTGGCGCGCTCGGGCGCCTGCTATCGCGGCTTGCCTCGCCACGGACCGAGGGCGGCTGCGAAAGTTCTTCGCGAGCGCCGGGCAGCTCGATCGGCCGCTCGATCGGCCGCTCCGCGCCGGCTCGGCCAGCGCCGACGCGCGAGGGGCTCGCTGCGGCGCCATCGAACGGGCGCCGCAGTGCGAGTGTGGCGCCGCGCACTTGGTCGCGAGCGCCCGACTCCGATTCAGCTCCCGATCGTCAGCAGGAACTCCGCGTTCGAGCGGGTCTTGCGCATCTTCTGGATGAGCATCTCCATCGCCTCGACGGGATCGAGCTCGTTCAGCACCTTGCGCAGCATCCACACGCGGCGGATCTCTTCGGGCGTGAACAGCAACTCTTCCTTGCGCGTGCCGGAGCGGTTGATGTCGATGGCCGGGAAGATGCGTCGATCGCTCAGGCGGCGGTCGAGCACGATCTCCATGTTGCCCGTGCCCTTGAACTCCTCGAAGACGATCTCGTCGAGCTTGGAGCCCGTTTCGATCAGCGCCGTGCCCAGGATCGTGAGCGAGCCGCCGTCCTCGATGTTGCGCGCCGAGCCGAAGAACTTCTTGGGGAACTGCAGCGCGCTGGCCTCGATGCCGCCCGACAGCAGCTTGCCGCCGGCCGGCGCCTCGATGTTGCAGGCGCGCGCGAGGCGCGTGATCGAGTCGAGCAGGATGATCACGTCCTCGCCGGCCTCGACCAGCGAGCGCGCCTTCTTCATCACCATCTCGGCCACTTGGATGTGGCGCCAAGCGGGCTCGTCGAAGGTCGAGCTGATCACCTCGCGGTCGCCCTCGGGGATCATGCGTTCGAAGTCGGTGACCTCCTCGGGGCGCTCGTCGATCAACAGGATGATCAGGTGCGCGTCGGGAGCGTTCTTGACGATCGACTTCGCCAGCATCTGGAGCAGGATCGTCTTGCCGGTGCGCGGCGGCGCGACGATCAGTCCGCGCTGACCGCGCCCGATCGGCGTGATCAGGTCGACGATGCGCATCTCGAGCGGATTCTCCTCCGTGCCCTCGAGCATGATGCGCTGCTCGGGATACAGCGGGACGAGTTCCTTGAACGGCGAGCGAATCGCGGCTTCTTCGGGCGGGTGGAAGTCGACCTCTTCCAGCTCGATCAGCGCGAAGTACTTCTCGCCCTCGAGCGGCGGACGGAGCCGACCCTTGATGGTCATGCCGGGCAGCAGCGCGAACTGCTTGACGATCGAGGCGGGGACGAACACGTCCTCGTTCGCCGGCAGATAGGCGGCGTCCGCCTGGCGCACGAAGCAGTGGTTGTCGCGCGACATCTCGACGCAGCCTTCGACCTCCACCGGCGTTCCGGAGCGCAGTCGGGCGGCGGCGATCTCGAAGATCACCTCGTCGCGGCGTCGGCCGGCGACGTTCTCGACCTTCTCCTCCTCGGCCACTTCGTGCAGGTCGGCCAGGCTCAGCGCCTGCAACTCCGAGTAGCTCGTCGGCTCCTTGGCCTTGCCGCGCTTGGGCTTGGGCAGCGTCGCCAGCAGTTCGGCCAACGCCTCGGGCTCGAGGTCCTTGGGCAGTCTCTCGTAGTCGATCCACACGTGCTCGGCCGGCCTGGGCGCCTGCGTGAACTTCGCGCCGGAGTGGGCCTTGTGATGACGGTGGCGATGACGCTTCTTGAAGGACATGAATCCGCGGGTGCGTTGGGGAGAGGGGAGTCGAGTGCGGCGCTGGTTGGCGCACGGGGCGGGCGCAGCGGGACTGCGCTAGCTGACGGCGAGCCTCTAGCGCTCGGCCCGGGGGCGCTCGGTGGGGTGCGCGAGTCGCTGCTCGATTCGGCGCAGCGCGTCCTGCGCGGCGCTGGCCGTCTGCGCCCAGTCGCCGTCGTTGGGGATCACCACGTCGGCGCGCGAGCGCTTGGTCTCGAGCGGCAGTTGCGCGGCTTCGCGGCGGGCGAGTTCCTCTTCCGACCAGCCACGGGTCGCGCTCGCCCGTGCGCGCCGCACTCTAGCGTCCGTGTCGACGAACACCAGCGCATCGCACTGCGCCACGAGCTGGTGCTGCGCGTCGTTCTCGAGCAGCAGCGGAACGTCCAACACGACGCGCGTGCGAGCTTCACGTCGGGCGCGCTCGAGCGCCTCGGCGATCGCGGAGCGCACCAGCGGGTGGACGAGCGCCTCGAGCTCGCGCCTCAGCTCCGGCTGCGCGAACACGGCCTTGGCGACCGCGCCGCGATCGACCCGTTCGGAGCTCAGCGCCTGCGCGCCGATCCGCTCGGAGACCCACGCGCGAACGGCCGGTGTCTCGAGCGCCTCGTGCGCCAGGGCGTCGGCGTCGACGTGGACGCCGTCAGCGCCCGCGAGCAAGCGCGCGACGCGCGACTTGCCCGAGGCGATGCCTCCGACGACTCCCAGCACCAGGGGGCGAGGCGACGATCCCTGCGGGGCGGCGGCGTCAGGCTTCGGTCCGGCGGACGACATGGCGCGCGGCAAAGTGGAGGAGAGGCGCCGGTCGCGGCAGGAAACCGCGGGTTCGCGCGGGGTAGGAGAGCGCACGGCTCGGGTCTCCCTTAGAGGCCCGTGTCCTGCCGTCCACGGTACGCCGCGGATGGCGACGGTCCACTCTGGAGCGGCCACTTCTCCCTTGCCGCGGCCAGAGGCTGTCGGTTATGACCATGCCCCCCACGGGAGCGGTGGGGCTGCGCCCGCGCGGCGCCGGCCTCTGCGCTCCCGTCCGTTCCCAAACGGTTTCTGCAAACCCAACTGTCCCACCCCTTCGTCCCGCACGACATGCCCTCGGCCAGATCCTCCGCTCGCGGTTGGATCGGCCTTCAGCGGGGCATCGATCCGTGCAAGCCTGACCCAGGCGGGGTAGAGCCGCGCGCCGCGCTTGCCTTCGCCCGTCCCCCCGGAAGGACCCGAGATTCCATGAAGCGTTCTCAGCGCGGAGCTGCGCGCGTCAGCGTCACTTGGCTGGTTGTGTTCCTGGTCCTGTTCTTCGTTGCCTGCGGCTTCGGGTACATGGGCTACGAGGCGGAGCAAAAGGCTCGCGCCGCGGAGGAGTCTGCTCGCAAGGCCGCCGCCGAAGCGAACGAGCGCGACCAACAGAGCCTCGACCAACTCCTGGCTCTCTCGAAGGTCGTCGGCTGGTTCGATCCGGCCGCCGCCATCCCCCGCACCGAAGTCAGCGCCATGAAGGCCGGCCTCGAAGAGTTCCGCCAGGCCTTCCCCGACATGGGGCCGGACGTGGTGACCTTGGCCGACGCGCTCCCCAAGGCGCGCGATGCGTTCCTCGCTCGCGGCCGCGAGATCAGCACCCTGCGCGATTCGAACAGCGCGCTTCAGAGCGAGAAGAGCTCGATCGAAGCGAGCCTGCGCAGCGCGTTGTCGGAGAAGGACACGGAGCTGGCCAATCTCCAGCGCCAGCTGTCCGACGACGCCAACAACGCGGCGCAGCGTCAGACCGAACTCGAGACCCGTATCGCGTCGCTGAACCAGCAGCGCAACGAGCTCGACGCCCAGTTGCGCGAAGCGCGCAACCAGTCCGAGGCGGCCCGCCGCCAGTACGAGTCGGATCGCGCCTCGTTCGAGACGCGCACGAACGCGGCCATGGCCAAGCTCAAGTTCCTGAGCCAGCCCGAGCTGCCTGACGCGCGCGTGGTCTCGGTGTCCAACGACCTCGCCCTCGGCTACATCGACATCGGCGCCAACCAGCGCCTGGCGCGCGGCATGCGCTTCAGCGTGGTGTCGGGTTCGCTGGCCTCGACCAAGTTCAAGGCCTACGCCGAAGTGCTCGACGTCAAGCCGGAGCGCGCCGAAGTGCGCTTCTACGACATCGTCGACCGCTTCGACCCGGTCGTGGCCGGCGACGTGGTGTTCAACCCGCTGTTCGACCCGACCGGCGAGCGCGACGCGGTGCTGTGCGGCCGCTTCTCGGGCCAGTTCAACGAGGCCGAGCTCAAGATCCTGCTCGCGAACATGAACATTCGCGTGCACGACAAGCTCGACTACAACACCGACTACCTGATCGTCGGCGCCGAGATGTACGTCGACGCGGAAGGCAACCCGCTCGAGACGCCGCTCCAGCCGAGCGAACTGGCCGTCTACAAGGACGCGGTCGCCAACGGCGTGCAGATCGTCTCGATCAAGCAGTTGCGCGAGTACTTCAAGTTCTAATCGCGCGGACCGGGCGGGCCTCCGGCGCGAAGCGCGGAGCCTCGCCCCTCGCGAACCATCGCCGCGGGCGGTTCCAGCAGATGCTGGCGCCGCCCGCGCTCGTTTTCGCGGACGCTGCGGCGCCGCTGCGCGCTGGCGCGCGAGCGCGCAGGCACTAGAGTTTCGCGCTTCGATGGCGGAAGACGACGACGATCCGTTCGCTCACACGCGCATGACGCTCGGTGAGCACCTCGCCGAGTTGCGCCGTCGCCTCATCCGCAGCGCGGTGGCGATCGTCGCGGCGATGGCGGTCACGTGGGCGTACTACCCGCAGTTGACCAGCACGCTCACCTGGCCGATGGAACGCGCGCTGGAGAAGATCGACGACGAGCAGCGCGAGAAGTACGAGGCCCTGCTCGCGGAGGAGCGGGCCGCCGATCCCAGCGTTCCTCGCACGAAGTACTTCCGCAGCGAGGACCCCGCGGACCGCACGCTGCACGCCGAGCTGACGGTCTCGCGGCGCTTCAGCATGATCGGCCCGGCCGACGGCATGTTCGCGGCGATGAAGATCTCGATGTACGGCGCCATCGCGCTGTCTGCGCCGGTGCTGCTGTGGCAGATGTGGCAGTTCATCGCGGCGGGCCTGTACGCGAACGAGCGCCGCGCGGTGTTCAAGTACTTCCCGCTGAGCTTGCTGCTCTTCCTGGGAGGCGTCGCCTTCGGGTACTTCCTCTTGTGCCCGGTCGGGTTCTATTTCATGGCCACCGCTTACCCGCCCGAGGAGGTCAACTACCTCGGCGGACTGGGCGAGTACCTGGGCGTGTTGTCGACGATCACTCTGGCGCTGGGGCTCGTGTTCCAGTTGCCGCTCGTGATGAACGCGCTCGCGCGGCTCGACCTGGTGACCTACGCGCAGTTCAAGCACTTCTGGCCCTACTTCATCGTCGCGGCGTTCGTCATCGGCGGGATCATCACGCCGCCGGATCCGTACACGCAGACGTTCGTCGCGCTGCCGGCGATCCTGCTCTACGGCGTCGGCATCCTCTCGATCCGCTGGACCAAGCCCGCTGATCAGCGGGGGAGCGCGCGCGCTTGATCGGTGAGGTGCGTCGGGCCGCGTGCATCGCGATCGGGGACGAGCTCCTGCGCGGCGACTATCCCGATTCGAACTCGGGCCACATCTCGCAGCGACTGGCCGAGCTCGGTGTCCAAGTCGAGCGCTTCGTCGTCGTGGGCGACGATCCGGCGCTGCTCGAGCGCACGCTGTACGAGCTCGCGCGCGAGTACCAGATCGTGATAGCAACCGGCGGCCTGGGGCCGACGCTCGACGATGTGACGCGCGACGCGGCGGCCAAGGCCGCAGGTGTCGGACTGCAGCGCGACGCCGACACCGAACGCTGGCTCCGCGAGCTGTTCGAGCGCCGCGGCCGCAAGATGCCCGAGTCCAACCTGCGTCAGGCCGACTTCCCGATCGGCGCGCAGATCATGCCGAACACCTGCGGCACAGCGCGCGGGTTCCGACTGTGGATCGATGGCGGCATGCTCGCCGCTCTGCCCGGACCGCCGCGCGAGATGCGCGAGATGCTCGAGCGCGAGCTGCTGCCCTGGCTGCGAGCGACCTGCGGTGTGGTCGCGGCGATCCGACAGCAGAGCTTCTACTTGATCGGTCTGGCCGAGAGCGCCTTCGCCGATCGCGCCGGCGAGTGGATGGAGCGCAGCGCTCAACCGCTGATGGGCGTCACGGCGCACACGGGGATCCTCAAGGTGACCCTGCGCGCGCAGGCCCACGGCGCCGAGCGCGCTCAGGCGTTGATCGACGAGCGCGCGGCGGCGTTCCGCGAGCGCTTCGCGGCGGAGATCTACTCCGAGGACGAAGCGCGCCCTGCTTTCGCCGTGGGCCGACAGTTCCTCGAGCGCGGTCGGACGTTGGCGCTGGCGGAGTCGTGCACGGGCGGCCTCGTGGCGGAGCTGCTCACGGAGATGCCGGGAATCAGCGCCGTGCTGCGCGCGGGCTGGGTGAGCTACTCCAACGACGCCAAGGTCGAGCTGCTGGGCGTGCCGCCCGAGTTGCTCGCGCGCCACGGCGCCGTCTCGAGTGAAGTCGCAGCCGCCATGGCGCGCGGCGCGCGCGAGAGAGCTCGCACGGACGTCGCGCTCGCCGTGACCGGAATCGCAGGCCCCGACGGAGGCAGCGCTGAGAAGCCGGTTGGACTCGTGTGGTTCGGGCTCGACGCGGGCGGTCGAGTCGAGACGTTCGAGATGCGCTACCCGCCGGTGGACCGCACCTCGATCCGGCGCTTCGCTGCGCACACCGCGCTCGACCTGTTGCGTCGCTGCTCGGGACTCTAGCGAGGCAGGGCGCGACAGCGCGCGCTCGAGCCGCTGCGCGCAGCGTTGGGCCTCGGCAAGGGTCGCTGCTTCAGCGTTGACGCGGGGCTGCGTCGCTGGTTCAATCTCCGCCCCTCACTACCCCGTGGTGTAACGGTAACACAAAAGGTTTTGGTCCTTTCGTTCCTGGTTCGAATCCAGGCGGGGTAACCCCCAAACGCGCACGGCTGCGGTTGCGCGCTCGAGGGGAGCGGCGGCGAGAGTGCAGTCGAAGTTGGGCGCCGTGATCGGCGTCGAGCCGCCTTCGACGAACGCGCTACCCCATGGTGTAACGGTAACACTAGAGATTCTGGTTCTCTCATTCCTGGTTCGAATCCAGGTGGGGTAACCACCTCCGCTCGCGAGGTGGTGCGCGCGCAAGCGCGATCGAAGTCAACGCGCGCGTCGAGCTCGAAACGTGCGTCGCGATCAGTAGCCGAGCGCGCGGAGGATGCGCGCCGCATCGGGTTCGCGTTGCTCGAGTCCTTCGCGCTGGCGGCGCAGCAACTCACCGAGTCCCGCGAGGCTCGCGTCGGCCTCGACGAAGCGCGCGAGCGCCCGGCGCAGCGTGGCGAGCGGCGCGTCCGCCGGCGGCGCCTCGATGCGGTTGTGCGTCTCGGACGGATCGTTCGCGAGCTCGTACAGCTCCTCGCTGAGCAGCGCGATGGATCCTGCGCCGCCGCCCGCAGCGCGTCGTGCGGCGTAGCGTTGGATCAGCTTCCAATCGCCGATGCGCACGGCCTTGATCTGCACGGCGCCCGCGAGGTCGGCGCCTTCGACCTTCTCGCTGAACACCGGCCGCACCAGCCCTGCGGTGCGCGCGTCCGGGTCGATCAGCCACGCTCCCGGGCTCGAGTGAAGTTCGTGCGCGGGTGAGATCGGCGCGAGCTCGAGCCAGCGCAGCAGCGACGGCGTGAGGTCGACCAGCGAGACGTCGACGTCGCGCGCCTGGGGCGCGCAACCGCCCGGCGGTCGCACGATCAGCGGCACGCGGCAAGTCGCCTCGTAGGCGTACACGCCGTGCTCGAACCAGTAGCGGTGCTCGCCCAGGCTCTCGCCGTGGTCGCTGGTGACGATCACGAGCGTGGAGTCGAGCTCGCCGCTCGCGCGCAGCACCTCGAGCAAGCGGCCCAGCTCCGCGTCGACGTAGCGCACCTCGGCGTCGTAGCGATCGCGCACGAGGTTCGCGTCGATGCGCCCGTCTGCCAATCGCGTGTCGGCAGGCGCGTTGTACTCGGCCACTCGGTGGCGGTGCAGCGGATGCGGCGTCGCGTCCTCGAGCGCGAGCGGGTCGGGGCGTTCGCTTGCGAAGCGTCGGTGTTCCGCGGGCGCCTCGTACGCGCCGTGCGGATCCATGTAGTGGAGCCAGAGCATCCACGGCTCACCGTCGCGGACCAACGCGCCGCGCGCGGGCCCGGCGCCGTCGCGTGGTGCTTCGTCGTGCCCCAGCGCGGCGAGCGCGGCATCGGTCATGCTCGTCGCCTTGCGCTCGGGCGCTCCGTCGGGCGGAACGGCGTTGACGTCGGGCAAGCTCTCGCACCACAGCTCGAACCCGCGCGCGAGTCCGGAGCGCGCGTCGGTGAGCACCCAGTTGCCCACGATCGCGCCCGTCGCGTAGCCCGCGCGCGAGAGCGCTTCGGCCAGCGTCGGAACCTTCGCCGCGAGCGGCTGCGCGAGGTCGCGGACGCCGTGCTCGTGCGGGTACAGCCCGCTCATCACGCTCGCGATCGACGGCGTGGTCTTCGCGCGCGGCGCCTGTGCGTGCGTGTAGCGCAACCCTTCGTTCGCAAGTCGATCGAGGTTGGGCGTCGTCGCGCGCGCGTAGCCGTAGCACGAGAGCCGATCGGCGCGCAGCGTGTCGATCGTCACCAGCAACACGTTCGGTCGGCGCGGCGCCTCGCGCGAGCAACTCAGCGTCGCAGAGAGAGCGAGGATCAGTGCGGCGCCAACGGCGCGCAGGGCTCGGGGCGGGAAGCGCACGCCGCGAGTATGGGCGTCGGGCCGCTCAGCGTCGACGCGTGAAGGCCGGGTCCTCGAAGCGCCGTGTAAGTTCCTTGGCGAGCGAACGCTCCGCCGCGTCCGGCGCGCCCGGTCGGAAGTGCGCGCCCAACTCCTGCGCCCACTGCTTCAGCCAGACGTCGGCGAACTGGTGCGGCGTGACACCCTTGCGCACGTCCGCGACGCTGGCGATCGCGCCTTCGAACGGCGTCGTGTCGAGCTTGATCGAGCCGTGGTGCAGCACGCGGCCGCCCTTGCGACGCTGAGCCGAGCCGACGCCCTTGCGCTGATTCCAGACCAGATCGAGGGCGCTCGAGTCGTGGAAGCACATGCCCGTGCCCTCGCAGTCGCTCGCGAGCGGAGCCTCGCCGCGCGGCTGCGCTTCGACCCCGAACTCGGCGAGCGCGCGAGCCAGCGCTGCGTGCACGCGCGCGTAGGACTGTCCGATCGATCCGGCGTAGAGCGGGTGGTCGAGATCGACGCAGATCGAGAAGGTCAGCTCGCGCTGGTGGTGGATCGCGCCGCCGCCGGTGATGCGCCGCACGACGGACGTGGCGCGCTGCGCAGCCGGCACTTCATCGAAGCGCTGGAAGTAGCCCAGCGACAGCGCGGCCGGTCGCCACGTGTACAGCCGCAGCGTCGGCGGCGCGCCGGGCGACTCGAGCAGGGCCTGATCGAGCCCCATGTTCCACGCCGGCGGCGCGTCCCAGGTCGTGATCAGCCGCCAGTCCTTCACCGGACCGTCGCCCCGCTCGTGCGCGCGCAGCTCTCCATCGTGAACGCCGTGGGTCCGGTGCGCTCCGCGCCGCCCCGCGGCGGCGCGGACAGCGCCGCGCTCAGTGGCCGCCGGAGGCGACGAACTTCTCGTACTCCTCCGCCGACATCAGGCCGTCGAGGCTCTTGCGCTCGGGGCGCAGGCGGATCATCCAGCCCGCGTTCCAAGGATCCTTCGCGAGCACCTCGAGGTGCTCCTCGATGTTGACGTTGCTCTCGATCACTTCGCCCGCGACCGGCGCGTTGAGATCGCTCACGGCCTTGACCGACTCGATCTCGCCGAAGGTCTCGCCCGCATTGAGCGTGCGGCCCGGCTCGGGCAGGTCGCAGTACACCAGGTCGTCTTCGTTGCCGTTCGAGAGCTCGCGCACGGCGAAGTCGGTGATTCCGATCAGCATGGTCTCGCCGTCGGGCTTGACCCATTCGTGTGTCTGCGTGTAGCGGCGGTCGTTGGGGCGCATGGGGAGAGAAGCGGTAGGGGAGAGAAGTGGAGGGAGCTCCGGCGCGAGCGCGAGGCGCCCGCGGCGGCGAATCACTTGCGGGTGCGGGAGAAGAACGGGAGTTCGCGGACAACGCAGGGCTGGCGCTTGCCTTTGAAGTCGATCTCGAGCGCCGTGCCCGCGCGCTCGTTCCCCAGCGCCACGTAGGCGCTGGCGATGTTCGTCGAAAGCGTCGGCGACGGCGCGCCGGAGCACACGTAGCCCACCTCGCGCTCGCCGGCGAAGAGCTTGTGGCCCTGGCGCGGGACGCGCGGACCGTCGCTCGTGATGCCGACCAGTCGTTGGCGCGGCGCAGCCTTCACCGCGCTCAGCGCTGCACGCCCGATCCAGTCGCCCTTCTCTTCCTTGAACGACACGCCGAAGTCGAGCCCGGCCTCGATGGGGTTGTGCGTGGCGTCGATCTCGTGGCCGTACAGCGGCATGCCCGCCTCGAGGCGCAGGATGTCGCGCGCACCCAGGCCGATCGGGCGCACGCCCGCGTCGCGTCCAGCTTCCAGCACGGCGTTCCACACGCGCTCGCAGTGCGCGTTGTCGACGTAGATCTCGAAGCCGTCCTCGCCGGTGTAGCCCGTGCGGCTCAGGCGCGTGTTCGCCAGCCCGCAGACCGTGCCGAAGCCGAACTTGTAGTAGCCGATGGTGGACAGGTCGAGATCGCTGACCAGCGTCTGCAGCACGGCGTGCGCGCGCTGGCCCTGGAGCGCCAGCATGCCCGTGCGCTCCGTCTGGTCGTCGATCTGCACGTCGAAGCCGCGCGCCTGCTCGCGCAGCCAGGCCAGGTCTTCGACGGTGTTGCCGGCGTTCACCACCAGGTAGACCGAGTCGGGCTGGCGGTACACCAGCAGGTCGTCGATCGGGTTGCCGTCCGCGCGGCAGAACAGCGAGTAGCGGATCGCGCCGACGGGGATCTTCGCCACGAAGTTCGTGCACACGCGGTCGAGCATCCGCACCGCGTCGGGGCCGCTGATCAACACGCGGCCCATGTGGCCCAGGTCGAACAGGCCCGCGGCGCTGCGGACGCACTGCACCTCTTCGAGGATCGGCCCGTACTGCACCGGCATGCGCCAGCCGCCGAAGTCGATCAACTTCGCGCCGAGCGCGGCGTGCACGTCGTGGAGGGAGGTTTGCTTCATCGCGGAGGGCGCGCGGCGTTCGCGGGGGCTGGGGAGCGTGGGGCGCACCCGGAAAAAATGGCGCAGCACTCTACTTCAACCGCTGTGCGGGGGCCACGACGGGGAACGGCGCTCGGCGCCGTGAGGAGCTGTGCGCCGCGGCCGACCTCCATCGCCGGCGCGGGGTAGCGTTCCTCAGACGCCAGCGCGCCACCGAGCGCCGCTGTCGTCGCCGCCGCCCTGCATGCTCCAAACCTCGCTCCTGCGTGTCGCGTTCACCGGCCTGGTGGCCATCGCAGTGTCCCTCGAGCCGCGCGCGGCGACTCAGACGGCTCCGCCGTTCGGCGCCGGAGAGCGCTGGGGAGCGGAGGCCAGCGCTCAGGACGCATGGATCCCGCTCAGCTCGTGCTTCGCAGCCTCGGGTGAACTCGTGTGGAGCGCCGCACAGGGCGCGCAGGCGCGGCTCGAGCTGTTCGACAGCGCGCCGCTCGACGCTGCCTCGGCGCGCCGCCTGCGCGTGGACCTTCCCGGTGCGCAGGGTGTCGTCGCCGTGGCCGCTGGACGCGACCCGAGCGCGCTCTTCGCGCTCACCCAGTACCCCGGACCGAACGCGGCCCAGCGCTGGACTCAAATCGCGCGCTACGACGCGCTGGCTGCGAACCCGACGCAATACGTGTGGGCTCGCACGCTGCCGCTGGCCGCCAATGGCGCGGTTCGTGTGATCAGCGCTCGCTCGTCGGCGCAGGTCCTGGCGGCGGTCTACGACCAGGCCTCACAGGTGCTGCTGCTGGAATGGCTCGATGCTCAGGACGGGAGCCCCGCCAGCAGCGCGACGAGCGTCACCGGCGTGCTGCGGCCGCTGGTCGCGTCGCGCGAACTCGAGCGCGTCGCGTTCGTCGCCGGCGCCCAGGCGCACGTCGTCGCGCGCTCCGGCGGTCTCGAGCACGTCGAACTGCTCGCCGCTCCGACGAATGCGCTCGCCCTAGCCGGCAACGGCTCGCGACTCGCGGTCGGCGACGGCGCGCGCGTGCGCGTGCTCACGCGCAGCTCTTCCGGTTGGTCGACGTTGCGCGAGTTCGCGGGCGCGACGAACGAAGTGGCGACGCGCGTGGCGCTGTCCGACGACGGCGCGACGCTCGCCATCGGCTGGTGGGACTCGTTCGACGTCGCGCGCGTGCGCTTCGAGCTCTGGCGCACCGACGAAGTCGCCCCGCGCTACTCGCGTCAGCTCGCCAGTCCCTCCGCGAGCCTGCAGAATTTTCCGGAGTCGGTGCTGCTGAGCCCTGACGGCCGGCGCGCTGCCTTCGGCGCGTGGGGCAGCGGAGATGGCGCCCCGGAAGCGTTCCTCGTGGACGCGGCGAGCGGCGCCGAACTGCTCGCGCTCGATCTGGGGGGCAGCGTGCGCGCCGCAGCGCTCGACGAGAGCGGCACCCGGCTCGCGCTGGCCGTCAAGCACGGCCACGCCAACCTGCTCGGCGCGACCGGAGGCCAGCGGCTGTTCGACACCGGCGAGCGCGAGGTGCAACTCGTTTCGGCGGCCGTGCGTGGCGCGAGCGTCCAAGTCGCGGCTCGCCGCAGTGGCGCGCGCCGCGCGTACCTGATCGGCGGACCGTTGGCGGCCCAGGCCACGCCGTTCGGCAGCGCGAGCGGCGGACTGTGGATCGAGCGCAAACTCGCGAAGGTCTGGTCGCGCGCGACGGATTCGAGCGGTCGAGCCGACTTCCATGTGCCCGTGCCGACCAGCGGTTTTCCTGCGGACTACGTGCTGCAGGCGTACTTTCGCGGCGGCGGCGCGGCGGCCTTCTCGACCTCGCTGGCGCAACCGGTCGTGCGTTGAACGAGCTGGCGCACGCGATGCGCTCACCGACCTGGTCCGCGCGACTGAAGGCGCTCGAAGCTCGGCGCGGCGCGCGCGGAGTCGATCGTGATCCGAGTGTGGCTAAAGACCGGCGTTCGCCAGTCCCGATAGGGCCCGCGACCCCACCCCGAGCGGTCGTGCGTTCGGCGCTTCCCCAATAGGCGTCGAGCGTTGCTCCTGGAGATGTTTCCAGGGCGGCCGCGATCGAGCGTGGGGCGCACAGGACCCCTCGCGATGACCCACTCCAAGATCGCCGTCTGGATTTCGTTCGCCCTGGCCTCGACGCTGGTTGGCTGCAGCAACAGCGACGGTGAGACGAGCCTGATCCAGGTTGCGTCCGCGGTGCAAGACCTGAACGCGGACCCGGACGGCGCCACCACGGTGCTGACCCTGAGTTCGCCCGTCACCGGCCTCACCAGCGCCAACTTCGAATCCGACGGCGGGCAGTCGCCGCAGAGCATCGTCGTCGTCGGCGCCGACGTCGCGGTGAGCTGGGACGAGCGCGTCACGCCCTCGCACCGCGTGCGCGTGGTGAACGTGCAGGGCGTGAGCGCCGCGTACGTCGACGTCGAGACCAGCGACGACAGCGCGCCGACGTTCAGCGTCGTGGATGCGCTGCAAGTGGCCGGTCTGGGCGACGACGTCGTCACGCTGCAGTTCACCGGACCGCGCGTGATCGAAGCGGAAGCCGAGGACGTCGCCAACTGGACCCTCGAGGTCGGCGGCGAGTCGCTCTCGCTCGCCGGCTCGACGCTGGACTACGACCCGAACTCGGGCGAGCTCACGCTCGTCACCGGTCCTGACGCCAACCTGCACTCGTCGTTCACGCTGACGGCGCTCGACCTGCACAGCGTCGCGGACGTCGAAGTGGACGACACGCCGGTGATCGGCGTCGCGAACGGCGACTCGAGCGCGCCCACGCTGCTCGCGGCCGAGCAGAACCTCGCCGAGGACGAGTTCGGTCGCGTGATCGACTTCACCTTCGACGAGGCCATGGACCCGCTCTTCGCGGCGTCGACGGCGCGCTTCTCGGCGAGCTCGCCGGACCTCGCCCTCGACGTGGAGCAGCCTTCGCCCGAAGTGCTGCGCGTGACCTTCAACAACCCGATGGTGCCCGGCGTCGACGACGTGACGCTCACGGCGCTGGTGGACGCGCACGGCAACGCGATGGCCAATCAGGTGACCGCGATCGTCGCGGGCAGCACGGTCGCCAACGACTTCGACGGGACTCCGGTGATGGTGACCGTCCAGAACCTCGGCGGCGACTACCTCAGCGCCACCTTCGAGCAAGCGCTCGATCCCGACAGCGCGCTCGACGAAACCCACTGGGAACTTGCGTACGACGACGGCGGCGGCGCCGTCGTGCTCGACCTGTCGTCGGCGACGCTGGACTACGACCTGCTCACCAAGACGCTCACCATCCAGCTCGCCGACGACTTTCTGAACGGCGCGGACTTCACGCTCGCCGGCGTGTTCGGCGACGAGCCCCTCGACGTCGACGGCGAACCCTTCACGGCCAGCTTCTCGGGAACGGTGGCCGGCGATGCGACCGCGCCCGTGCCGTTGACGGCCGTGCAGCGTCGCAACCTCGACACCTGGGGCCGCACGATCGACGTGCGCTTCGGCGAGGACCTCGACGAGAGCAGCGCTGAAGACGTCAACAACTGGAGCGTCCCCGGACTCAACGTGCAGACCGCGACGCTGGTCGCGATGCGCGTCGTGCGGCTCGTGTTCGACGACACCGCCGTCCCCGGCGACGTGACCATCTCGATCTCCGGCGTGACCGACCTGGCGGGCAACACCATGGTCGCCGTGCCGGCGCAGAGCTTCACCAGCTCCGACCTGCGTCCGCCCGCGGGCGTCTCGTCGATCGCCGAGGCCATCGAAGGCCTGGACAACGACACGCTGTACGTCTCGTTCGACGATCGCCTGATCGAGAGCGAGATCGAGGACGGCGCCAACTGGGTGCTCGAGTCGCCGATCGGAACCGTGCTCGACATGTCGAACGCCTCGATCGTGTACGACACCGACGCGCGCACCGCCACGGTCACGCTCGGCGTGGCCACGGGCATCGACCTGCAGACCGACACGGACTACTCGCTGTCGTGGGTCGGCGTGCGCGACCTGGGCGGCAACTCGATCTCGTCGGCGGCGCTGACGGGTGAGGTCGACGCCGAAGTGGTCCTGCCCAGCGTGGTCGCGGCCTACGTCGATGCGCTCGCGCCGAACTCGCTCTACGTGCGCTTCAGCGAGCCGTGCCAGCAGCTCGACGACATCGCCGGCCTGACCGAGTTCCAGGTGTTCGACAACTCGGGGCTGCTCAAGGGCGTCGCGCTCAACGCGATCCCCGAGGCCGGCGGCCTGCGCGTCGAGCTGGTGTTCGGCTTCGCGCTGATCGCGGGTTCGGACACGCTCTCGCTGCGCGGAGTGCTGGACGCCGCGGGCAACCCGCTGTTCTCGGTCACCGACATCGCGCTGGAGAGCGAGTACGGCCTCGCGCCGACGCTCGACACGTTCCAGTCGACGTTCACCGCCGTCGAGGGCGAGCGCAACGACGTCATCGAGCTGGTGTTCGACCGCCCGATGAGCCCCTGGACCTTGCTCGATCCGGCTCGCTTCGACATCGAGCTGGGCGGCCTGGATCTCGACCTCAGCAGCGCGACGATCACGTTCGACGGCCAGTCGACGGTCACGATCGCGCTCGACGGCTCGGGCGCGCCCGACCTCGAGAACGGCGCGAGCTACGACATCACGCTGCACGACGTGTACTCGGCCCAAGGCGTGTACGCCGATCCGAACATCGTCTACAGCGTGATCGCCGGCGGCGACGGCAGCGGTCCGAGCCTGCCCGCAGGCTGGGCGCGCCTCGACGCGTCCAGCTCGACGGACACGCTGCTGGTCGTGTTCAGCGAGGCGCTCGAGACCGTGAGCGCAGAGAACGTCGGCAACTACCTGCTCAACGGCGCGACCGCGCCCGACAGCGTGGAGCTGATCGACTGGCGCACCGTGCGCCTGGTCTTCTCCGGCGGCGTCATCGTGGGGGACACGCTCGACTTCAGCGGCGTGGCGGACCTCGCGGGCAACGTCGGCGTCGGCACGCGCGCCGTGTCGGCCGCGGACGTGAACGGACCGGTGGTGGTCTCCGCGCAGGCGCTCAGCGTCGCCGGCCCGGGCGGTGATCGCGTCGAAGTCGAGTTCAGCCGGCCGCTGGAGCTCGGCGAGGCGCTGACGGTGTCCAACTGGACGCTGACGATGGGCGCGCACAGCTACGACCTGACCGACGCGCGCCTGCGCTGGTCGAGCAGCGACTTCACGGTCGTGATCGAACTGCCTGTCGGCCAGGAGCTGGAGTTCGGCGCGACGGTCACCGTCGGCGCGTCGGGCCTCACCGATCTGGCGGGACTGGCGCTGAGCCCGGCCGCGAGCCTCAACGTCGCCGTGCAAGGCGACTCGACCGCGCCCGACTTCGCCGCCGCGTTCGTGAACTACCGCGTGTCGGCCAGCGGCACGGTTGTGGACGTCGTGTTCGACGAGGCCGTCGACCCCGCCTTCGCGCTGGACGCCTTCAACTGGGTCGCCAGCAACGGCGCGCTCGTGCTGGGCGTCGAGCAGCGCTCGCCCGACTACTTCCGCCTCGAGTTGAGCCTGGGCCTCGCGCCGGGCGACACGCTCGAGTTGAACGGACTTCCCGATCTGGCGGGCAACAGCTCCGGCCTGATCGTCGCCACGCCGGTTCACTGACCGAATCGACCCCGGGCTCGCAGCGCGGGCCCGGGAAATCCGCCCGGGTGGTTCAGAACCGCTCGGGCGGCGATCGAAACAGGAGCCTCGCACGGCGCCGGCCCACCGGCTGCGCGCCGCACCCAGGAGCACCCCACGGATGGACGCCGCGACGGACAACCAGACTAGCCACGACGAATTCCTCGCCTCGATCGAGATCGTCGGCGCCGACGGCGCGCGGGCTGACATCAAGGAGCTCGTGGGCCGCGCCTCGGAGCTGTTCGACGACGACAGCGCGCACGCTCGCTGCGAGCAACTGTTCGAACGCCTGAGCGCGGACGCCGGCAATCGCATCGCGCTCGAGAGCGTGGTGGTCCTCGCGCTCGCCCGCCCGGACGTGGTGGGGCGGTTGCGCCTGCCCCTCGCGCAGGAGGGCCGGCGCCTCGCCGTGCTGCTCGAGCGCGGCGGCGATGCGCAACGCGCGCAGTCGGTGCTCGAGCTCCTGCTCGCGCGCTTCCCGTCCGATCGCGCGGTCGAGCGCGACCTGTCGGGACTGATGCGCCGCAACGGCAACCTCGCGCGACTGGTCGAGCGACACCTCAGCCGCGCCGACGAGTGCGTGCGCGACGGTCGGCGCGACGAAGCCGTGCGCTGGCTGCGCGAAGTGCTGATGCTCGATCCGCAGCGCCGCGATGTGGCGCGCATGATCCGCGACCTGAACTACGCCGACACGGAGCGCCGCGGCGCGTGGCGCAAGGGCCTGAAGGCCGCGGGCGTGTCGCTGCTGTGCCTCTCGGCGCTCTCCGGCGTGGTGTGGCGCGAAATCGACATCGACGAGCGTTTCGAGCGCATCCCGCAGGCGCCGGAGGGCGATCTGAACGCGATGCAGGCTCGGCTCAGCGCGCTCGACGAGATCGTCGACCAGAGCCCGCTGTGGATGGGGCTGTTCCGCGTCAGTCGCGAACGCTCCGGGCTGCGCGAGAAGGTCGAGCGGCTGCGCGCGGAGCGCGCCGAGGAACAAGCGCGGCTCCAGCAGGCGCGCGGCCTCGCCACGACGTTGGCGGAGTCCCAGTACTCGCTCGCGCGCCTCGCGGCGCAGCAGTACCGCTTCGATGAAATGCGCCAGCACCTCGAGTCGGCGCTGTCCTATGCCCCCGCGGATTGGAAGGAGCGCGAGCAGATCGAACGCGAGCTCGCCGCGCTCGACGAGCGCGATGCCGCGCGATCCGCCTCTTCCAAGGGAGATCGTCCGTGAGTTTGATCGACAAGTTTCTGAGCCGCACCCGCCTGCGCGGCGCGAGGCAGCGCCTGGCGGACGACTCCAGCCCGCGCAACTACCTCGCGCTGGCGCAAGAACACGCCCGCTCCGGAGAGATGGTCGAGGTCCAGCGCGTCTGCGAAGAGGCGCTGGCGCTGCACCCTGGCCACGGCGAGCTCACACGCCTGCACGAACGCGCCCGCGCGCTCGTGAACGAGGAGCGCACGCGCTCGCTGATGCGCGAGCTGCGCGAGGCCCCGCGCCCCGGACTGTTCCGCGAACTGGCCGAGCTGTTCCTCTCGATGGGGCGCGTCGAGCGCGCCGACGAGGTCGCGCTGGAGTGGTTCGAGCACTCCGGCGACGGCGCCGCGCAGCTCCTGCGAGCGCAGGCGCGCTTCCAGCGCTTCATGGTCGATCGCCGCCGCGAGGACGGACGGCTCGTGCTCGAGCTGTGCCAGGCCGCGGCCAAGCTGCTCGAGCGCGACGAACGTCCGCTGCGCCTCGAGCTGGAGCTCTACACCGCGATCGGCGCCTGGCGCGATGCGCGGCGCGTGGTCTCGCAGCTGCTCGAGCAGAGCCCGGGCGACAGCGTGCTGGAGTCGCGCTTCCGCGCGCTCAATGCGCTGGCCGACGCCGCGCCCAACGTCGACGCCGCGCTGCGCGAGGTCGAGCGTTCGGGCAAGCTCGCGAGCGAAGAGCGCGGCGCGCGTCGTTCGGCGGCGCCGGCGCGGTCGATTCGCCCGTTGCTCAAGGAACTGGCCAGCGGACCCGGCGTTCAGGCCGCGCTGTTCGAGCGCGGCGCCACGGCGCTCGTGCAAGGTCCGAAGGGCGCGACCGCGGAGCGCACGGCGCGCGCGGTGCGCGAGATCGTCGCCAAGAGCCGCTCGACGTCGCGTCGACTCGGCGCCGGCGCGCCGCAGTCGATCGAGCTCGAGGGCGAGTTCGGCAGCGTGCTGATCGCTCCCGACGACTCGGGCTCGGCGGCGCTGTGGACCACGCGCGCCACGATCACAGCGGCTCAACGCGCCGCGCTGTCCGACCTGGTCGGCGCAGGCGCCGAGGGCATCGACGAGAGCGAAGTCCAGAGCGCGCAGGAGGAAGCAGCGTGAACGAAGTGCTCGATCCCCTGATGCGCATCCCCGGCGTGCGCTGCGTCATCCTCAGCACGCCCGACGGCGTTCCGATCGCGAGCGCGGGGAACGTCGGACTCGAGGGCGCGCCGGAAGCCGAACTCGAAACCGGCCGCAACGCCGACGCGTTGTGCGGACTGGTGGCCGGCTGGCTCGCCGCGCTGGGCCCCTCGCTCGGACTGGTGGCCTGGGACCTGCCCGGGCGCATCGTGCTGCGCTCATCGCGCGGCTCGTTCGTCGTGCGCCGCGGCCCCAACGCATTTCTGATCGCGCAACTCGAGACCGGCGCTCAGCCCGAGGACCTGCGTCTGCCGATGGAAGGTGCGTTGTCGCGCTTGCAGCGCGTCGCGCGTCGCCCCCGCAGCGTCGCGCCGCCTCCTGCTCTGCCCGCGCGCAACTCGCACACGGATCCGGCGTCGGAGAACGCCGACAACGACGTCCTTCCAATCGCCAACGACTTTTCCGGCTGAAACCCCATGGTCCAGATCAACTTCGCTCAGAAGCAGGTCAGCGCCAAGATCGTCTACTACGGGCCCGGTATGTCGGGCAAGACGACGAACTTGGAGGTGATCCACCAGCGCGCGCCCGAACAGAACAAGGGAGAGCTGACGAGCATCTCCACTGACGGCGACCGCACGCTGTTCTTCGACTTCATGCCGCTCGACCTCGGCACCGTGGCTGGAATGAAGACCTCGTTCCAGATCTACACGGTGCCCGGTCAGGTCTACTACAACTCGACGCGCAAGCTCGTGCTGCAGGGCGTCGACGGCGTCGTGTTCGTGGCGGACTCGTCCGCGGCGATGATGGAGGAGAACCTCGAGTCGCTGCGCAACCTCGAGGAGAACCTCAACGAGTACGGCAAGAGCCTCGCGAGCCTTCCGCACGTGATTCAGTTCAACAAGCGCGACCTGCCCGATGCGATGAGCGTCGAGCA
Source organism: uncultured Planctomycetia bacterium (assembly GCA_938003765.1). Lineage (GTDB taxonomy): Bacteria > Planctomycetota > UBA1135 > UBA1135 > WYBT01. The sequence continues at coordinate 160,128 of CALKYE010000166.1, forward strand.
GCTCTCGCAGGCGCTGAACACGCACGGGGCGCCTTGCTTCGAAGCGATCGCCAACACCGGTCAGGGTGTGTTCCCCACGCTCAAGGCGCTGGCCGCCTGCGTGCTGGAGACGATCCACGCGAACTCCGGAGCTGCTCGTGGCAACTCCGCGCCTGCCGGCGCCGCGAAGCCGCAACCGATGCCGCAGGCGCCGCTGCCGCACGCCGCTCCGCGCCAGTCGCCTCTGGGCGTTGCTCAGCCGGCGCCCGCGCCGGTCGCGGCCGTCGCGCAACCCGCGGCGCACGCTCCCGCAGCGCGAGTGCAGCAACCTGCGGCGCCTCGTCCGCCGGTCGCGCCGCTGGGGCAGACCGGCTTCCGCACGCCGCCGCCGATTCCTGCGCCGAACGCCGGCTATGCGCCGCCGCAGCAGCCGCACGGTGCGATCCCGCTGAGCTCCACCGGTGTTCACCCCGGAGTTGCGCAGCCGATCTCGATGCGCGCGCCGGCCGCCCCGGTGCAGCAGCCGATCGCGCACCAGCCCATGGCTCATCAGCAGATGGCGCAGCCCCAGGCCGCGCCGCAGCAGATGGCTGACTACGGGCATGCTCACGCCGCAGCGCCGGTCGCTCCCGCGCAGCCGCAGTTCGACATGCAGCCCTACCCGGCCGAGCCGCAGGCGCACGCCGCGCCGGCGCCGACCGGCTCGCTGCACCTCGCAGGTCGCGCTGCTCAGCAGCCGCAGAGCACCGCGCCGAAGAACCTGCGCACGGGGCCGGTCCCCGCGCCGCTCGAGGGCACGCGGTTCCGGCCGCGCGCGAACGGTGCGCCCGCCGGGCCCCGACAGGAGGTGCGTCCGACGCCGGCGCGCGCCACGTCCAGCAAGCTCTTCGTCGCGGTGTTCGTGGTCGCCGGCGCGATCCTCGCCGCGGGCTTGGCGTACGTCGCCATGTCGTTCCTCTAAGCCCGCCGAACCACCACCGCTCGGTCCACCCGAACCCAACCATGGCACGCGACCAAGACCTGCGTCAGAACCGTCTGGTGTTCTATGCCCGCGACGTGGAGCGCCTCGACGGGGAACTCGACGCCTTCCTCGAGTTGTCCAACGCCCGCAGCGCGCTCCTCATCGACAAGGAGGGTCACCTGGTGACCCGCCGAGGCGAGCCGATCCAAGCCGGATCGGTCGAGTCGATCGCGGCGCTGGTCGCCGGCTCCTTCGCGGCCACCCGCGAGATGGCGCGCCTCCTCGGTGAGCAGGAGTTCACGAGCCTGTTCCACCAGGGACAGCGGGACTCGATCCAGCTCCAATTGATCGGCGACCGCACCCTGCTCGCGATCGTCTTCGACGAGCGGACGAATCTGGGTCTGGTGCGCTTCTACGCCCAGGAAGCCGTGCGGAACGTCGAGCGGATCCTGACGGAGCTCGCCGACGGCCGGGGCGAGGGCGCGGAGCAGCTCTCCGAGCACTTCGGCGCCGACGCCGCCGCGGCGCTGGACAAGATCCTCTGAGCCTTCGGACGCCCCGCGGGCCTTGGCGCCGACGGGAGCGACCGCTAACCTCTTCGGCCCTCGTGGACGTCCCAGCGGCGTCGACGGGGGCCGGACCGCTTCGGTCCGATGTCCGACGGCGGCCTCGGCGCGAGCGAGAACGCCCCCCGTCGGGCCCAGTGTTCGACTCAGGATCCCTTCGGAGAAGCGTGATGGCTCGTGTCTGTGAGTACTGCGACAAGCGAACCGAGAGCGGCGCCCAACTGGCGCGGCGCGGCCTGCCCAAGAAGAAGGGCGGCATCGGTTTGCGCATCACCGGTCACACGCTGCGCAAGTTCAAGTCGAACATCCAACGCGTGGCCGCGGTCATCGACGGACAGGTCACGCGCGTCAAGATCTGCACCCGCTGCTTGAAGGCCGGCAAGGTCACCAAGCCGCGCAACATCAAGGCCAGCGCCTGAGACGTTCCGGCGCGACGGCCTTCGAGGCCGGTCGCGCCGATGCAGACTTCGAGCGAGCGCCGGTGAGTTCCACCGGCCCCGCGTGGGCTCGTCGAAGCGCTTCAGGTCCGAGTTGATCGGCCAACTGCGCGCTGCGTTCCTTCTCGCAGGCGCACCCGCGGATGATGCGAGCCACAGCCGAGCGCCGCGTCTCGCGAACACGCTTCGAGCAACGATCGCGCTCGTTGCTGCGATGCTCCCGCCCACAAAAAAACGGGAAGGCGGGAAAGTTCTGCTCCACTCTCGCCGATGGACACGGGCGATGTCGTGAGTGAGTGCGCCTCTTGCGGCGCGTTCCTCCTCACAACCCCCTTCCTGACCAAGGAGCAACACATGGCTAAGAAGAAGGCTAAGAAGAAGGCAACGAAGAAGGCCGGCGCGCGCAAGAAGAAGGCGTAGTGACCTGTGACTCGCCCTCGACGACGGGCGTCGTGTGCCAAGGCACTCGCGCTCCGAGTCAGGTGAGTCTGGTCGAAGTCTTCTCTGCCGACGCCTCGGGGCCGTTCGCTACTGCGGACACCATCCCCGGGCCCGCCTCGCGGTGAACAAGAGTCAGTTGATCGATCGCGTAGCGAGTGAGTTGCGCACTTCGCGTCTCGCCGCCTCGCACTTGGTCGATGTGGTCCTCGAGAGTGTCTCGAAGGGCCTTCGCGAGGATGGAAGCGTGACCATCGCCGGATTCGGAACGTTCGAGGTCAAGGACCGCAAGGCCCGCCTCGGTCGGAACCCCTATACCGGCGAAACGATTCGGATCGAGGCTGGACGGCGCGTTGGGTTTCGCATGGGCAAAGCCCTGCGCAACGCGATGAGCGCCGACTGACAGACTCGAACGCCTTCGCCAGCGCTTTCGCTCATCGGCCGGTTCCGCACCCGCGGGGCCGGCCGCTTTCGTAGGTTCCCGGAATCGTCGAGGCGCGGCGTTCTCGCTCCGGCGGGCGCCGAAGCGCGCCAGCGAACGATCAGTGCTTCTTGCGCGCTTCCAGCGCGGCGATCTCGCCCGCGATGGTCGCGTCGTCGAGCTTGGGGAACAGGCCCGCGACCTGCCCCAGTCGGGCGCCCGCTAGTCCGCGACGCCACGCGCCCGCGGTGGGGAGGGTGGGCCATTCGGAGTCGGGCTGGCCGTCCTGTCCGAGCATCGCCCACGTCGCGCGGGCCTTGTGCGGCATGAACGGAGTCATCCAGCGCGCGAGGTACGCGATCCACTCGGCGCAGGTGTTCAACACCGCGGCGGCCTTCGCCGGATCGGACTTCTGCAGGCTCCAGGGCGCGAGCTTGTCGACGAACACGTTGGCGACGCGCGCGTTCTCGATCAGTTGTTCGCAGGCGCGACGGAACTTGAAGGCTCGAATCGATTCAGCGGGATCGCTGAAGGCGCCGCACTCCGAGAGCAGCACGCGGTCGAGTTCCGCCTCGAACTGCGCCGCGCAAGTCGGGATCGACCCGCCGTAGTGCTTGTCGACGAAGCGCAGGACGCGCGTGATCAAGTTGCCGATCGTGTCGGCGAGCTGCGTGTTGACGCAGCTCTGGAAGTCTTTCCAGCTCCACTCGCTGTCCTTGGTCTCGGGCGAGCTCGACAGCAGGTAGAAGCGCGCCGACTCGGCGTCGTAGCGTTCGAAGAACTCGTTGAGCGGGATGTACCAGCCCTGCGAGGTCGAGAACTTGCCGCCCTCGAGGTTGTAGAACTCGTTCGCGGGCACTTGCCAGGGCAACACGTAGCCCTCGCGCACGCCGTGCAGCATCGCGGGGAACACCACGCAGTGGAACGGGATGTTGTCCTTGCCGATGAAGTGCACCAGGCGCGTGTCGGGCGACTGCCACCAGCGCCGCCACTCGTCGGGTCGGCCCAGTCGCGCGGCCCACTCCTGCGTGAACGACACGTAGCCGATCGGCGCGTCGAACCACACGTACAGCACCTTGCCCGCGATCTCGCCCTGCGTGTCGGACGGAAGCGGCACGCCCCACTGCATGTCGCGCGTGATCGGGCGCGGCTCGATCTCCGCGAGTTGGTTCGCCACGAACGCGCCGACGTTGGCCTTCCACTCGTGCTCGCGCGCCCACTGCGCCAGGTGCTCGTCGCGCAGCTTGGGAAGATCGAGGTGCCAGTGGTTCGTGGTGCGCTTGATGGGGCGGTTGCCGCACACCTTGCACACCGGGTCGGTGAACTCCAGCGGATCGATCCAGCGCGCGCAACGCGGGCACTCGTCGCCGCGCGCCTGCTCGTACCCGCACGACGGACAGGTCCCCGTGACGTAACGGTCCGCGAGGAACTTGGCGTCGTGCTCGCAGTACAGCTGCTCGCCCGAGCGCTGCTGCAAATAGCCGTTGCGGTCGAGTCGGCGGAAGAACTCCTGCGCCAGCGGTGCGTGCTGCGGACACACGCTGGTGCCCGACCAGATGTCGAACTCCAGGTGCAGCGCGTCGAAGGTGGACTTGATCACGGCGCGCCAGCGCGCGACGTAGTCCGCGTAGGGCGTTCCCTCGCTCTCAGCGCCGATCGTGATCGCCACGCCGTGCTCGTCCGTGCCGCACACGAACAGCACTTCCTCGCCCTGCATGCGAAGCGTGCGCGTGTAGACGTCCGCGGGGAGGTAGGCCCCGACGACGTGGCCGAAGTGGATCGGCCCGTTCGCGTACGGGAGCGCGCTGGTGACGAGGTATCGAGTCAATCTCCGAGTCCTTGGGGCCCTGGTTGGAGCGGGCGCGCCGATTCTAGGGAGCGTCTCAGTCGCATTCACCGCGTGCAACCATGCTCGCTACAATCCTCCGCTGCTTTCGTCCCAGCGCGCCTCGCGCGATTCGCCCTTCGCTCCCCATCAACGCAAAGTCACTGCGCACCACTCCATGGGCTCCTTCGCCAACTTCCGCCAGCTCGACTACTTCCAACTCGACGACCAGTTCTCGGAAGACGAGCTGATGGTGCGCGACACGGTGCGCTCGTGGGTGACCGAGCGCTTCCTGCCGGGCGTGATGGAGCACTTCGAGAACGGCACGTTCCCGATGGAGCTGGTTCCCGAGCTGGCCGAGCTGGGCGTGTTCGGGCCGACGACTCCGACCGAGTACGGCGGCGCCGGGCTCAACAACGTCGCGTACGGCTTGATCTGCCAGGAGCTCGAGCGCGGCGACAGCGGTCTGCGCTCGTTCGTCTCGGTGCAGGGCTCGCTGGTGATGTTCCCGATCCTCGCCTACGGCTCCGAGGAGCAGAAGCGCCGCTGGTTGCCGCTGCTCGCCTCCGGCAAGGCCATCGGTTGCTTCGGACTCACGGAGCCCGACTTCGGTTCGAACCCCGGCGGCATGCTGACCACCGCCGTCAAGAAGGGTGACGAGTGGGTGCTCAACGGCCGCAAGATGTGGATCACCAACGGCACGGTCAGCGACGTGGCCGTCGTGTGGGCGCGCGCGAGCGACGGGATCCGCGGCTTCCTCGTCGAGAAGGGCACGCCGGGCTTCAGCGCGCCCGAGCAGAAGCACAAGTTCAGCCTGCGCGCGTCGATCACGAGCGAGCTCGTGCTCCAGGACGTCGTCGTCAAGGACAGCGCGCGCCTGCCCGAAGGCAACGGACTGAAGGCGCCGCTCGGCTGCCTCACGCAGGCGCGCTACGGCATCGCCTGGGGCGGACTCGGCGCGGCCTACGCCTGCTTCGACGAAGCGCTGCAGTACACCAAGTCGCGCATCGTGTTCGACAAGCCGGTCGCGGCTTACCAGATCCCTCAGAAGAAGCTCGCCGACATGGCGACGCAGATCACGATGGGGCAGATGCTCGCGCTGCGCCTCGGTCGTCTGAAGGACTCCGGCAAGCTCACGCCCGCGCACGTCTCGATGGCCAAGCGCAACAACGTCGCGATGTCGCTCGACGTGGCGCGCGTGTGCCGCGACATGCTCGGCGCGAACGGCATCAGCCTCGAGTACCAGGTCGGACGCCACCTGTGCAATCTCGAGAGCGTGATCACCTACGAGGGCACGCACGACATCCACACGCTCGCCGTCGGCCAGGAGCTGACCGGCATCGCCGCGTTCCGTTGAGCAGTGGCTGCGCCTCTCCGCGCGAGTGAGACGAGCATGACGGCGCCGGCCACGCGTGAGCCGGCGCGCACTCTTTTGGCTTCGCTCTCGGCGCGGACCGCGGAGCTGCGACAGCGAGCGAGTGCTCCGCCCGCTACTGCGTTTGCCGCTGTGGCGCTGCTCGGTGCGGCCGCGCTCGGGCAGGCGACGACCGCGCAAGCGGCGGTGGACGCCGCCAAACGCGCGCTGCAGCGCGGCGCCGCGCTCGAAGCGTCGCGCCACGCCCAGGCGGCGTTGGCGGTCGAGTCGTCCAACACCGCCGCCTTCGAGGTGCTGCTCGCGGCCTGCGGAGCCGACGAGGACTCGCGGCTCCTGTGGTGTCACGAGCTGGCCCACGCGCTGTGCGATGAGAAGGGGGAGTTGACGCTCCCGCGCGAACTCGGCGCTCAGACGCAGTCCGCCGGAACTCACCTCGCCGCGGTGACGCGCGCCCGCGCGAGCGCCGTTGGCGAGCTGACCGAACTCGCTGCGCGCGCGCGCAAGGAGACCGAGCGCGACGCCGAGCGAAGTCTCGTGAGCGCCTGGGCGGCTGCGCTCGCTCGCGAGGCGGCCTATCCGTCGCCGCGCATGCACGCGCAGGTGCTCGAGGCCGCGCCGCTCGAACTGCCGCTGTCCAGCGAAGCGCAGCGCACTGCCGTCGAGTCGCTCGCTCGAAAGTTGACGTCGTTGCAGGCCGCTGGCGACACGGCCGCTGCGATCGAGATCGCGCTCGTCCTTCGCGGCCTGCGTGTTCAGGCGGACTTCGAAGACCTCGAGGGACCGCCGCCGCCCGGCAAGCTGACGAACGCGCTGCAGGCGGGCGAGGCGGCGCTCGAACGCGCTCGCTCGGCCCGCGCGAAGTCGACTGCGCCCTTGTCCATCGAGGAACTCGCCGCCATGGATGCGCTCGAGCGCGACGAGTTCACGCGCGCGCACTCGAGCTTCGCCAATCCCGGCGTCGCCGTTTCGCCGCGCGGCTGGTATCGCATCGAGACCAACTGCGGTCACGCGACGTTGCTGGGCTGCGCCGAGGTCGTCGAGCTGCACCACACGCGCCTGGCCAACTGGTACGGGAGCGACCCGTTCATCGACCGGCCCGGTCTCGTCCGAGTCGTCCCCGAATCGCACGGCCTCGAGTCGGAGGGCGCGCCGTTCTGGTGGGCCGGCGGCTTCCAAGGCGGGGACACCACGACGCTGCGCTTCTCGTGCAGCTCGATCGCGAGCCTGGGGCGCGGCCTCACGCACGAGTTGACGCACCGCTTCGACGGCGCGTTGCACCCGGGCATCCCCGCGTGGCTCGCCGAGGGCCGCGCGGTGTGGACTGCGGACTCGTACGGCTCGGACACCGACGACGAGTTCGCCACGTGGTGCGCCTCCTTCGGAACGATCGACGACGCGCGCTTCCGCGGCTACGGCGCGCGCGACAAGCTCGAGCAGCTCGTCACCGGCGCGATCGAGGACTACCGCGACAACTACGTCGCGGGATACGCGCTGTTCGTGTTCCTGGCGACGTGGCACGAAGAGGGCGCGGCGCCGAAGTTCGCGAAGCCGCTGGCGAAGTTCCAGACCTCGCGTCGCACGGACAAGCGCGCTCCGCTGGCGAGCTTCGTCGCGCACTTCTGCGACGGCGTCGAGGGTCGGCCCAAGGGCTTCGAGGAGTTCGCGAAGGAGTTCGACGCGTTCCTGGCAGGCTTCTACTGGCGCGATCGCAAGCCGTTCACCAAGCGCTACCTGGAGTCGGCGGGAGCTGCCGACCCCAGCCCGACCGTTCTCGACGAGCCGACCTGGGTCTGGTCGCGCGCGCGCGCCGAGCCCTGGTTCGGACAGGATCAGGCGCGCGAGGGCGCGCGCTTGCTCGAGCGCCACGGCGACGCGCGCGGCGCGACGGCCGCTTACCTGTGGTCGCTGGCGGTCGACGAGCCCTCCAGTGAGGTGCAGTCGGCGCTGGCCCGGCTGCTCGAGAGCGCGGGAAAGTCCGAGGGCGCGTGGGTGTTGCGCCAGGCCGTTCGGCTGCGCGAAGGCGCCCTCGCGAGCGAGGAGCCGAGTCCGCTGCTCAGTCGACTCCCGCGCACGAGAGCGTTGCTCGCGGCCCTCGAAGCCGCTTCCGCGGACGCGAAGGCGCGCGGCGCAGAACGTTGCGCCGCAGCGCTCGACGCTGACCGCGGTCGCATCGCGCGCCAGCTCGGGCTCGAGCCCACGCTGACCGCGCCTGCGGACCTCGCGCTCGCCGAGCGCGCTCATCCGTTCGACGCGCCCGCGCGCAATCCGATGCTCGACGGCTGGATCGACGACCGCCACGTCGACTACGAGCGCCACCGCGTCGAGGGCCTGTGGTTCGTCGACGAACGCGACCATCTGCACCTCGGTCGCAACAAGCCGCGCACGGCCTCGGGCGTCGCCGACCGCGCTGCGCACCTGCACCACGTCTTCGTGCGCGGGCGCTCACCGCTCGAGGCGGGACGCTACTCGATCCGCGCGCGCATCACACCGACGACCAGTTTCGTCAGCGGCGCGCTGGTGCTCGGTCACTCGCGGCGCGACCGCAATCTGCTCGTGAACTTCTCGGGCGGCGACTACGAGTACGCGATCGGCGACAAGGAAGAGGCCGCTGAGCTCGCGTCGATCGCCTGGAACCTCAACGGTCGCTTCGAGCGCGACGGCGGCCTGGCCGGCTCGGTGCGCGCCGGCGAGTACGGATTCGCGCAGCCTTCCTCGTCGTTCACGCTCGAGGTGGTCGTCGAGGGCAGCCAGGCGCACCTGTCGATCGACGGCGACCCCGTGGGCGTCTACCACACGCCGACCGGGCTCGAGCTCGCGGGCTACTTCGGGTTCGCCGTGTCGATGGGGGACTACCGCGTGTCCGAGCTGAGCGTGCGTCGACTGGATCGGAGCGCGGCGCTCGGTGAAGCGGCGAGCGACGCCGTAGCCGGCTGGGACCTTGCGCTGCCCCGCCGCGCGGGCTTCGAGAAGTTGCTCAACCGCTCGGTGCGCGGCGTTCCTCGCAGCGCACGCGGCGCGCTGGTGCTGTGCCTCGCCGACGCGCAGGGCGAGGCGAGCGAGGACCGCGCGCGCTGGCTCGAACGCACCGCCGAGTTCGAAGCCTTCCGTCAGCGCTACGGTCTCGAGATCCCTGCGTACATCGTTGCGGCGACCGCCGACGGCGAACTTCTCGCGAGCCTGCGTTCGACTCTCACGGTTCGCGACGAGACCAGTCGGGTTGGGCCCGCGCAGGTGTTGCAGGGCTTCCCGCGCAACGATGCGGAGCTGGCGCGCGCCGCGGCCCTGCGGGCGGCGGACGAGCTCGCGCCCGATCGCAACGCGTCATGGCTGCTGTTCGTCGATTCGGCCGGCTGCCTGCGCGTGGCGACCTCGTTCCACAAGTCCAAGCGCCTCGACGGCGCTCTGGAACGCTGGGTCGAGGTGTTCCGCAACCGCTGAGTGGCTCTCTGCCCGGGAGAGAAACGCCGGCGCGGGGCTTCGCTCGCTCGCGCCGCGCCCCTCAGCCACGCGCGTCCGCAGCGGACGCTTATGCTCTGACGTCGCCCCACGCGCCCCCGTCCCGAGCGCGCTCTTCCCGTGCAATCGAATTCCTCGCCCCAACCTCCGGGAACCCCGCCTCCCGACCCGCTCGACTCGCTCGTCGAAGAGTTCGTCCGTCGTCTGGAGAGCGACGGCGAGGTCGACATCGAGCGCTTCTGCTCGAGCGCCCCCAGCGCCCTTCAGTCCGCTCTGCGCGAGCGCTGCGCGGACGTCCTGGTCCTGCGCCGCGTCCTGCCGGCGCCCCTGGCGGCGCAGGCGCCGCATCCGCCCGCGCCCGGTCAAGTGCTCGGCGACTTCCGACTGCTGTCGGAGCTCGGCCGCGGCGCGATGGGCGTGGTCTACCTCGCGCGCCAGCTCTCGCTCCAGCGCGTGGTCGCGCTCAAGGTGCTGTACCCGCACCTGAGCGGCGTCGAGCGCTCGGTGGAGCGCTTCCGGCGCGAAGCGCGCTCCGCCGCCAAGCTGCGTCATCCGGCCGTCTGCCCGGTGTACGCCGTCGGCGAAGAGCGCGGGCTGCACTTCTTCGCGATGGCCTATGTCGACGGCCGCAACCTTGCGCAGGAGATCGAGCTCGAGCGCAAACGGCGCAGCGGCGGCGCTGACGAAGAGCTGAACGCGTCGCTCGCGTTCTCGGCGCAGCGCAGCTACGAGACCCAGGTCGCCGAACTCGTGGCGCAGATCGCCGAAGCCCTGCACTACGCGCATCAGCAGGGCGTGATCCACCGCGACGTCAAGCCGCAGAACATCCTCGTCGGGCGCGACGGCCGCGTGTACCTGGCGGACTTCGGGCTCGCCAAGGATCGCGAGGACCCGGCGCTCTCGCGCACCGGCGAAGTGGCCGGGACGCTGTTCTACATGAGCCCCGAGCAGGCCGCCGGGCGGCGCGAGGACCTCGACGCGCGCACGGACGTGTTCTCGCTCGGAGTGGTGCTGTACGAACTGCTCACGCTGCGTCGGCCGTTCGAGGGCGACAGCTCGCAGCAGTTGATGCTGAGGATCGCCACCGCGCAGCCGCCGTCTCTGCGCGCGCTCAACCCGGCTGCGCCGCGCGACCTCGAGACGATCTGCTTGCACGCGCTCGAGAAGTCTCCGGGCAAGCGCTACGCGGATGCGCGCGAGTTCGCGCTCGACCTGCGCCGCTTCCTGGCTCACCAGTCGATCGTCGCGCGCCCGCCGTCGCGCGCGGAACTGCTCGGCCGTCGCATCGCGCAGCAGCGTCGCGTCCTGACCGCTGCGTTGCTCGCCGTGGTGTGTGTGAGCGCCATCAACTGGGTGCGCGCCGATCTCCAGGCGCGCGAGAGTGTCCGCGGGGCCCTGTCGGAGCTCGAGAGCATCGACATCGAGCGCGCCCTGTCGGACTTCGATGCGCACGAGCTGCGGCGCGCGCTCGACATCGCCAAGCGTGTGCGCGAGTACGACAGCGAACTCGACTCGGCGGCGCGCGGGCGGTACGAGCAGGTGACCCAACTGGTCCGCGAGCGCATCCGGCCGCTCGTCGAGCGCGCGCTCGCCGAGATCGCCGACGTGCGCGCGCGCCAGCGCGAGGAACTCGCGGCGGCGCCGTGGCGCGAGTTCTCACAGCAGCCGACCGACGAGCGCTCGCGGCTGATGTGGGCCTACGACGCGTTGAACCTGGCGGCGGTCGTCGGCGACCCCGACGGCGTCCAAGCGCTGCGACTGGCGCGCCTCAGCTCGGCTTCGCCTCGCGTGAGCGTGCGTTCCGACGCGCCCGGCGCGCGGGTCAGCCTGCGTCGCATCGGGGTCGACGGGCTCGGTCCGGCGCAACTGCTCGGCTACACGCCGATCGAGCGCGCGACCGTCGCGCTCGGCGCCTACCGCATCGTGGTCGAGGCCTCCGACGGCCGCTTCGCGGAGCTGACGCGCGTGTTCGATCGCCCGTACCACGAGTTCGCGCTGGTCGCGTACCCGCGCTCCGTGGAACAAGTCAGCTCAGGCATGGTGCGCGTGGCGGCCGGCGACGTGCGCTACCGGCATCTCGCGGACGGAGAGGAAGAGCTGCGCGAGGGCGAAGTCGAGCGCGACTACTGGATCGATCGCACGGAGGTTTCGAACGCCGACTACCGGCGCTTCGTCGAGGCGACGGGGCATCCTGAGCCGGTGTTCTGGGCCGACGTGAAGGACTTCGATCAGATTGCGGCGCTCCCTGTCGTGGCCGTGCGCTGGTCCGATGCGCTGCTCTACGCGGAGTGGTGCGGCAAGCGTCTGCCGACGTCGCTCGAGTGGCAGGTCGCCGCGCGAGGTCGCGATGGAGCGCTCTTTCCCTGGGGCGACGACGAGGATCAACGGGCGACGCGGGCGAAACTTCTCGGCGCTCCTCAGACTCATCCCGAGTTCTTCGTGAAGAACGCCGAGCCGGTCGAGTCCAGGCCGGAAGGAGCGAGTCCGTTCGGACTGCTCCGCACGTTCGACAACGTGAGCGAGTGGTGTTCGGATTTCGGGCTCACGAAGTCCACTCCGTCGTCGCTGCTCTACGATTTCGCGCAGCGGCTGGGCGGCTCTTTCGCGAGCGAGCCCACGACCATGACGCTGGGTGCGATCTCCACGAGCGAGACCGACAAGAGGTTCCTCACCGTCGGAATGCGCTGCGCGAAGAGCGATCAGCCCTGAGGCGTGAGTCGGCGAGCGCCGCCCTCGTGAGAGCCCCTCCTTGCCCCGTCGAACTTCCCGTTCTCGACTCCGTCCTCGCCCCATGTCCGAGACCTACTCGCTGGCCGTCCGTATCGAGCACCACGATCCTTCCGCCTACATGGCCCTCGCCGTCGACGTGCGTCGCTCCGTCGAAGTGGCGCTGCTCAATCAGATCGCGGCGCAGATCCCGCTGACGGTGCAGGATCAGTGGCTGGACCCCGCGAACCTCGACATCCAACCCGTCACCGTCAACGGCGTCACCTCGTTCACGCTGAGCGCCATCGACGACCTGTTCAACAAGGTGCTGAACGACATCGGGCCGCAATTCACCGTGTCGGGGACGCTCCACACCAGCTGCAGGCACTGCGAGCCCTACCACTGCGATCGCGTGTGCCGGGGCCTCATCCTCAACGGCTCGGCGTGGGTCGTGTCGATGGAGATCATCCCGGGCGATGAGAGCACGCGGATGAGCGCCACCGCATCGCTGGAGTTCGAGTTTCCCGCGATCAACTAGCGCGCGTCGGGCTCGCTCGCATTCGTCGCGGCCCCGTGAGTGGGGCCGCGAGCAGCGCGCGCGCCGGAGTGCGCGCTGCTCGCCGAGATCAGCGTCGGGGCGCGAGGCGCCTTCGCCGCGCGTCAGGCCTTGGAGCGCTCGGCGACGCCCGAGCGCCCGCCGTTGCGCGCGTGCGCCAGCGCAGCGGCGACGAATCCCGCGAAGATCGGGTGCGGCCGCAGCGGCTTGGACTTGAACTCCGGGTGGAACTGCACGCCCACGAAGAACGGGTGGTTGGGCAGCTCGACGATCTCGACCAGGTTCTTGTCGGCGTACTGGCCTGACGTGATCAGGCCGGCGCGCTCGAGCTTCTGGCGGTACTCGTTGTTGTATTCGTAGCGGTGGCGATGGCGCTCGAGGACGTGGCTCGAGCCGTACAGCCGCCGCGCGAGCGTGCCGTCGACGAGTTCGCAGCGGTACTCGCCCAGTCGCATGGTCGCGCCCTTCTGGTCGACGCCCGCGTTTTCGGGGATGACGTGAATCACCGGGTGGGGGCAGCGCGGATCGAGCTCCTCGGTGTTGGCGCCCTCGAGTCCCAGGACGTTGCGCGCGTACTCGATCGTCGCGCACTGCATCCCCAGGCAGATGCCGAAGAACGGCAGGCCGGTCTCACGCGCGTGCTGGATGGCGCGGATCTTTCCTTCCACGCCGCGCTCGCCGAAGCCGCCCGGGATCAGCACGCCGTCGACTCCATCGAGCAGGATCGAGCCCTGCTCGTAGTAGTCCTCCGCGCGCACCTTGCGGAGCTTGACCTTGCAGTGGTTGGCGATCCCCGCGTGCGAGAGCGCCTCGTAGATCGACTTGTAGGCGTCGTGGAGCTGGATGTACTTGCCGACGACCGCGATCTCGCAGCTCTGCGTGGTCGCGCGCATGTCGGCGATCATCGCGCGCCAGTCGTCGAGGTTGGTCTCGACGTCGACCGGCAGGTGCAGGCGCCGGCTGATGATCTTGTCGATGCCCGCGCGCACCAGCATCAGCGGGACCTCGTAGATCGAGAACTCGACGTCGCGTTCCTCGATGACCGACTCGCGCCGCACGTTGCAGAACAAGCTGATCTTGCGCGCCATCTCGTCGGACAGCGGTTGCTCGGTGCGGCACACCAGCACGTCGGGCTGGATGCCGATCTCGCGCAGCTTGCCCACCGACTGCTGCGTGGGCTTGGTCTTCATCTCGCCCGAGGCGCGCAGGTAGGGCAGCAGCGTGAGGTGGATGAACATCACGTCCGAGTTGGCGCGCTCGAGCGCGAACTGCCGGATCGCTTCGATGAACGGCAGGCTCTCGATGTCGCCGACCGTGCCGCCGATCTCGGTGATGGCCACGTCCACGCCGGGGGCCACACCCTTGAGGATCGCGTCCTTGATGGCGTCGGTGATGTGAGGGATCACCTGCACCGTGCTGCCGAGGTAGTCGCCGCGGCGCTCGCGCGCGATCACGCCGGAGTAGATCTTCCCGGTGGTGTAGTTCGAGTGCCGGTCGAGGTGCGCGTTGGTGTAGCGCTCGTAGTGACCCAGATCGAGGTCGGTCTCCGCGCCGTCGTCGAGCACGTAGACCTCGCCGTGCTGGTACGGGCTCATCGTGCCCGGGTCGACGTTGATGTACGGGTCGAGCTTCTGCATCGACACCTTCAAGCCGCGCCGCTCCAGGATCATTCCCAGAGCCGCAGAGGTGAGCCCCTTCCCCAGGCTCGAGACCACGCCGCCGGTCACGAAGATGTGCTTCACCATGTGCTGTTCGCCGCCCGCTCCTGAACCGCCCGCTGTGCGCGCGCCCGGGTTCGCCGCCCGGGCCCGCCGTCGCGACTAACTTCGCCGCCGACGCTCGACGAACGCATCGTAATCAGCCTGCGTGTCGATTCCGAGCGCAGAGCTGCGTCCGTCGATCACACGCATGCGTTCGCCGGCCTCGAGCCAGCGCAACTGCTCGAGATTCTCGAGCCGCTCGAGCGCGCCGCGCGGCAGGCTCACGAAGCGCGCGAGCGCCGTCGGTCGAAAGGCGTACACGCCCAGATGGCGTCGGACCACGCTCGACCACTCCGGCGCGTCCGCTCGCGCGTACGCGGCGCTGCGATCGACGGCGGCGTAGGGGATCGGCGCGCGCGAGAAGTACAACGCGTCGCCGCGCGAATCGCGGACCAGCTTCACGACCTGCGGCGCGTGGACATGCTCCTCCGACCGGAGCGGCACGCACAGGGTCGCGGCGCTCACCTCGCGATCGGCGAAGCACGCCACGAGCTGGTCCAGGTCCTCGGTCGCGAGCTCGGGCTCGTCGCCTTGCACGTTGACCACCACGTCCCAGTTCGCGCCGCCGAGCTGGCTGAGCGCCTCGTGGACGCGGTCGCTGCCGCTCTGGTGGTCGGGCGAGGTCAGCAGGGCCTGGAATCCGGCGCGCTCGACCACCGCGACGATCTCCTGCGCATCGGTGGCGACCACCACGCGCTCGAGCGCGCGCGCGCCGGCCAGGTTCTCGAGCGTGTGGACCACGAGCGCGCGTCCCGTGCGGTCGAGCAGCATCTTGCGCGGGAGGCGCTGCGAGCCGAGCCGCGCCGGCACGATGGCCAGCGCCCGCACTTGCACCGGCGTCATTGGCCGGGGTTGCGCGTGGTCTGCGGCGCCTTGAACGGCGACTCGCCCGGCTTGAGCTCCACCGCCTGCATGGAATAGACCTGATTGAAGGTCTCGAGGAACGCGACGCGGAGCGCGCGCAGCGTCTGCTGCTGATCCTGGCTGAGTCCCGGCGGGTAGCCCAGGACGTGCTGCACGCGGTCGCCCTCGCGCAGTTCGAGACCCCACGCGACTCCGCCGCCGCCGCTGGCCGGCAAGCTCCCTTCGCGCGCAAACTCGTCGAAGCCGTTGCTGTGCAGGTGCTCCGCCAGCGCGTCCATGATGTCGGCCGTGAGCACCTTGGTGTTGGCGTCCGCGCGCACGACCGAATACTGATCCACACGCGAGTGCGTGGCGTCGTCGATCAGCGTGAAGCGCCGCGTGTTGCGGAAGTCCTGGAGCGCGACGGTGCGTTCGATCGGCGCGTTGCGACGGGCCGGCGCGCCGCAGGAAACCAGCGCGCACAGAGCGAGCGTGACTAGGGCGAGGAGTTTGGTCATGGAGGGGGTGAGTCGGGCGAGAGGGGGGCGGGAGGACCGCGCCGTCCAGTCGGAGTTCGCCAGATGAGGGGCCGGGGGCGATCGCCGCGGCGGAAGCGCGCAGGTCGGGCCCGGCGACGCGCTGCCGTGCGACGAATTAGAGCGAGCGAGTCGCGGGTCGCAAGTCGGCGTTTGGCGCGCTCCCGCGAACCGTCGAGCGTCGGTCGGCTCGAGCGAAAGCGCTCGCGACCGCCGCCTGGTGTCGGCACACGATCTTGTGTTGTGAACGGATCTTCACGCTTGATTTGGGGGTCGACGCGACTCTTCTGGGCCTTTCTTTTTGACTTCAACTCGCGCGATGAGCGAAATGGCGCAGTCGAGTCGATCGTTCGAGCCGCCTCTCCCGTGCGCCGCGCGCGAGAGGCGCGGGCGCGTCCCGCCGGGGCTTGGAACGAATTCGGAGGCGCCGCTGGCCCGAGCCTCCCCCCGACCGCCCCACGTGGCCACAAATCCAAACAAGGCAACAGCTTAGCGAAGGCTAACAGCTTCCATGGGTCGCCTAGAGAAGATCGTCGTCTGCACTGTGTTGTTCCTGGTCTTCACCATCCTCGGAATCTCCCTCAGCACCGATCCTGATGGGGATGCGCAGGCGGGTGGCAGCAAGACTCCCCCCGCTGCATCGGGCGTCGCGACCGAACGACGCCTGGCCCGCGAGCGCGCGCAGCGTGAGCGAGCCGAGATGAACGGCGAGCAACTCGCCGGCGCCGCTCCGGCCGCTGGCGTCGACGGAGCCGCCCCGGCGGGCGCGCCCGGCGGAATCATGTCGACGTCGCTCGCGCCGCGAGCCGGCGACGCGACTCAAGCGCCTGCCCAAACGCCCGTTTCGAATGCGCAGCCAGCGCCGAGCGCGGACGCTGCGACGCCGACCGGCGCCGCACCCGCGGGCAACGCTCCCGCGAACGCCGCGACCCCGCCGGCGCCTGCGGCGACTCAGCCGCCCGCGGAGTTCCTGGTCAGCCGCGCGGGCCTCACGCCCACCGCGAGCGACGAGTTCATGACCTACACCTGGCAGGCCGGTGATTCGTTCCGCGCGCTGGCGCAGCGCTTCTACGGTTCGCCGCTGCACGTCAAGCGTCTGCGCGACGCCAACGAAGGCCGCGACGAAGCGAAGCTCGCGGCGGGCGACACGATCCTCGTCACGGTCAAGCCGACGGCTCAGGCGGACCGCCTCGCTCGTCCGGGCGCGCGCGACGCCAAGTCGACGGAGAACGCCGGCGCCGCAGTGGTCGGCGGGACCTACACGGTCGGCAGCGGCGACGTGCTCGGCGAGATCAGCAAGAAGGTCTACGGCACCGCGACCAAGTGGCGGACGATCTACGACGCCAACCGCGACGTGATCGGGACCGACCCCAATCGCTTGAAGCCCGGAATGGTGCTGCGCATCCCGCAGTGAGCTTCAGCGGAGCGGCGGCGACGACAACGCCGCTCGCCTGAACAGCGCGCGCCCGCGTCGGCCTCGGCCTGCGCGGGCGCGCTTGTTTCGTCGCGGAGCTCGAACGCGGCGCGCGCTCAGCGCAGGCCGTAACGGTCGAGCTTCTTGTAGAGGTGCGAACGCTGCATCCCGAGCAGCTCCGCGGTGCGCTTGATGTTGCCGTCGTTCTCCGCGAGCTTGCGCCGGATGAACAGCGCCTCGCTGCGATCCTTGAACTGCTCGAAGGTCGGCGCGCCGAACGGATCGTCCGCCGCGGGAAGGGCTGACGCCGTGGGCGGGACGCTGAGCGCGGCGCCGCCCTCGAGGATGCCCTCGAGCGTCGCGCGCGTGATCGTCGGGCCGTCGGCGAGCACGCTGGCGCCCTCGAGCAGGTTGCGCAGTTGGCGCACGTTGCCCGGATACGGCAGCGAGATGAGGAGCGCCATCGCCTCGTCGTCCAGCACCAGCGGCGCGCGGCCCGAGCGCGACGCGAGCTCGGCGAGGAACCGTCGCGCCAGCGCCGGAACGTCTTCCGGGCGCTCGCGGAGGGCCGGCACCCGCAGCGGGACGACGTTGAGCCGGTAGTAGAGGTCCATGCGGAAGAACTTGGTCTCCACCGCGGCGCGCAGGTCGGCGTTCGTGGCCGCGATCACGCGGATGTCGACCGGAATCGGGCGCTGCCCGCCGACGCGCGTGACCTCGTGCGTCTCCAGGGCGCGCAGCAACTTCGACTGCGCCGCCAGCGGCATGTCGCCGATCTCGTCGAGGAACAACGTGCCTTCGTGAGCCGCCTCGAAGTGGCCGACGCGTCGCTCGAAGGCGCCGGTGAAGCTGCCCTTCTCGTGGCCGAACAACTCGGACTCGATCAGTTCGGACGGGATGGCGGCGCAGTTGACCGGGACGAACGGGCCCGCGGCGCGCGAACTCGAGAGGTGGATCTGGCGCGCGACGACTTCCTTGCCCGAGCCGTTCTCGCCGCTGATCAAGACGGCGGCGTCGCTCGCGGCGACGCGCTCGACCTGTTCGCGCAACTGCCGCATGACGGCGCTCTCGCCGAGCAGCTTCCACGGCTCGCTGAGCGCGCGCTTGAGTCCGCGGTTCTCGGCGGCGAGCGCGCGCTCGCGCAGGGCGTTCTTGAGCGAGGTCACCACCCGGTTCTGTTCGAGCGGCTTCTCGAGGAAGTCCACCGCGCCGCGCCGCAGCGCATCGACCGCGGTCGGAACGTCGCCGTGGCCGCTGATCATGATCACGCTCGGCCGCTGCGAACGCTGCGCGAGCGCGTCGAGCAGCCCCGGACCGTCGAGCCGCGGCATCTTCACGTCGCACAGCGCCACGTCCGCGCCGCGGCCGGCCTGCTCTTCCTTGTCGATCCGCGCCAGCGCCTCTTCGCCGTCGCGCGCGGTCCACACCTCGAAGCCCTCGTAGGTGAGCATCATCTCGAGCGACATGCGGATGTCGCCGTCGTCGTCGACGACGAGAACGATCGACTTGGGCTGGCTGCGCGGGCTCATGCGCGCGATGGTTGCAGGTGCGCAGTCACAGCGCCAGCGCTCGCTATCCTGCCGCCCCAGGTCGCATGAACACGCACTGGTTGAGTCAACTCGGCGCGCGATTGAACGAGGGCAGCGCGCTCGTCGCCGGCGTGCTCTCGGGCACTTCGGGCGACGGCATCGACGTCGCGCTCGTGCGCTTCGACGGAGAGCACCGTCTCGGCGCGCTGCGCAGTCCGCGCGTCGAGTGGTTCGACACGCTGCCCTTCGAACCCCAACTCGCGCGCCGCGTGCGCGCAGTGCTCGACGGCGCTCCGACCGGGCTCCGCGAGAGCGCGTTGCTCTCGCGCGATCTGGGGCGCGCGTTCGGCGCCGCGGTGGCGAGCGCGCAACGTGCGTTCGGCGAGCGCGTCGAACTCGTCGGCAGTCACGGTCAGACGGTCTGGCACCACGATGGCGACGCGTCGTGTGGCCCAGCCACGCTGCAGCTCGGCGACGGCGACTTCGTGGCCGAGGCCTGCGGCTGCGCGGTCGTGAGCGACTTCCGCCAGCGCGACATCGCCTGCGGCGGCGAGGGCGCTCCGCTCTCGGCGCTGGCCGACGACTTGATCTTCGCCGCGGCGCCTCGCCCGGTCGCGGTGCTCAACCTGGGCGGCATGTCGAACCTCACGCTGCTCGAGGAGCACGGCGTGCGCGCGTTCGACGTCGGCCCGGCGTGCGCGCTGCTCGACGGCCTCGCGCGCAAGCTCCTCGACGCGCCCTTCGACAAGGACGGCGCCGCCGCCGCACGCGGACGCGCTCACGCCGGTCTGGTCGGAGAGCTCTTGGCGCACCCGTTCCTTCTTCGCGCGCCTCCCAAGAGCACGGGCCGCGACACGTTCGGCGCCGCCTGGATCGAGCAGGTGGTCTCGCGAGCGGACGCGCTCGGAGTTGCGTCGCGCGAGGACCTGCTCGCCAGCGCCGCCCAGTTCGTGGCCCTCAGCGTCGTGCGCGCGCTGAAGGAGTACGGCGGCGCGCGCTGGAACTTCCTCGTGGTCTGCGGCGGGGGCGCCGCGCACGCACCGTTGATCGACACGCTCGCGCTGCGCTCGCCGCACCCGGTGGTCAGCGGCGCGGACTTCGACGTCGACCCCGATGCGCGCGAAGCGCTGGTGTTCGCCACGCTCGCCGCGCGCTGCGCACTCGGCGAGGCCGTGAGCCGACCCTCGGCGACGGGCGCGAGCGTCGGACGCGTGCTCGGGAAGCTCAGTCCGCCCACCTTCGATGTCGCTGGAGAGCTGCGTTGAGTCGAGACGAGACGATCGAGCGTTGGATCGGAGCCGTGCTCGCGCCCGAGGTGCGCGCGCCCGGGACGATCGCGAGCGCCGAACCCGTGGTTCCGTCGCGCGAGCACCTCGCGCAGTTCCCGCCCGCGCTCGTGGTCGCGTTCGGGCGCATTCCGAGCGGCGCGCGCGCGCCGACGCGCGAGTTGAACGTGGTGCGCGAGGCGTGCGAGGCCGCGGGACACCGCGCGCCGCTCGTCGCGTGCGATCTCGAGCAGGGCGCGGGCCTGCACTTCGAAGACGCGACGCGTTTGCCGCCGGCTCTCGCGCTGGCCAGCGCGGCCCTGGCGCAGCCCGACGAGCGCTCGGCGCTCGACTGGCTCGTCGCGGCGGGAGCGCTGACCGGCGAGGAGGCGCTCGAGCGCGGAGTGGGGCTCGTGCTCGCGCCGGTCGCGGACGTCAACACGCGCCGCGCCAACCCGATCGTCTCGATCCGCAGCTTCGGCGACGAACCGGCCGCCGCGGCGCAGCGCGCGTGCGCGTTCCTCGTCGGCCTGCACCGCGCGGGCGTGCTCGGCTGCGCCAAGCACTTCCCCGGACACGGCGACACGAGCGTCGACACGCACCTCGAGCTGGCCCGCGTCGATCGCAGCCGCGCAGCGCTGCACGAGATCGAGCTGGCGCCGTTCCGCGCGCTGGTCGAGCACGCCGTCGACGCCTGCATGGTGGGGCACCTCGACGTCCCCGCGCTCAGCGGCGAAGCGGCGCTGCCGGCCACGTTCTCGCGCGCCGCTCTGGAAGGCGTGCTGCGCGGGGAACTCGGCTTCGACGGCGCGATCTTGAGCGACGCGATGAACATGGGCGCGCTCGCGCGCTTCGACCGTCGTTACGTCCGCGCGCTCGCCGCGGGTTGCGACGTGCTGCTGTGCCCGCACGATCCGCTCGCGGCTGCGAACGAGTTGCGCGCCGCGGTGGCTGACGGCGACTTGCCCGCGGAGCGGCTCGAGGTGGCCGCGAGGCGTGCGCTCGCGCTGCGCGATCAGCAGGCGCGTTTGGCGGCGCGCGGCGCGGCGCGGTCCACTCGGCGAGAGCGTGCGGCCCTGTCCGACGCCCTCGCGTCGGCTTCACTGCGCTGGCTCGGCGCTCCTTGGACGGGCGCGCGCGGCTTCGAACTCGTCGCGCTCGCTCCGGAGCGCGTGGGGGAGGAATTCGACGCCTCGTGGCGCGCCCTCGCGCCGCAGTGGAACTCCCCGCAGGCGCCTGATGTCGCCGCGCTCGGCGTCGCGGTGCTCGAGCTGGGCGCATGGCGCGGCAGCTACGGCCTCACCGTCGACGAGGATCGCCATCTCGCGCACGCCCTCCACGGCGCGCTCGATCGCCGCGGGCGCGGAGTGCTGCTCTGGTTCGGCTCTCCACAGCTGCTGCCGGACTGGGCGCTCGGCGACTCTCGGCTTTCGGTGCTGGTCGCGTTCGCCCCGACGCCGCCGCAGGTGCGCGCGGCCTCGGCCGCCCTGCGAGGGGAGCGAGCTGTTCCGACGCAGGTTGCAGGCGCCCTCGGCGGTAGTCTGCCGACGCGCATCGGGTAGTCGGCGAGCGTCGCACCCGCGCGAACTGGCTCGTGCAGCGAGCGGCTCGTCAGCTTGACCGCTCTCAGCCCACCGCTATCATCACCGACCTTTCACCGGGAAGGCGACGCTCACCCCACGCCTGTCTCTCCCACGAAACCACTGCCTGATCCTGGCCAGCCACCCTCCGCTGCCGAGTCCCAGCCGCCCCCTTGGGTCCGCGTTTGCGCCCGTCCCACCCGCCGCGAGCGGCAGCGAAGCGCACCCGCCGCCTGCGCGTGACCCGCGCCGGCTCCGGACCCTGCGGCGAGGACCACCGGTCGCGATGGACTCCCGGGTCGCCGGCGTCTGACGCACCCTCCGCGCGCGGAGGACTGCCGCAAGGACGCTCGCGAGCCACGGCCTCTGTCAGTCAGCGAATAGCCCCCGCACTGTTCCGCCACAGGAAACCCACGACATGACCGGATCGACCCGGAAGCTTGGTCTGCTGCTCGCCGCCGCTCTTCTGACTGGCCCCATGGCCCTGGCTCAGGACGTGGAGAGCACGTTCAAGCAAGGCCTGGAGCTGCTCGAGCGCGGACGCAAGGAAGAGGCCCTGCGCGCCTTCCAGAAGGTCCTCTCGATGGACCCCACCAACGAGCAGGCCTACGAGCTGTGGCGCTCGACCGACCACAAGCTGTGGCTCGAGATCCTCACCTCGCAGGGGGACATGGAACTCGTCGGCCGGCGCCTGATGGGCCTGGTCGAGATGGCGCGTCGCGAGCGCCGCAATGACGAAGCCGCGATCCGCAAGCTGATCGGTGACCTCGGCGTCGACGACGTCGTGTCGCGTACGGCCGCGATCCGTCAACTGGCGGCGGACCACGGCGAGTTCGCGGTTCCGCACCTGCTGGGCTGGCTGAGCGACTCGAGCAACGACGGCCGCCGCATCACCGCGGTGCAGGCGTTGACCCAGATGAACGTCGACGTCGTGCTGCCGCTGATCGAAGTGCTCGACAGCTCCGACGCGTACCTGCGCCAGAACGTGCTCATGGTGCTGCAGCGCATCGGCGACCCGCGCTCGGCCGGGGCCCTGGCGCGCGTCGCCAAGTCGGACGAAGACGGCGTTTGCCGCAACCTCGCCCAAGAGGCGCTCAACGCCATGGGCGCGGGGGCCGACGCGGCCGTCGCGTGGACCAAGCTCGGTGACGACTACCACATGCGCCGCGCCACGGTCCTCTCGGACTACCACTGGAGCGACGTGGTTTGGAACTTCGCCGACGGCCGGCTCACGCCGACCGAGACGCCGCGCGGGCTGTACGCCGACGCGATGGCCAAGAAGTGCTACCACCGCGCGCTCGCTGCCAACCCCGGTCACGTCCCGGCGCACGCCGGCCTCGCCCGCGCTCACGCGGGTGAAGTCGCTGCGATCGATCTGATGCGCCGCAACGGCGCGGACGTCACCGCCTGGGAAGCCGCTGGCGCCAACGCCGCGATCGCGATCGGACTGGGTGGCGCGGTGGCCGCGGACGCCGCCCTCGCCGCTTGCGTCGCCGAGAACGACAGCGCCGCTGGTGTGGTGCTCGTCCGCGCGCTGGCCGAGATGGCGAACGCGCCGACGGCCGCCATGGCGCGCGCGATGGGCAGCTCGGACGGCGCGATGCAGAACGAAGCCGTCGTTGCGCTGGGCAACATGACCGTGTGGGGCAAGTCGCGCGCGAACGCCGAGTTGATCCGCGCCCTGGGTGCGGTCGCCGCGCGCAACGTGCTGCGCACCGCGTTCGTGATCGACGCCGACGCCGCTCGCGCGAAGGCCACCGCCGACGCGCTGCGCGCGGCCGGCATGCTGGTCAACGGCTCGGAGAGCGGCGTGCAAGGCCTGGCGATCCTGCGCCGCATGGCCGGGGTCGATCTGGTGGTCGTCGCCGATCGCCTGAACGACGTCACCACGCATCAGGTGCTCGACGAACTCGACACGGAAGCGCACCTCGCCGCCGCGCCGGTGTTCGTCGCCGCCAGCAACCCCGACGAGGTCGCGGACAGCTTCGGTGACAAGGTCGCCGGCGCGTTCAACGCCGCTGACCTGAGCGCGGTCATGGCCGCCCTCGAGAACAACCTGGGCGCCGAGCGCGAGCGCGCCGACGCTCTCGCGCAGTCCGCCGCGGGCATCCTGGCGCAACTCGCCGGAACCGGCACGGACGTGTCCGCGGTCGCCGGAGAGCTGGCCAGCGCGCTGAACCGCGGTGACGGCGTCTCGGTGCCGGCCGCGCACGCGCTGGTCGCCGCCGGAAACGCCGGGCACGTCGCCGCGCTCTCGGCGGTCGTCGGCGATGCCGGCCGCTCGGACGGGGTGCGCGAAGCTGCGGCCCATGCGCTGACCGCGATCTTCGGCCGCGGCGTCGCCGCCGGTGACGCCGCTGCGATCCTGAACGCCGTCGTGCGTTCGGACTCGTCGGTGTCGGTCCGCAAGGCCGCTGCTCAAGCGCTCGGCGCGAGCACGATGTCCGCCGCGGAACGCGTGGGGCAACTCTCGGGCGGCGGCGCGGCCGCTGCGCAGAACTGATCCGAATCGGCCGCGTCTTCCGTCGCTCGCGAGAGCGCCGCGCGCGGCCGAAATCAACGAACAGGCCAGTGTAGCTCAGCGGTAGAGCACCGCTTTCGTAAAGCGGGGGTCACGGGTTCGAATCCCGTCTCTGGCTCCATCCTCCAGAACACCGGGCGCGATCACCTTCGGGTGGCCGCGCCCGGTGCGGTTTTCCTCGGTCGCGCACGCCTGCACAGCCGCGCGCGTCGAGCGATCAAGTCTCGACGCCGAGGATGAGGCAGTGCAGTCCGCTGCCGATGCCGCACAGCGCCACGCGCTGACCGGCCGTGATGAAGCCCGCCTCGCGAGCGCGGCAGAACGAGAGCGGCAGCGAGACGGTTCCGATGTTGCCGAGCAACTCGACCGTCGGGAAATCGAGCGCGAGGTCCAAGCCCATCTCGCCGAGCACGAGCTTGCGGTGAGCGACGCCGACTTGATGGGTGATGACGCGCTCGACCGAAGCGCGCGACCAACCGGAGTCGGCGAGGAAGTCCTCGAAGGTCGCGCGCGCGAGCCGTGCGCCCGCGTGCATCAGCGCCTCCGAGTCGGTCTCCATCAGCATCCCGGCGCCGGCGTGGTCGCCGTGGCACAACACGTGGTGCTCCGTCGCAGCGCGCGCGATGCCGTGCACCAGAAGAGGCGCGTTGGGCGCGAGGTCCTTGCGCGCCAGCACCGCCGCTGCGCCGCCGCTTCCGATCGTGAGCGAAGCGAACGCGCTCTTGAGCTTGCGCTTGTCGGCTTCGGGATCGTCGAGCAGCGCCCGCAGCGTCTGCTCCACGAGCGGGCGGCCGCACTCGCCGGAGACGACCAGCCCTGCCTCGAGCGCGCCGCTCTCGATCTGCTGCGCCACCACGAGCATCGCGTTGGCGAAGCCCAGGCACGCGTTCGAGAGGTCGAAGGCCGCGCAGCGCGAGTCGAGTCCCAGCGCGTGGTGCGTCACGGACGCCGTCGCGGGCTCGAGGAAGTCGCGGCACACCGACGAGTGGATCAGCAGGCCGACGCGTTCAGCCAGGCCCGAACGCTCGAGCGCGGCGCGACCGACCTGCGTTGCGATCGAACTGGGGCGCGTCCCGGGCGGGAAGAAGCGTCGCTCGGCGATGCCGGTCATCAGCTCGAGGCGCCCTTCGCGCAGCCGCAGGCGCTCGTAGAGGGGCGCCAGGCGGCGCTCGAGCTCCTCGGAGCGGATGCGCTCGTCGGGGAGCAGGTGCTCCACCGCGGCCAGGGCGACGCGTTCGAAGCGCATGGGGCGAGGAGGGTAGTCCGCCGCCGACGCGGCGCAAGGAGGCGAGCGGTATGCTCATTCGCCCCAGTGAGCGCGGCCACTCGGAAGCTGAACCCACGCCGACGGTGTGGGCGGGGCTCCGGCTCGCCGCGCGCGCTCTGCGGGCCCGCTCGAGCCGCCTCCCGCACGTTCAAGGCCGGCGCCGCGTGCGCCCCCGACCCACTCCAGCCCCCTCAGTCGTGATGCGTCTTCTCGTTCCTCTGCTGGGCGCGGCTGCGGCCGTGCTCGTCGGCGCCTGTGGCGATGACTCCAAGCCCGCAACCAGTGGCGCGCCCGGCGCCGCGCGCATCGAGTCCAACGACGCGCGCATGGTCGGCCTGCACGAGCAGGCGCTGGCGTTGCGCGCGCGCGAGGACTACGCGGGAGCGATCGTGATCCTCGACGAACTGATCAAGCTCGAGCCCAACGACCTTCCGCTCCGCTTCAATCGCGCCACGGTGCTCGCCGAACTCGGGCGCTCGGCGGAGGCGATGGCGATCTTCGACGAGCTGCTGAAGCAGACTCCCAACGATCCGCAGCTGTTCCAGAACCGCGCGAGCGTGCTCCTCGACCTGGGGCGCGCCGAGGAAGCGCTGATCGAACTCGACCGCGCCATGGCGGGCCTGACCGACGCGCCGGCGCTGCGCGTGCTGCGCGCCGACATCCTCACCAAGCTGGGCCGCGCACAGGAGTCGCTCGCGGAGCTCGACCGCGCGGACCAGCAGCTCGCCACGGCGCCCGAGGCGGTGCGGCGCTCGCGACTGGGCGCGCAAGCGCTGCTGTTCCGCGTCGAAGCCCTCGAGGCCCTGGGGCGCGCGGCCGACGGCGCCGCCGTGCTCGAGCGCTTCCGCAACGAATTCCAGTCGCAGCCGTTCTTCGAGAAGTTGATGCGCGAACGCGGGCGAGCGTGAGCGCCAGCGCACCGCGCCCCACTCCATGAGCACGCCGCGCCTCTCGATCCTGCACGTCGACATGGACGCGTTCTACGCGTCGATCGAGGTGCGCGACGATCCATCTCTGGCGGGCAAGCCCGTCGCGGTCGGCGGGCCGGCGGATGGTCGCGGCGTGATCAGCGCGGCCAGTTACCCCGCGCGCGAGTTCGGCGTCCGCTCGGCGATGCCGACGGCGCAGGCGCGCGCGCTGTGCCCGGGCCTGATCGTGCTGCCCGCGAACCTCGAGAAGTACACCGCGGTCTCGCGCGAGATCATGGAGGTGTTCCGCTCGTTCACTCCGCTCGTGGAGCCGCTCTCGCTCGACGAGGCGTTCCTCGACGTCGCGGGGTGCGAGCTCCTGTTCGGCGACGCGGTCGAGATCGGACGCGCGATCAAGCGCGAGATCCTGCGTCGAACCGGGCTCGTCGCGTCGGTGGGGGTGGCCAGCTCCAAGTTCCTCGCGAAGCTCGCGAGCGACATGGACAAGCCCGACGGCTTCCGCGTCATCCGCCCCGAGGAAGCGCTCGACGTGCTGCGGCCGCTGTCGGTGTCGAAGATCTTCGGCGTCGGCGAACGCACGGCGAAGCGACTCGAAGCGCTCGGCGTGCGCACGATCGGCGAACTCGCGGCTCAGCCGCGTGAAGCGGTGATGGCGCGCTTCGGCGCCACCGGCGCGTGGATCCACGACCTCGCGCACGGCATCGACTCGCGCCGCGTCACGCCGCGCCGCGAGGAGAAGAGCTACAGCCTCGAGCGCACGTTCGCGAAGGACGTCGCGCAACGCGACGAGCTGCGCCTGCGGCTGTTCGAGTTCTGCGAGGAGCTCGGCTGGCGCCTGCGCGAGCGCGGACTGCGCGCCCGCACCGTGACGCTCAAAGCGCGCTTCGGCGACTTCAAGACCGTCACGCGGACCAAGTCGATGCCGCTCGCCACGAATGTGGGCGTGCGCTTGTACGGCGTGGCGCGCGAACTCCTCGAGCGCGTGCCGGCGCAGCCGCTGCGTCTGTTGGGAGTGGGGGTCTCGGGCCTCGAGGACGTCCGCACTCCGCGGCAGGGCGCGCTGTTCGGCGAATCCCACGACTCGCCGCGCGCGAGCGACGACGACTCCGCGCGCCGCGATCGCCTCGAGCGCATCGCCGAGGGCCTGGATCGCCTGCGCAGCAAGTACGGCGCGGGCACGGTCACGCCGGCGAGCTTGCTCGGCCGGGAGCAGGCCGTCGGTCGCGACGGCACACGCGCTCCGCACTGAGCCGTCGACACACGACGAGTCGCGCCCGATCGGGAGCGCCTCGCGCCGTGCTCAGCGCTTCTGGCAGTACTTCACCAGCTCCTGGTCGAGTTGGTCGATCGAGAGCCCGTACACGCGCTGGAACACGGCCTCGATCGCGGCCACATCGTTGTCGGGCGTGTGGCCCATGGCGTGCAGCCAGTCGAGGAACTTCTCCTTGTGCTGCTTCGACTCGCGCAGGAACTCGATCAAGAGCGCGGCCTGCTTGTAGTGCAGACTCGCGGCGCTGTCGCCCGACTTGTCGTCCTCGCTCGACATCAACAGGCTCTCCAGGCGCACGAACTCGCGCAGCGGAGTGTGCTCGGCGTTCTTCACGCGCCGCGCGATGTCGTTGCGCTCGTTGGGCTTGGTCTCGATGTACTCCGCGACGCCCTCCTGGTACCACGAGCCCCCGCCGCCGAGCTCGAGCCGGTTCGAGAAGATCTGGTGCGTCGCTTCGTGGATGTGCACCGGATCTTGCGGCGCCTCGTACCACGTCGCGTAGAAGTCGCCCGAAGCCACGCCCTTGGACTTGCGCGCTTCGCCCATCGACCATTCGAACTGCTTCACGCAGAACGCGTAGTACTCGTTGGGATCCTGGAACAGGAACACCGGCATGAGTCGGCGACCCGGCACCTCGGGGAACGGGTAGGTCTTCTGGATCGTCGCGTAGTTCAGCTCCATCTGCTTGGCGAACCTGTCGCCGCCGGAGGAGTTGGTCATCACCAGGTAGTGCGCGGTGCGGATGAGCTTGAAGTCCTTGCGCGCCTTCTCGCTCAGCGCGGAGTCCTCGTCCCAGCGTTGCTGCGTTTCGTCCTCGGTCCACTTGGGATCGCGTTCGGCGCCCGTGTACGACACGCCCTTGGTGAGGAACTCGAGCACCTGCGCCTGTTCCGCGGCGCTGGCGGTCGGCTCGACCTGCACGACCAGCAGGTACGCCGACTTGTCGGTCACGCCGGCGAAGTACCACACGCTGGCGACGTCCATCGTCGTTCCGCGCTCGACCATCGAGCCCCACAGGAGCGAGGCGTAGGGAGCGAAGCCGAACTTCCCGGGCAGCAGCTTGTGCTCGACGAACTGGAACACCGGCCCCTCGTAGTCGTCCGAGCGCACGTGGTCCTGCACGCGGCCCGTGATGCGCGAAGGCTCCTTGCCGGCGAAGTTGTCCCAGGCCTCGAGGTCGATGAACACGCGCTTGTCGCCGAACTTGGCGTTCCACTGTCCGAGTTCGTCCTCGTCCTGCTCCTTCGACTTCGATCCGCGTCGCGCGACGCCCTGGAAGCTCGCGGGGAAGCTCAGCGTCAGGTTCACCTTGTCGATGGTCTCGACCAGGGCCGGGGGCGGCGCCGAAGCGGCGGGTTTCTTCTGGGCGACGGCGTCGGGAGTCAGCGCGGCGAGCGTGAGGACGGTGAGCAGCGCAGTGACGAGCGCCGTGAAGCGAGGCGGGATGCTCATGATTCGAGAGTCGGGTTGAAGGTCGGAAGGCGGCCAACTGTCGCCTGTGCTCACCGGCGGCGCAACCGCGCGCCCGCGCGACCGGGCGCCATCTCGCGCGCCGTCTCGCGCATGGGCCGTTGTCCCTATGGCCGCCGCTCGACGGCGCGTCGACGCTGTGCCCCGTGAACCCCGACGCACCTCGATCCCTGCCTCCCGGCCTGCGCGGCGCCGAACTGCTGCGCGATCCTCGCTTCAACAAGGGCACGGCGTTCCCACCGCTGGAGCGTCGTGCGCTCGGACTGCGCGGGCTGCTGCCGCAACGCGTGTTCTCCCTCGGAGAGCAGTGCGCGCGCGTCCTGCGCAACCTCTCGACCAAACCCGATCCGCTCGAGCGCTACCTGTACCTGGCCGAACTCGCCGACCGCAACGAGACGGTGTACTACCGGGTGCTGGTCGAGCACGTCGCGGAACTGCTGCCCGTGGTCTACACGCCGACGGTCGGCGAGGCGTGCAGGCGCTTCGCGCACATCTACACGCGGCCGCGCGGCATGTACCTCTCGCTCGAGGACCGCGGTGAGCTCGAGCAGGTGCTCCGCAACTGGGGCGAGCGCGACGTGCGCGTGATCGTCGTCACCGACGGCGAGCGCATCCTGGGCCTGGGCGATCTGGGCGCGAACGGCATCGGCATCCCGATCGGCAAGCTCGCGCTGTACACCGCGCTCGGCGGAGTGGCGCCGTGGCACTGCTTGCCGATCGTGCTCGACATCGGCACCGAGAACGCCGAGTTGCTCGCCGACCCGCTCTACATCGGACTTCGCCGCCGCCGCGCGCGCGGGGAGGAGTACGCGCAGTTCGTCGAGGAGTTCGTGCTCGCCGCTCAAGCAGCGTTCCCCGGCGTCCTGATCCAGTTCGAGGACTTCGCGACCGACAACGCGTTCGGGTTGCTCGAGCGCTATCGCGAGCGCGTGTGTTCGTTCAACGACGACATCCAGGGGACCGCGGCGGTCGTGCTGGCCGGACTCGAGGCGTCCACGCGCATCACCGCGCGTCCGTTGACCGAGCAGCGGCTCTTGTTCCTCGGCGCCGGCGCAGCGGGCGTCGGGATCGCCAACTTGATCGTGTCCGCGATGGTGCGCGCCGGACTGAGCGAGCAGCGCGCGCGCCAGGCTTGCTGGTTCGTGGACTCGCGCGGACTGGTGTGCGCCGAGCGCAACGACCTCGCTGCGCACAAGCGCGCCTTCGCGCACGAGCACCCGCCGCTTCCCGACCTGTTCAGCGCCGTGCAAGCGCTGAAGCCCACGGCGTTGCTCGGGTTGTCCGCGCAGCACGGGGCCTTCGACGAGCGCTGCGTGCGCGCGATGGCGGAGTTCAACGAGCGCCCGCTGATCCTGGCGCTCTCCAACCCGACCTCGAAGGCCGAATGCACGGCGGAGCAGGCCTATCGCTGGAGTTCCGGCCGCGCCGTTTTCGCCAGCGGCAGCCCGTTCGATCCGGTCGAGTTCGAAGGACGCCGCCTGACGCCCGGGCAGGGCAACAACGCCTACATCTTCCCCGGCGTCGGATTGGGCGTCGTGGCGAGCCGCTCGCGCCGCGTGGTGGACGAGATGTTCCTCGTCGCCGCGCAGCGGCTGTCGCAACTCGTCCCGGAGGCGTCGCTGGCCGCCGGCTCGCTCTACCCGCCGCTCTCCGACGTGCGGTCCGTGTCGGTGGAGATCGCCATCGCGGTCGCGCGCGTGGCCTGGGAGCGCGGGCTCGCCGCGCGCACGCGGCCGGCGGACATCGAGGCCTGCGTGCGCGAGCAGGTCTGGATGCCGACGTACGAACCCTGCATCTGAGTCGCTCGAGCCGCGCGGCGGTCGCGCTCGCGGCGCTACGCTCTGCGGCAGCCATGACCGCTGAGCACGTGCTGTTCGACGCCGTCGTCTTCGACCTGGACGGCACTCTCGCCGCCACGGAGCGCTACTGGGTCGCAGCGGCCGCGCGCGGCGCGCAACGCGCGTTCGAGGAGCTCGGGCTCGAGCGCGCGCCGCCGAGCGCCGCCGAGTGGATGGCGATGGTCGGCTCGCCGTTGGAGCAGGCCTTCGAGCGCGTCTTCTCGGACCTGACGAAGCAGCAGCGCGCGCGCGTCATGGCGCTGTGCGTCGAAGAAGAGCACGCGGCGCTCGCGGCGGGCGGCGCGGCGCCGATGCCGGGCGCGTTCGAAGTCCTGCGCGAGCTGCGCGCGCGCGGCGTGAAGATCGCGATCGCCAGCAACTGCAGCGCGCAGTACCTCGAGGCGCTGCTCGACGGACTGAGCGACGGCGGCGATTCGCTGCGCTCCTTCGTGGACCAGGCGCGCTGTCTCCAGTCGCCGCGCGTGCGCGACAAGGGCGACATGATCCGCGATCTGCTCGAGAGCTTCGGCACGCGCTCGGCGGTGATGGTCGGCGACCGCTCCAGCGACGCCGAGGCGGCGCACGCCAATGCGCTGGCCCACATCCACGTCGCCAGTGGCTTCGCCAGTGCGGACGAGCGCGTGGAGTGCGAGGCGACGCTCCAGGGCCTCGACCAGTTGCTCGCGGCGCTCGGGTCGCGGGCGCGCTGGATCGGCGCGGCGCTCGAGCGCGTCGACGCGCGCACGCTGGGCGTGAGCGGTCGGCCGGCCAGCGGCAAGTCGCTCTTCGCGCGCGACGCGGCGCGCGTGCTGTCGGCTCGGGGCGTCGCTGCGCGAGTGATCTCGCTGGACGCGTTCCTGCGCGAGAGCCCGAACGAGCGCGCGGCGTCCGACGACCACCTCGAGCGCGCTTTCGATCTCGACTCGCTCCTGCGCTCCGTGCTCGAGCCCCGCCGACTCGGTCGAGCGACGCTCGCCGGGCCGTGGGGGGCCGCGGTGGCCCCGGACGAGCGGCTGATCGTGGAGGGCCTGTTCCTGGCGGACCCGAGACTGCGGCCGGCCTTCGACGGCCTGATCCACCTCGCCGCGCCCGACGAACTGCTGCTCCGGCGCGCGCTCGCTCGCGACCCCAGCGGCGCGGAATTGGTGAGGATGCGCCGCGACTTCCTGCCGGCCCACGACGCGTTCGAAACGCGCCTTCCGCCGGCGCGAGAGGCCGATTTGGTGCTGGACGCGAGCAACTCGCTGGGCGCGCCGCTGCCGAGCCGCCCTTGACCGCGCGCGCCGCGAACGCCTACACTCCTCGGCTCGCCACAGCCAGTGAGCGCGCTCCGAGCGCTCCGACCGCGGCCCCACAGGGAAGACCCCCCGAACGATGGAACTGACCCTCCCGCAGCGTTTGCAGAAGTCCGTGTCGGGCTCGTTCCACAAGACGGCGTTGCTGCAAAAGCGCGTGCGCGAGCTGATCCGCGGCGCTTCGCCGCTGATCGAGACGCGTGAACGCAACCCGATCAAGATCGCGTTCCTCGAGATGGAGCGCGGCCTGATCGAGCTGATCCCGGACGAAGAGCCGCAGGCGCCGCCGCCGCCCCAGGTCTGACCATTCGCCCGCGGCGCGCGGGACGAGCGAGCCTGCGCGAGCGCTCGGCGCGACGCCATGCAAACTCCGCGAGCGCAGGACGCGGTCCGCGTCGAGGAACGCCTCGAGCGCGGCGGTGCTGCGGTCGAACTGCTCCATGCACCGGCGCTCCTGTGGCGTGCGTGGGCCGCGGTGAGGAGCGCGCTGTATGAACGCGGCGTGCTGCCTAGCGTGCGAGTCGACGCGCCGGTGCTCTCGGTCGGCAACCTGACCGCCGGAGGCTCGGGCAAGACGCCGCTCGTCGCCTGGCTCGCGCGGCGCTTCGACACCGCCGGGCGACGCGTGGGCCTGTTGTCGCGCGGCTATCGCGCCGCCGCAGGCGAGACCATGAACGACGAGGCCCGCTTGCTCGCGCAACTCGCACCCCACGCGCTCCAAGCGCAGGATCGCGACCGTGTCCGCGGCGCGCTCGCGCTGATCGCGCGCGGCGCGGACGTGATCGTGCTCGACGACGGCTTCCAGCACCGCAGACTCGCGCGCGACCTCGACTGGGTGCTCGTCGACGCGACGCGCCCGTGGGGACTGCCGGGACGGGACGCGAGCAACGCTCCGCTGCTTCCGCGGGGCCTGCTCCGCGAACGACCGAGCGCGCTGCGCCGCGCGAGCGCGGTGATCCTCACGCGCGTCGATCAGGCGCCGTCGTCGTCGCTGGTCGCGTTGCGCAGCGAGCTGGCCGCCTTGGCGCCCGGAGTTCCGATCGCCTGCGCCACGCATCGGCCGGTGGGGGTGAAGACGCTGGACGGCGCGCAACTCGGCCTGGAGGTGCTGCGCGGCGCGCGCATCGACTGCGTGTCCGGCCTGGGTTCGCCGCAGGCCTTCGAGCGGACGTTGGAGGGGCTCGGCGCGACGCTGTGCGAACGCCGCCGCTTGCCCGACCATCACCACTTCAGCGCCAGCGACTTCGCCGGCCTGGGGAGCGGCGGCCGTCCCGTGCTCACCAGCGCCAAGGACGCCGCGAAGCTCGCGGGTCTCGCACTCGAGCGCGAGCCGTGGGTGCTGGAGGTCGAGTTCGAATTCGTCTCCGGGCTCGAGCCGCTGCTCGCGCAGCTCGAATCCCTCGCGCCTTCGCGCGCCGAACGCGAGCGCGCCGCGCTGCACGAGGGGTTGCATGGCTGAGCCGCTCGAACGCGACGCGACGGCCTGGGACTGGCCGGTCGACCACCAGCTCGTCGAGGGCGATCGCAACGGCGCGAGCGCCTGGTTCCAGTACGGGCTGTTCCGTCTGGCGGTCGGCGCGTTCGCGCGCCTGCCCACTGCGGGTCGACGCGCGCTCTCGCGCGGGATCGGCGAACTTGCGCTGCGCCTGGATCGCAAGCGGACGCGCTACGCGGCGGAGTTCATCGCGCAAGCGCTGCCCCACACGACGAGCGAGGAGCGCGCGGAGCTCGTGCTCGCGGCCTGGCGTCACCTGATCGAGTTCAGCCTGGAGGACGTGCGCTTCAACGCGCGCGTGCTCGGGCCGCAGTTGATGGAGCACTTCGAGCTCGAGCTGTCCGACGACGTGCGCCGCCTGATCGCCGAAGGCGGCGGCGCGTTGGCCATCACGCCGCACGTCGGCGTGTGGGAAGCGCTGCCCGCGCTGTGGGCGCGTCTGCACTCCGGCCCGGTGTACGTGGTGGCGCGTCCGCCGCGGAACCGGCCGCTGTCGCGCTACATCCAGGCGTCGCGCGAGGCGCGCGGCTTCCGCGTGCTGCATCGGCACGGCGCGGTCGACAGCCTCACGCGCGTGGTGCAGGGCGGCGGCGTCGTCGGCCTGCTCCTCGATCAACGCGCGCGCGGCAAGACCATGCTCGCGCCCTTCTTCGGCCGCCCGGCGCACTGCGAGCGTTCGATTCCGCTGCTGGCGCGGCGCCTGCGGCGTCCGGTGTTCTTCGCCGCCTGCTACCGGACCGAGCGCCCGTTCCACTACCGCGTGGCGGCCTCGCGGGTGATGTGGCCCGACGAGTTGGCGCGCTGCTCGCCGGAGCATCTCCTGGGGGAGATCAACCGCGAGATGGAACGTATGATCCTCGCCGCTCCAGAGCAGTACTTCTGGCTCCACGAGCGCTACCGCAACGCGCCCACGTCGGCCCCGGCTTGAGCCCCGCGCCTGCGGCGGACGATCTCGGGCCGCACTCTTGCGTTCGCCCCCTCCATCCATCCAGGCGTCCACCCCCAGCGTCCACCGCATGTTCCTCGTCACTGGCGGGGCCGGCTTCATCGGCTCGAATCTGGTGCGCGGCCTCAACGCGCGCGGCATCGACGACATCCTGATCGTCGACGACCTCGAGCACGGCGACAAGCACCGCTCGCTCAACAGCCTCGAGTTCAGGGACCTGGTCGACTACCGCAAGTTCGGCGACGACCCGGCGCGCTACTTCGCCAAGGCGCCCGACGCGATCTTCCACCAGGGCGCGTGCTCGGACACGACCGAGAAGAACGGCCGCTTCATGCTCAACGTCAACTACGAGTACTCCAAGACGCTGCTGGAGTACGCGCAGGGACGCTGCCCGTTCATCTACGCCTCCTCGGCCGCCGTGTACGGCGATGGCGACGACGGTTTCGTCGAGACGCCGCGCTGCGAGTGGCCGCTCAACGTGTACGGCTTCTCCAAGCAGCTCTTCGATCGCTACGTGCGCCGGATCCTGCCGAGCGCGCGCACGCAGATCGTCGGCCTGCGCTACTTCAACGTCTACGGCCCGCAGGAGAACCACAAGGGCCGCATGGCCTCGGTCGTGCTGAAGTTCCACGAGCAGGCGACCACGCACGGCGGCCTGAAGATCTTCGAAGGCAGCGAGCGCTTCCTGCGCGACTTCGTCTTCGTGGACGACGTGGTGGCGGTCAACCTGCACTTCCTCGACACGCCGAAGGCCTCGGGCATCTTCAACTGCGGCTCGGGCGAGGCGCGCAGCTTCACGGAGCTCGCGCAGCTCACCGTCGCGCACTACGACGGCGCCGTCATCGTCGAGATCCCGTTCCCCGACGATCTCAAGGGCAAGTACCAGGCGTACACCTGCGCCGATCTCACGCAACTGCGCGCGAGCGGCTACTCGCGCCCGATGACGAGCTTGTCGGACGGCGTCGCGGCCTACGTGAAGGTGCTCAAGGAGAGCGGCGGGTACTATCGCCGTCCGGTTCGTCCCAGCGCATGAACGCTTCCGATCTCCAGAGTGTGCTCGAACAGCTCGCGCGACCGCGCGTGCTCGTCATCGGCGATCTGATCCTCGATCGCTACGTGTCGGGTGAGGTCGAGCGCATCTCGCCCGAGGCGCCGATCCCGGTGCTCAACGCCAAGGTCGCGCAGGACAAGCTCGGCGGCGCGGGCAACGTGGCCGCGAACCTGCGCGCCATGGAGGCGGAGTGCGAGATCGTCGGCGTCGTCGGCCAGGACAGCCGCGGGCGGCGCCTGATCGGCATGCTGCAGGACCTGGGCGTCGACACCGACGGCGTGCTCGTCGACGAGCAGCGCCCGACCACCGAGAAGACGCGCATGGTCAGCGGCGTCCAACAGGTGCTGCGCGTC
Source organism: uncultured Planctomycetia bacterium (assembly GCA_938003765.1). Lineage (GTDB taxonomy): Bacteria > Planctomycetota > UBA1135 > UBA1135 > WYBT01. The sequence goes on from CALKYE010000166.1 coordinate 196,210, forward strand.
GACTGGGAGGTCTCGCGGCCGATCCACGACGAGCTGGGCCGGCGCCTCGTCGAAGCGCTCTCCGAGCGCATCGCGCGCGCGCACGCCGTGATCCTCTCCGACTACGGCAAGGGCGTGCTGACGCGCCTGGTCGTCGCGGGCGCGGTGGAACTCGCGCGGCGACGCGGCGCTCCGGTGCTGGTCGACCCCAAGGGCCGCGACTACTCGCGCTACAAGGGCGCGACTCTGATCACACCCAATCGCCGCGAGGCGGAGGAAGCGCTGGGCCGCAAGCTGAGCGAGATCCGCGACATGCCCGCGGCGGCGCAGGACCTCATGCGCGTCGGCGAGCTCGAGGCCGCCGTCATCACGCTCGGCGCGCAGGGCATCTTCATGCTCACGCGCCAGGGACAGTCGATCCACGTGCCGACGGTCGCGCGCGAGGTGTTCGACGTGACGGGCGCGGGCGACACGGTGATCTCCAATCTGGCGCTGGCGCTGGGCGCGGGACTGCCGCTCGAGACGGCCGTTCATCTCGCCAACCATGCCGCTGGGATCGTCGTCGCCAAACCCGGCGCTGCGAGCGTGACGCGCTCCGAGTTGTTCGAACGGCTCGAGCAGCACGACCGCGGCGTGCGCTCCGCCGCCAAGGTCGTGGCCGGCCCGCGGCTCGAGTCGCTGCTCGAGATGTGGCGCTCGCAGCACAAGCGCATCGTCTTCACCAACGGGTGCTTCGACATCCTGCACATGGGCCACGTGGACTACCTGCGCTTCGCGCGCGCGCAGGGCGACGTGCTCGTGGTCGGCGTCAACGACGACGAGAGCGTCAAGCGCCTGAAGGGGCCCACTCGGCCCGTGAACTCGCTCGCCGACCGCATGGGCGTGCTGGCCGCGCTCGAGATGGTCGACGCGGTCGTGAGCTTCGGCGAAGACACGCCCAAGGAGATCATCGAGCGCGTCACGCCGGACGTGCTGGTCAAGGGCCGCGACTGGGAGCACAAGGGCGTGGTGGGTCGCGAGTGGGTCGAGAGCCACGGCGGGCGCGTGGTGCTGGCCGAGCTCACGCCGGGCCGCTCGACCACGCGCATCATCGAGCGCGCGCGCGGCGCCAACTGCTAGAGCTCAAGAGCGAGGAACACCGAGCATGGATCGCTTCGAACACGTGGTGCGGCTCCTGGAGTACGACGATTGGGCCAATCGCGAGTTCCTCGGCGCGCTCCAGGCCCATCCGACGCCGGCGGGAGCGCGTCTGTTCGCGCACATGATCGCAGCGCAGGTGCTGTGGCTCGATCGGATGGCGCACCGGCCCATGGCCTGCCCCGTGTGGCCCGAGTGGACCCTCGACGAGTGCGCCGTGCGACTCGACGTGCTGCGCGCGAACTGGCGCAGCTTCCTGCGCGGGCTCGACGCGCGCGCGATGGACACGTCGATCAGTTACGTCAACACCAAGGGCGCGCACTTCAAGAGCCAGATGGGCGACGTGATCAGCCACGTGCTGTTCCACTCGAGCTACCACCGCGGCCAGCTCGCGCACGTGCTGCGCAGCGAGGGGCGCGAGCCGCCCATGACCGACTTCATCTACGCCGTGCGCGAGGGCTGCTTCGGCGCGGGCGGGGACTGAGCGCGACGAACGCGCCCCTCATCCGTGGAAGTCGAGCCAGTCGCGGGACCACAGCTCGTACAGGCCCCACAGCGCGAGCAGGTTGACCGCGGTGACGAGCACCGCGAGCCCGAGGAACGAGGGCTTGTTGGTCTTGTGGTGGAACGTGCGCATGCCCAGCCACATTCCGGGCGCCGCCAGCGGCAGGCCGAGCAGCAGCAGAGTGCGCTCGCGGATGCGCCGAGCGCCGCTCCGGGCGAAGTGCTTGTCGAGACCTTGCGCGAAGAACGCGGTGAAGTTGACCGCGAGCAGCAGTGCGGCGACGAACCAGATTTCGAGCGTCATCGTGGGGCGGCCCAGGATAGGCGCCGGTGGTCGCGCTGGGCAGATGAAGCTACGGTGCGACGCATGCTTCGCGCAGCGACGCCGGGCGTGCTGGTCCTCCTGAGCGCTTGCGCTGCGCCGACGCCACGCGCACCGGCCGCCGAGCGCGGCGGACCGCCCAACGTCGTGTTGATCGTCGCGGACGATTTGGGCTGGGGCGACCTGGGCTGCTACGGGCAGAGCAAGTGGCGCACGCCGCACCTCGACGCGCTCGCGGCGCAGGGCGCGCGCTTCACCGACTTCTACGTCGCGCAGCCGGTGTGTTCGGCGTCGCGCGCGGCGATCCTGACCGGCGCGTATCCCAACCGCGTCGGCATCCAGGGCGCGCTCGTGCCCAGCTCGCGGCACGGCCTCGCCGCGCGCGAGACGACGCTGGCCGAGGTCGCTCGCTCGCGCGGCTACACGACGGCCTGCATCGGCAAGTGGCACCTGGGTTGGCAGCCGCAGTTCCTGCCGACGCGCCAGGGCTTCGACGAGTTCTTCGGGATCCCGTACTCCAACGACATGTGGCCCGGCCATCCCGAGAACCCCAAGGACTGGCCGTCGCTGCCGCTGTTCGAGGGCGAGCGCGTGATCGAGTTCGTCGAGGACCAGTCCGAGTTCACCGCGCGCTACACCGCGCGCGCCGTCGACTTCATCGAGCGCTCCGTCGCGCAGCGTCGCAACTTCTTCGTCTACCTCGCGCACCCCATGCCGCACGTGCCGCTGTTCGCCAGCGCGCGCTTCCGCGGCCGCAGCGGCGCGGGGTTGTACGGCGACGTGATCGAGGAACTCGACGCGTCGCTCGGCTCGATCTCAGCCGCGCTCGAGCGCCTGGGAGTCGCGGACGACACGCTGGTGTTGTTCACCAGCGACAACGGGCCCTGGCTCAGCTACGGCGAGCACGCCGGCGACACTGGAGGCTTGCGCGAAGGCAAGGGGACGACCTTCGACGGCGGAGTGCGCGTGCCGCTCGTCGCGCGCTGGCCGCGGCGCATTCCGGCCGGGACCGTCGTGAGGGAGCCCGCGATGACGATCGACCTGTTGCCGACGATCGCGCGCGCGCTCGACGCTCCCGCGCCGCCGCTCGAGATCGATGGCTGCGACCTCACCGAGCTGCTCGAAGCCCGAGCGGGTGCGCGTTCGCCGCACGAAGCGCTGTTCTTCCACTACCACGCGGGCCATCTCGAGGCGCTGCGCGCGGGGAAGTGGAAGCTGCACTTGCCGCACAGCTACCGCACGGTGCGTCCAGGTCCGCGCGCACGCGGCGGCGTTCCGTCCGAGTACGACTACGGCGCGCGCATCGAACTGGCGCTGTTCGACCTCGAGCAGGATCCCGCCGAGGCGCGCGACGTGTCCGGCGAGCATCCAGAGCTCGTCGCCCGACTGCTCGTGCTCGCCGAGCGCGCGATCGCTGAACTCGGCGACGGTTCGCGCAGCGTGCGCGGCAGCGGCGTGCGCGGCGCCGACGTCGTCGAGTGACTCACGCGCCGGCGCGCGCGGGTTCGTAGAGCGGGTTGGCGAAGGTCTCGTTGCGCGACCAGTTGTTCCCGTCGACGCAGGTGCGGCACGGCGTGAGGTCCTTCAGGCAGCCGGTGCGCTTGCGCAGGTCGTTCGCGACGGGGCCGTGGTACAGCGCGTCGATGGAATCCTGCATCACGTTGCCGAGCGCGAGGTCCATGTTCGTGTCGAGGTTGCACGGGCTCACCACACCGCGCCAGTCGATCATCAGGTAGCGCAGATCCCACACGTTGCAGCGGTGGGCGAGCACCAGCGGATCGGCGGTCTTCCCGCCGTAGGTCAGCACCTGCTTCATCAGGATCCGATCCTCCGGACCCAGGCACGGCGTCCAGTGCGCGAGGAAGCGATTGCGCTCGTCGCCCTGGTTGTGCGAGCTCTTCACGTACACCAGGCGCGTCGGGCGATGCTCGGGCAGCGCGAGCCAGTAGCGCACCTTGTCGTTGATGGCCTTCATGCGCTCGGGCTCGGGCGCGAGCCGTCCGGCGAGATCGCGGACCTTTCCCGGGCGTGCGCGGTTGAAGACCTCGGGCGTGACGGCGTCGAGGCTGAGCCGCACGAGATCGACGCCGGCGTCGATCCAGGCCTGCATCGTCTCGCGCGTCACGAAGCTGACGTTGGTCGAGAGCTCGAGCTTGAAGTTGCGCTCGCGCAACGAGCGCACGAACTCGAGGTAGTCACGGTGCAGCGTCTGCTCGCCGAAGAAGCCCAGCTCGACCGTTTCCGCCACGCGGTTGCACTCGTCGATGGCGCGCTCGAAGGTCGCGCGCGACATCAGGCCCTGGCGGCGGTCGTAGGGCGCGCCCAGCGGCGTCGAGTCGGCGTGCTTGAAGGCCTGCGGGCAGAACGGGCAGGTGAAGTTGCAGATGTTCGTCAGCTCGACCGAGACGCGCAGGCGCCGCTCCGCGGGGTACTCCGGCGAGCGTGCGGGCGCGGGCAGCGGGGCGGCGGGGGCGTCCATGGCCTCGAAGCTGTCGACGCGATCGCTGCGCGCCTTGCGCCCGGCGGGCCGCCCGAGGTCCGGAGATTCCCAGCGTTGCTCGAGCGACGCGTCGAACGCGCGTCCGGCGCCCTATCCTGGCGGCCAGCGAGAAGCTCCCCATGCGCGTCCTGTTCGTCTACCCCAACCTCTACACCCAGATGGGGTTCAACCACGGCCTCGCCACGCTCTCGGCCGTGCTCAAGTCGGCCGGGCACGAGACGAGCCTGGTGAACCTCAACGAGAACCTGCCGCCCGTCCCGACCCACGAGGACGTGCTCGCGCGCATCCGCGAGTGGCGACCGGGCCTGATCGCGTTCTCGTGCCTCACGCAGCAGTACCGCGCGGCGTGTGAGTTGGCGCGCTGGCTGCGCGAGCAAGCCGAGGCGCGCGGGTTGGAACTCCCGCCGCTCGTCGTGGGCGGCATCCACCCGACCATGGTGCCCAGCGAGGTCATGGCGGACGGCCTGTGGGATCACGTGGGCGTGGGCGAGTGCGAGAACGCGATGCTCGAGCTGGTCGCGCGCCTCGAGCGCGGAGAGCGGCCCGACGACGTGCGCAACTTCCTCTCGTGGAAGGGCGGCGTGCGGCCCGCTGCGGCGCAGTTCGCGCCCGTCGACGCGGCGCACTGGACGCACAACCCGGTGGGGGAGTTCCCCGACCTGCGCACGCTGCCGATGCCCGACTACGAGCTGTTCGACACGC
>CALKYE010000167.1 GCA_938003765.1 uncultured Planctomycetia bacterium
GCTCCTCAGGACGCTCCTCGGGGCGCTCGGATCGGGCGCCGGGACGGCCGGGCGGCGGGCGCGGCGCTACGCCGCCGGGATGGGCGCAGCGAGCGCGAGATAAGGCGCGAAGTTTTGATTCGCGCCACTAGAATCTTCGCCCCGAAGGCCTCGACAGCGACGCCGCCGTGCGCCGCCCCGACGCCTCGCGTCGCTTTTCGCCCCGTGCAGTCGTGACTCCGGGTCCAAAGGGCCCCAGGACCGCGCTCCCTTGACGTCCGCCAGCTCCTCCGCCGCCTTCCTCGCCCCCACCGACACCTTCGTCCGCCGCCACATCGGGCCGAGCGAGAACGACGTGCGCGCGATGCTCTCGAGCCTCGGCGCGCGCTCACTCGGCGAGCTGATGGACCAGACGGTCCCGGCGGCGATCCGGCTGCGGCGCGAACTCGCCCTGGGCCCCGAGCGCGGCGAGCACGAACTGCTGGCGCACCTGCGCGAGCTCGCGTCGGGGAACCAGATCTTCCGCTCGTTCCTCGGACTGGGCTACCACGGCGTGATCGTCCCGCCGGTGATCCAGCGCAACATCCTCGAGAACCCGGGCTGGTACACGCAGTACACGCCCTACCAGGCGGAGATCAGCCAGGGTCGGCTCGAGGCGCTGCTCAACTACCAGACGATGGTGGCCGACCTGACCGGCCTGCCGCTGTCGAACGCTTCGCTGCTCGACGAGGGCACCGCCGCCGCGGAGGCGATGAGCATGTGCCACGCGGTCCTCAGGGGGAAGCGCGACGCGTTCCTGGTGAGCCCGCGCTGCCACCCGCAGACGATCGCGGTGCTCGAGACGCGCGCGAGCGCGCTGGGCTGGCACGTGATCGTCGCCGAGCTGGAAGGCTTCGACTTCAAGGCGCGACCCGTGTTCGGCGTGCTGGCGCAGTACCCGACCACCGATGGCGAGCTCGTGGACTACGACGCCCTCGCCCAGCGCGCGCACGACTCGGGCGCCCTGTTCGTCGTCGCCACCGACCTGCTCGCGCTCACCTTGCTGCGCGCGCCCGGTGAGTTCGGCGCGGACATCGCCGTGGGCTCGGCGCAGCGCTTCGGCGTGCCGATGGGCTTCGGCGGTCCGCACGCGGCCTTCATGGCGACCAAGAACGAGTTCAAGCGCGACATGCCCGGCCGCATCATCGGCGTCTCGCGCGATTCGCGCGGGATGCGCGCGCTGCGCATGTCGCTGCAGACGCGCGAGCAGCACATCCGCCGCGAGAAGGCCACCAGCAACATCTGCACGGCGCAGGTGCTGCTGGCGGTGATGGCGGGCATGTACGCGACCTACCACGGGCCAGACGGACTGCGCGCCATCGCCGAGCGCGTGCACGGCTTCGCGGCGACGCTCGCGGCCGGCGTCACCAAGCTCGGCCTGCGCGTGGCGCACGCGCGGTACTTCGACACGGTGCGGATCGAGCTCGGCGAGCCGCGCGCGGACAAGGTGCTCGAGGCCGCCCGCGCCAAGCGCATCAACTTGCGCAAGCTGTCCGACACCGCCGTCGGCGTCGCTCTCGACGAAACCGTGACCAGCGCCGACCTCCGCGCGCTCCTCGAAGTCTTCGGAGACACCGCGGGCGCGAAGCTGGACATCGAAGCGCTCGCCCGCGAGGCCGCGCGCGCGATCCCCGCGCCGTTCGCGCGCACCTCGAGCTACCTCACGCACCCGGTGTTCTCGAGCTACCACTCGGAGCACGAGATGCTGCGCTACATCCGCAAGCTCGAAGGGCGCGATCTGTCGCTGACCAGCAGCATGATCCCGCTGGGCTCGTGCACGATGAAGCTCAACGCGACGAGCGAGATGCTGCCCGTCACGTGGCCGGAGTTCGGCGCGCTTCATCCCTTCGCGCCGCGCGAGCAGTTCGCCGGCTACGCCAAGCTGTGCGAGAGCCTCGAGCGCGATCTCGCGGAGATCACGGGCTTCGCGGCGGTCTCGCTGCAGCCCAACGCGGGCTCGCAAGGCGAGTACGCGGGCCTGCTCGTGATCCGCGAGTGGCACCGTCAGCGCGGTCAAGCGCACCGCAACGTGTGCCTGATCCCGACCAGCGCGCACGGCACGAACCCCGCCAGCGCGGTGATGGCCGGCATGAAGGTCGTCGTCGTCGCCTGCGACGAGCACGGCAACGTCGACCTCGCCGATCTGCGCGCGAAGGCGCAGCAGCACTCGGGCGAACTCGCGGCGCTGATGGTCACCTACCCCTCGACGCACGGCGTGTTCGAGGAGGGCATCGTCGAGATCTGCTCGATCGTCCACCAGCACGGCGGCCAGGTGTACATGGACGGCGCGAACATGAACGCGCAGGTCGGCCTGTGCCGGCCCGGCGACATCGGCGCGGACGTGTGCCACCTCAACCTGCACAAGACCTTCTGCATCCCGCACGGCGGCGGCGGTCCGGGCATGGGCCCGATCGGCGTCGCGGCGCACCTCGCGCCGTTCCTGCCCGGCCACCCGCTGGTGAAGGTCGGCGGCGAGCAGGCCATCGGACCGGTCTCCGCGGCGCCGTGGGGCTCGGCGAGCATCCTCACCATCTCGTGGGTCTACATCCAGTTGATGGGCGCGGTCGGACTGCGGCGCGCGACCGAGGTCGCGATCCTCAACGCCAACTACATGGCGCAGCGCCTGCGCGCGCACTATCCGCTCCTCTACAGCGGCGCGAACGGCCGCGTGGCGCACGAGTTCATCATCGACCTGCGTCCCTTCGAGCACTCGGCGGGCGTGCTCGCCGAAGACGTGGCCAAGCGCCTGATGGACTACGGCTTCCACGCGCCGACCATGTCGTTCCCCGTCGCGGGCACGCTGATGATCGAGCCGACCGAGTCCGAGTCGCGCACCGAGCTCGACCGGCTGTGCGATGCGCTGATCGCCATTCGCGCCGAGATCGCGCGCATCGAGAAGTCGGAGTGGTCGCGCGAGGACAACCCGCTGAAGAACGCGCCGCACACCTGCGACGTGGTCGTCTCGGACTCGTGGTCGCGCCCCTACAGCCGTGAGACCGCAGCTTTCCCCGCGCCTTGGACGCGCGAGCGCAAGTTCTGGCCCTTCGTCGGCCGCGTCGACAACGGATACGGCGACAAGAACCTCGTCTGCACCTGCCCGCCGGTCGAGAGCTACGCCGAGTCGCCCGTCGGCGCCAAGGCTTCGCTGCAGCCGGCCTGAGAGAGCAGCGACGCGTCGAAGCGACGGCGGGGCAGCGGCGCTGGCAAGAGCGCCGCTCACCGCGGAGCTTTCGTCGACTCGTTCGCCCGAGACCTCGTCCGCGCGGCGCGGGTGGTCTTGCACTGGATCGAGCGCGCCTGGCTCGCGACGCGTCGAGAGTCGGAACTCGGAGCTCGCAGCACAGAGGATCGAATCGGACGGAACGGCAGAGCCGATCGACGAGGCTTCCGGTGGCGCAAGAGCGGCCGATGCGCAGCGCCAGCCCCCGCGGCCAGGTTCACAAGCTCAATCGTCGTCGTGGAGTTCGAGCGGTAGCGCGGCGCGAGCGTCAGGCCGGAGCTAGCCAGCCTCCGTGACCGCGACCGCGCCGGCGCCTCGCCGCGCGCCGATTTCGGCCAGAATCGTGCGTGGAGCGCGCGCACTGGTGCGTGTAGAGCGCGCCCGCCATGTCCGACGCCGCCGTCCCCCGGGTTGAAGCCCTGCTCGAGCACGCCCGTTGGGCGCGTTCTCTGGCGCGTGAGCTGGTCGGCGGCGACCCGCACCAGGCCGACGATCTCGCACAGGAGGCGCTGGCGGCGGCGCTCGCGCGGCCGCCCGAGGACGAGGAGCGCGCCCAAGGCTGGCTGGCGCGCGTGCTGCGCAACCGGCGCGTGTCGCAGTTGCGCCGCGAGGATGCGCGCAATCGGGCCGAGCCGCGCGCGGCGCGCGCCGAAGCTCAGCCCTCGACGCTCGACCTGGTCGAGCAAGCCGAGACGCAGCGCCGCCTCGTGGCCTGCGTGCTGTCGCTGGAAGAGCCCTACCGACGAGTCGTGCTGCTGCGCTGGTTCGGCGACCTGCCTCCGCGCGAGATCGCGCGCGTCGAGAACCTGCCGCTTGCGACGGTCACAAGCCGACTGACGCGCGCGCACGCCAAGCTGCGCGAGAAGCTCGAACGCGACTACCGCAGTGAAGGGCGCAACTGGGCGCAGGCGCTCGCGCCGCTCGCACTCGCGGACCTGCGTCCGTGGAGTCCGAGTGGCGCCTCAGCCGGCGCCGGCTCCACGGCGCCCGCGCTCGGCGGCTGGACGGCGCTCGTCGCGACGGCGTTGACCGCGGGCGTGGCGTGGCTCGGCTGGTCGCAGTGGCGCGAGCGCGTCGACGTCGAGACGATCGCTTCCGCGCCGGCGGATGCGCAGAGCGATGCGCGCCTCGCTTCCGCGGACGGCGCGCTTCAAGGCGCCGCAGCCGTCGACAGCGAGCGTCTCGCGCACTCACTCCCCGCTTCGCCCGCCGTTGCGACATCAGCGTCGAGAGCTGTCTTGCGCGGCCGCGTCGTGCTGCCCGACGGGGCGCCCGCCGCCGGCGCGCGCGTGGGCACAGGCGACCCGCAGTGGCTCGACCGCCCCGATGCGCCGTCGAACTTCGCGAGCGTGAGCGCCGACGAGTTCGGACGCTTCGTGTTCGAAGGCGCCGACGCGCAGCGGCTCGCCTCGAACGTCGATCTCGTCGCCACACACCCCGACGCTGCTCCCAGCGTCGCCGTTCGCGTGGAGCGCGGCGCGCTGGGCGCGAGCGCTCCCGAAGTGCTGCTCGAGCTGCGCCGCGGCGCTCGCGTCGAAGGCGTCGTGTTCGGTCCCGATGGCAAGCCCGCGCCGGCGCGCTCGGTGCGCTTGATCAGCGACTTCGGCGCGCCGCAACGCGAGCGCACCAGCGATCAGGGCGGCGCGTTCGCGTTCGAAACTCTCGCTCCGGGGCGCTGGACCATCCTCAGCTTCCCCAGCGACTCCGAACTCGCCGAACACCGCCTGGGTCAGCCCGGCTCGGTCGCAGCGTTCGAGCACCTCTCGCAGCGCACGCTCGAGCTCGTCGACGGCGCGCGGGAGTTCGTCGAGCTCGGCCGCGCGCCCGCCCGGCCCGTGCTGGTCGAAGGCCGCGTGACCGCGCACGGCGAACCGCGGAACGCGCTGCTGCAGTTCGTGGGTCCGCGAGCGCGGGCGCTCGAGCTGCAGCGCATCGCTCGCTGCGATGAGGACGGCCGCTTCCGCGTCGCGCTGGCCGAGCCCGGGACCTACCTCGCGAAGCTGACCGTCTTCGGCGAGCGCGGGACGCACTTCGTCGAGCGCGTGGTCGAGGTCCCCGCGCAGGCGCAACTGGCCCGCGACTTCGAGTTGCCGACGGGCGCGATCCGCGGCCGGATCGTCGACGCCGCGGGCCAGCCGCTGAGCGGGGCCAGCGTGCGACTGCGGCGCGAGCGCGGAGGCGCGCGCTCGCTCTTGTCGAGCTTCAGCGACGCCAAGCCGACCGGCGTCGACGGCGCCTTCGCCTTCGAACACCTCGACGACGGCGCCTGGTCGCTGTCGGTCCACCGCGACGCGCCGGGGATCGCCCCAGCGGCGGCGCCTGAAATCGAATCGAACACTGCGGAGCAGGATGCACTCGCGAGAACAGCCGCAAGCGTGAGTGCGGTGCTCGACGTGCGCGACGGACGGTCCGTCGATGACGTCGTGATCCAGATCGCGAACGGCGTCCTGCTCCGCGGTTTCCTCCACGACGGCGATGAAGCGCCGCTCGCGCACGCCTCGCTGTTCGTGCACGGCGCCGACGGCCGGCCGCTGACGCCCTTCGCGTGGAGCGCGAGCAACGCCGATGGACGCGTGCGCGGACCAGCGCTGGCGCCGGGCGAGTGGTGGCTGCACGCGCGCACTGCGACGCACTGCTCGCAGCCGCTGCGGATCGACGTCAGCGGCGAGGCCGACGAAGAGTTCGAGCTGGAGCTCTCGCCCGGCGGCTTCGTCGAAGTGCGCTTCGCCGACGCGCTGGCCGCGCACCGCGCCTCACTCTCCGTGCGCGATGCGGCGGGACGCGAGTTCGCGGGCCTGGTCGACCGCGCGCTCAAGTCGCTGGACGTGCTCAGCTCGTTCGAACCGGGCGTCGCACGCGTCGGGCCGCTGCCGGCGGGGCTGTACCGACTCGAGGTCTTCGACGGATCGGCCGCGCCTCGGCGTTTCGACGTCCCGGTGGAGCCCGGTGAGCGCGCGCTGATCGAGCTGCGCTGAACGAACTGGGCTGATCGGCCCACGCGCGGCGTGGAACTCCGCGGTCGAGCGCTACACTCGCCGCGTGCTCAAGAAGATCCTCGCTGCGTTGCGAATCCAGGGCGACGCGCCGCTGCTGAAGGTCGGCGCCGTGGCTCCGCCCTTCGAAGCGCCCGACCAGCACGGTCGCATCGTCAAACTGTCCGACTTCGTCGGGCAGACCGTCGTGCTGTGGTTCTACCCCAAGGCCGATACGCCCGGGTGAACTCGCCAGGGCTGCGGATTCCGTGATCGAATCCGCGACTTCGAGGCCAGGGGCGCTGTGATCCTCGGCGTGAGTTTCGACTCGCCGCAAGAGCAGCTCGAGTTCGGCAACAAGCACGGATACTCGTTCCGACTCCTGTCGGATCGCAGCCGCGCGATCGCGCTGGCCTACGGCGCGGCCAAGACCGCGCAGGACAAGTTCGCGGCGCGCTACACGTACGTGATCGGCCCCGACGGACGCATCCGCGAGGCGATCGAGACCAAGGATCCGGCCGGACAGGCGGACGAGCTCCTGCGCCGTTGGAAGTGAACCGGGCCGCAAGTGGGAATCGCAGCGGCGCGCGCAGTCCGCGCCGACCCCACCGTCGCACAGCGGTACGATGAGCCCGTCGATGGCGCTCCCAGATGGCTCGGTCCACGCGAGCGAGCGCTGGCCTCGGCAAGCCGTGCTCGTCGCCCTCGCCGGCGGATGTGTGTCCGTCGCATTGAGCGTTTTGTCCGCATGGCGACAGCAAACGGCGCATCGCGAGCACTTCGAAGCTCAGGCGCGCGCGCTGCACTCCAGCGCCGAGGAGCGACTCGAATCGCTGGCGGCGACGGCGCTCGCGCTGGCCGCACACTGGTCGAGTGAGCCGCCGGCCGACGCGCGGGACTTCGAAACGCACGCGCGCTTCGTCTCGCAGGCTTCCGGTTCCGCCAGCGGTCTGTTGTGGTGCGACTTCGACGCGAATCGCGCGGGCGCGTGGAACGTGCGCTTCGCCCACCCCGCGGACAAGTGGGGCGCGTTGGTGGGCCTCGACCCAAGCGCGCTCGTCGCATCGAGCGCGCTGCGCGCCGACGGCGTGCGTGTGACCACGCTCCCCCACGGCGATGGGCGTCGCGCCATCGTCGCGACGAGCGAGATCACGGCGGGCTCGAAGCGCGGACTGTTGTGCGCGCTCGCTGACACGGGCGAGTTGGCGGCGGCGCTCGAGGCGCAGCCCTGGGCGCGCGGGCTCGACGTGGAGATCGACGCCTCGACGTCGAGCGCAACACATGGCGGGTTCCAACTTTCGCTGCCGCTGGAGCACGGGCCCGCCGACTGGCGCATGCACGTGAACTCCACCGCCCAGTTCGAGCCGCACGGCCTCGACATCACGCCGTGGGCGCTGCTCGCGCTCGGACTCACGTTCACCGCCGTGCTGGCCCAGCGTCTGCGCGCGCTCGAGCTGCGCACTCGCGCCCTGTCGCGCGCCAACGCCGAGCTCTACTCGGAGATCGCCGAACGCCACAACGCGCAGACCCGACTGCGTGAGACTCAACGCGCGCTCTCGACCTTGGTGGCCAACCTCCCGGGTGTCGCCTATCGCTGCGGCAACACGCCGAGCTGGCCCATGGAGTTCATCAGCGACGGCTGCGCGGCGCTCACCGGTCATCCGGCGCGCGACTTCGTCGAGGGCGTGATCTCGTACGGCGAGCGCGTGATCCACCCCGACGATCGCACGTACGTGTGGAACAGCGTGCAGCAAGCGCTGGATTCGCAGCGCCCGTTCCAGCTCGTGTACCGCATCGTCACGTCCGCCGGTCAGACCAAGTGGGTCTGGGAGCAGGGGCGCGGCGTGTACTCCAAGGCCAATGAGCTGCTCGCGGTGGAAGGGCTCATCACCGACATCACCGAGCGCAAGCTGGCCGAGGAGGGCCTCAAGCACCAGATGCGCTTCGTCGACGCGATCATCGACAGCCTCCCCGGCAACTTCTACGTGTTCGAGGAAAGCGGTCGCTTCGTGCGCTGGAACCAGAACGTCGAGACCGTCACGGGCTACTCGCCGCTCGAGCTGGCCGCGATGAACCCGATGGACTTCTTCGAGGGCGAACATCGCACGCGCGTCGAACGCGCAGTCCGGCAGGTGTTCGAGGAAGGCCGCACGCTCGTCGACGCGAGCCTCCGGACCAAGCAGGGGCGCTCCGTCCCGTTCCACTTCACGGGCGTGCTCTTCTCGCACGACGGCGTGCGCTACCTCGTCGGCGTGGGCATCGACGTGAGCGAGCTCGAGCGCGCGCGCGAGGAGCAGGAGCGCCTGAACACCCAACTGCTCCACACCGCCAAGCTCGAGAGCATGGGCGTGATGGCGAGCGGCATCGCGCACGACTTCAACAACGTGCTGACGATCGTGGCCGCCAGCACAGGCATGGCGCAGAGCAGCGTCGAGCCGGGCAGCGAGGCCCACAACCTGCTCGCCGAAGCGCTGAGCGCGACACGCAACGCCTCGGAGATCACTCGACAGCTGCTCAGCCTCGCGCGCGGCGACTCTCCGCAGCGCGGTCCGCTGGTCCTGACCGAGCTGGTGGGCGGACTGGAGAAGCTGCTGCGCGCGTCGATCAAGCGGCGCGTCGAGCTCGCCTTCGAGCTGGCCCCCGATCTGCCGCCGATTCAGGCCGACCCCGCGCAGGTTCGGCAGTTGGTCCTCAACCTCGCGCTGAACGCCGGGGAGGCGTGCGTGGAGCGCGGCGGTCTGGTGCGCATCGCTACAGGGCAGCGCAGCTACGAGGCCGCGGATCTCGCGTCGCCGGCGTTCCGCGGCCACAAGCAGACCGGGCGCCACGTGTACGTCGAGGTCGTCGACGACGGCACGGGCATGGACGCGGCGACGCTCGCGCGCCTCGGCGAGCCATTTTTTACGACTCGCGTCGCAGGACGCGGCTTGGGCCTGGCCGCCGTTCTAGGCATTCTGAGGACCCACGGGGGCTGGCTCGAGCTGGCCTCCACCGTCGGCGAGGGCACGACGGTGCGCGCGTGCTTGCCCGCAACCGGTGTGAACCCAGGAGCGCTCCGCGAATCATGAGCGAGACGAGCCAACGAGTTGCGAGTCGGCCGCTGCCGCGCGTGGTGGTCGCAGGCGCGGGCGAACGCGCGCTCGGACTGGCGCTCGTGCGAGCGCTCGCCGCGCAACCCGGGCTCGAGATCGAGCAGACCTCGTCTGCGCTTTCATCGGAGTCGTGGCTCACGGGCGCGGAAGTGGTGCTCTGCCCGCTCGAAGGTCCGGACGGCGCCGTCGCGTGCGTGGGGCGTGCGTGCCAGTGCGGCGCGTCCACCGCGATCGTCGCGTACGCCGAGTCGCCGAGCGTCGAGTCCGTCACCGCTGCGCGGCGCGCGGGCGTGATCGACGTGCTGCTGCCGAGCGACGCGCCGCACACAGTCGAGCGCGTGCTCGACGCAGCGAAAGCGGCGCGCACTCGCACGGAGACGTTCAACGCGCTCGCCGAGCTGGAGCGCTACCGCAACTTCTTCGAGACCGGTCCGGTGATCATCTTCCGCTGGCGCGCGCAAGCGGGTTGGCCCGTGGAATCGGTCTCACCCAACGTCTCGCAGCTCTTCGGCGTCAGCGCCGAAGACTTCATGACCGGACGCGCCGCCTACGCCGCGAGCGTTCACCCTGACGACCTCGAGCGCGTGGCGCGCGAAGTCGAGTCGAACAGCGCCGCTGGACTGCGCACCTTCGATCAGGAGTACCGCATCGTGCGCCCCGACGGCGACGTGCGCTGGCTGTACGACCACACCATCGTCTCGCGCAACGAACACGGCGTCGTGACGCACTACGACGGGTACGTGTTCGACGTCACGCAGCTCGAGCGCGAGCGCCGCACGCGCACGCACGCCGAGCGCAAGCTGTACCAGGCGCAGAAGCTCGAGAGCCTGGGCCTGCTCGCTGGCGGAGTCGCGCACGACTTCAACAACCTGCTGACGACGATCATGGGTGAGAGCGGCATGGCGCTCGGCGCGCTCGATCCCTCCTCGCCCGCGCACGCGGCGCTCAGCAACGTGCTCGTCGCCGCGCGCAACGCCGCGGGGCTGACGCGCCAGATGCTGGCCTACGCCGGCCGCGCCTCGAGCTCGCCGCAGCCCTGCGACCTGCGCTCGATCATCGCCGAGTTGAATCAGCTCATGGAGAGCAGCGCGCCGAAGGGCGTGAAGCTCGAGCTGAGTCTGGGCTCGGAGCCGAGGGTCGTGTACGCCGACCCGACGCACTTGCAGCAGATCGTGATGAACCTCGTGCTCAACGGCGCGGAGGCGTGCGCCGAACGCGGCGGAAAGGTGCGGGTCAGCTTGTCGCGGATCATCGCGACGCTGCACGGAAGCGAGCGCGAGTGTGTCCAGATCGAGGTCGTCGACAACGGCTGCGGCATGGACGCGGCGACCCTGAGCCGGGTGTTCGAGCCCTTCTTCAGCACCAAGTTGCGCGGACGCGGACTGGGACTGTCGGCGGTGCAGGGCCTGGTGAACACGCACGGCGGCGAGTTGCGCCTGTCGAGCCAACCGGGACGCGGCACGAAGGCTCGAGTGCTGCTGCCCGCGTCGAAGGCCAGCGCGCCGCCTCGCGCGCCGCTCCCGGCCCCCACTCGCGCGCGCGGCGAGCGCGTGCTGGTCGTGGACGACGAGGACGCGGTCGCGCGCGTCGCAGCGCGCTGCCTGCAGCACTTCGGCTACTCGACCGCGATCGTGAACAACGGACAAGCGGCGCTCGATGCGCTCGACGCGGCGACTGCGCCGATCCAGGCCGTGCTGCTGGACCGCACGATGCCCGGACTGACGGGCGAGGAAACGCTCAAGGAGCTGCGCGCACGCTTCCCGAACGTGGCGGTCGTGCTCACCAGCGGCTTCGACGAGAGTGAGAGCGTTCTCGCCACGCGCGCCACGCGCGCCGACGGATTCCTGCGCAAGCCCTACACGCCCGATGAGCTCGCGCGCGCCGTGCGGATCGCGCTCGACGGTCCGCGGGCCCCGGCGAGCGACGAAGCCGCGAAGCTCAACTGACCGCGCGCCACGGATCGCCCGTGTCGTTGCGTCGCGCGCCCTGCACTCGCAGCGCGCTCTCGACGGTCGACTTGGGCAACAGCCGCATCTGGATCAGCGCGTCGCCCAGTCGGCAGCCCGTCATGCGCTGATGCGCGAGAGCCTGCTCGACCTGCGACGACGTGAGCAACGACATCTGCACCAGGATCTCGCCGAGCTTGCGGCTCGAGACCATGCGCAGCGCCTGCGTGCGGTGCATCGAGTCGGCCTTGGCGGCGTCTCCGGACGCCGTTGACGGTGCGGGAGCGGCGCTGGGCGGGAGTTCGACGCCGAGCGACGACGCGATCGCCTCGATGATCGAGCGCTGGAGCTCGAGCGCCTGTTCCGGCGTGATCTCCTCGCCTTCCTGGAGCATCTCGGCGATGCGCAGCGCGATCGACGCGTGCTGCGCGACGTCCTTGAAGCCATCGCGCTCCAGGTTGGTCTTGAGCACCCCGAGCTGCTGCGCCGTCCGGTCGTTGGCGAAGTAGTCGTGGGCGTCGACGCCGCCCAGCGCGCCAGCGACGGAGACAAGTTGGGTGCGAAGGCTGATGGTCGTGTGTCTGGGCTGCGTCATGGCGATTCCAGCGGGGAGCAATTCGTAAAGCGTCCTATCGGCGCTCCGCGGCTGCGAAGTGCAGCGCCCCCAGGCCGCGCAGCCCGGAAATTCCTTCTCGCGGCCCAGTTCCGAACCCGCGCGCGTCAAAAGCGCAGCGTGTACCCGAGCTTGAGAGCGAATTCGGTGCTGGTGGGCGTGAAGTGCTGCGACGGCGTGGCCCAACCCTGGTTCAGGACCAGGTAGGCCTGGACGCCGGGCTCGAGGATCCACCACACGCGGCTGTTGAGCGACATCGCGTCGCTGACGTCGTCCCACTGCAGGTTGTTGGTCCACGAGAGCAGCGGCGTCGCGACGAACGTGAGGCGCAGGCGCGCGACGTCGACGGTGAAGTCGCCGCCGGGAAGGCGCGCGTCGGTGTGCTCCCAACTGGCGCTGGCGAGGAACGTCGCGCTCTGGCGCCAGTCGAGCTGCACGGAGTAGATCTCGGCGTCGCCGTCGAAGAACCCGCCGGCGGAGGCCGAGGCGATCAACGAGAGCTCGCGGTGGTCGCTGGTCTCGCCCTCCAGGCGCACGCGCTCGAAGTCGTAGTCGCCACTCGGCAGGGTCGACTGGGGATGGATGTCGAAGTCGGCGTCGAGCACCTCGCGACTGGCCTCGAGCTCCACGCGCAGCTCGTCGCTCGTGTCCCAGATCAGGCCGATCGGCTGGAGCTGCGCGACGAAGCTCTGCGTGCCGGCGCCGATGTTCTCCACCCAGCGCACGTCGGCCCCGAACTCGAGCTGGCGCAACGCCTGATTGATGCGCGGCCGGTACGTGTACGACGCGTCGTGACGGCGCACGCCGGCGCGCTCCACGAAGCCCAGGCGCGGGGCGAAGTCGCGCTCGATGGCGCTCGTGCCCAGCGACCACTGCACCTGGTCGTTGGGGTAGTTCAGGTTGGTCGACCAGGCGACGTCCGCGTCGCCGGAGCCCTCGTTCTGCGTGGCGACGACGAAGCTCGACCAGCGCAGCGTGTCGCCGCCCTGGAATTCGTTGGTGCGCAGGTTGAGGTCGACGCCGACGGTGCTCGCGTCACCCTGCCCGCGCGGGTCGCCGCTGGTGAACAGCACGCCCACGTCCGACTGCGCGCCGATGTTCTTCGAGATGCGACCGGCGAACAGGTTCTGGCCGTCGAGCGCGCCGCTCGACTCGGTCTGCACGTCGAGCACGCCGAACGTCAGCCCGTCGGTCTGACCGGTGAGCTTCGCCGCGGCGAGGATCGGGACCTTCTGCGCCTGCGCGTCGAGTCCGATGCGGCGCGAGAAGAACGGCTGGAGCTGGCCCGACACTCCGAACTGGAACACGCCCGAGTCTTCGAGGAAGAAGTCGCGCTGCTCGGGGAAGAACAGCGGGAAGCGCGTGAGGTTGACCTGGCGGCGGTCGACCTCGACCTCGGCGAAATCGGTGTTGAGCGAGAGCGCGAGCTTGGTGCTGGGCGTGATGCGGTAGAAGGCGTCGAAGCCCGCGTCGGAGTCGTCGCGCGTGACGTCGGTGATGCTGTCGCGCAGCACGCGGCCCACGGCGAAGGGCGTGACGTCGAGCCCCAGTCCCTGCCGCAGGCCCTCGAAGCCGTGCAGTTCGCCCGCGTTGGCGACCCAGAAGAACTGGATGCGCGGATCGGCGCTGGCCCAGCGCGCCTCTTCGTTGCGGCGACGGATGAAGCGCCGCAGGTTGAAGCCCCAGGTGCTCGCGTCGGGGTCGAAGTTGAGCGTCTGGAACGGGATCTCGAGTTCCGCGCGCCAGCCGCTCTCGTCGATGCGCGCCTCGCCGTACCAGATGCCGTCCCACTGCTTGTTGAACGTGGCGCCGTTGCGCGTGACCAGCGCGTCGCCCATCGAGCCGGCCGCGCCGATCTGGAACCAGAAGGCGTTGCGCTTGTCGTTGAACGAGTCGATCAGGATCTCGACGCGCTCGTCGGGGTCCAAGTTCGCGTCGCGCTGACGCTGTGTGGCGCACAACAGCTCGGGCTCGCGGTCGAAGCACTCGAACGCGAAGTACAGCTTGCGAGCGTCGTACATCACGCGGATGCGCGTGGCTTCGCTGGGCGTCGCGCCAGCGATCGGGACGACCTGAGTCAGCTCGCCCAGTTCGCTCGCGTGCGACCAGGCCTCGTCGTCGAGCACGCTGTCGATGCGCGGCGGCGCGACGCCCTCGGGCAGGCGCGCCACCGCAACTCGCGGAGTCTCGCGGCGCGCGCTGGCCTCGCCGGCGCTGGCGTGCGCGCGTCCGAGTCCGAATACGACCCCACCGACCAGCGCTAGCGCCAGTCCGGGGCGCAACCGCCCGCGAGTGGTCACGAGCGCGGCGCCTCGAAGCGACCGCGTACGAGCGCGCGGCCGCCGCGCACCATCCAGCGCCCGCGGCACAGCACGTCGCGCACGCGTTGCTCCGCGTCGAGCACGACGAGGTCCGCGTCGGCGCCGGGCGCGAGCACGCCCTTGCGCGGAAGGCGCAAGAAGCTCGCGACGTTGGATGTGAACGCCGGGAGCACGTCCTCGAGCGCGTGGCCTCGGCCGACGAGTTCGGCGAGCGTCTCGCTCAGCGCGAGCGGCGAACCGACGTCGAACGAAGAGATGCGGCCGTCGGCGTCGAACTGCGGCAGGCAGCCGCCGCCATCGGAGCTCACCGTGACGCGCGTCGGGTCGAGGTCCGCCTCGAGGAAGCGCTCGAGCGCCTCCGCCGCGCTGTACGCGTCCTCGCCCTCGGCGACGGGGAAGGCCGTTATGTCGAGCGTGACGCCGTGCTCCGCGAGTTCGAGCGCCTCGTCGAACAGCGCGCGGCGGCGGTTGACGTGCGTGGGGTGCCACACGCGCGCGGGGAGCTCGGCGATGGCCAGCGCCTCGCGCACGAGGTCGAAGCCGCGGGGTCCATCACCCAGGTGCAGGTGCAGCACGCCGGCCTTGCCGGTCATCAGTCCGGCGACGTGGCACTCGCTCGCGATGCGCAGGAGCTCGTCGAGCGTGGGTTGGCTGGAGCGATGGTCGCTGAGCGCGAGCTCGCCGAACCCGATCACGCGGTCGAGGTGCACGATGTCGCCGCGCACCGAGCCGGTGAGCGTCATCGGCGGCAGGTGATAGCCGCCGGTGTAGCACCACGCGCTGAGCCCCTCCTCTTCGAAGGCGCGCGCCGTCGCGACCAGTTGGGCCGTCGTGCGCGTGAGGTCGTCGGTGCCGAGCAGGCCGACGACGCTGGTGACTCCGCCGAGCGTGAACTGCGAGAGCTGCATCGGCGGAACCCGACTGGCGTAGCCCGCTTCGCCTCCGCCGCCCGTCAGGTGCGCGTGCGCGTCGATCAAGCCCGGGATCACGCGCAGGCCGTCGAGATCGATCAGCTCGACCTCGAGCTCCTCGGACAGGCTCGGCTCGTCCGCGCCGATCCACAGCACCCTCTCGCCTCCGATCAGCAGGTTGCGGCGACCCACGCGCTGCGGCGCGTAGAGCTCGGCGTCGAGGAGCAGTTGGAGCATCGCGGGCGCGCGATGGTAGCCGCGCGGGTCGAACCCGACCACGGCGCGCGAGCGCGTTCGGGCGCGGTGCTCAGCGGGCGAGCGGGCTCGCAACCGCTGCGCAGAGCGCGCGGACGTCCGTCCCGCTCGTCGCGCTTCACAGCGCACGGTTCTGCGCGAAACGGCAAGTCCGTCGTGGGCCGTCACCCCCACCGGCCGCGAGGCATAACACCACCCGTGAACGCGGCGACGCATCCCGCCGCGAGGACGAAAGGGCGGCTTGCCCGAGCGCCCGCAGCGGACTCGAATCGGACAGCAGCCCGCCGGGAGCGCGCGAGCACGGCGGTGTGATTGCCTCGGCGCGAGCAGAGTTCGAGGGTGACGACTCCCTCCGCGCGAGTCCGCAGATGGTGAGCGTCGACGGCGCTCAGCTCGCTCGGCCGACTTCGCCGGTAGCGCGAGCCCGCACGGCGCGTCGCTCTACTTCCGATGCGCTTCGAGCGCCTCGAAGATCAGCGTTCGCCCCCGCGCCGCTCCCTCGCGCTGCGCGTGGCCCGCGGGCAGCAGCTCGTCCGCCAGCTCGCAGGCGCGGAGGATCGTCGCGAGCGCGGCGTCGAGATCGCCCGAGGCGTGCAGCACGCTCGCCATGTCGAGCACGACCGTGAGCACGTCGACGTGGCGCGGACCGAAGAGCTGCTCGCGCAGCTCGAGCGCGCGCTCGAGGTGGGCCAGCGCGTCGCCGTGACGCTTGCGGAACTTGAAGACGACCGCGGCGCCGCGATGAGCGGTGGCGCAGTCCTGGGCGTCGAAAGGCAGCGAGCGCTCGAAGGTGTCGATCGCGCGCAGGTAGTGCTCCAGCGCTTCGTCATCCTCCTCGCGCAGAAAGCGAATGCTTCCGATGGCCAGAAAGCTGCGGGCGACAAGCACGTCCCGCTCGCCGAAATGGCTGCAGCGCAAGGCCAAGGCGCGCTCGGCGCGCTCGAGCGCTTCGTCCACCCGACCCAGGTTCTGCAGACACAGCGACTCGTTCGACAGCGCGTTCGAGATGTCGGGGTGGTCCCCGGGCCACAGGCGCTCGTACTGCTCGCGCGCCTCTCGATGCGCCGCCAGCGCTTCCTCGACGCGCCCTTGCGCCTCCAGGCAGCCGCCGAGGTTCACCAGCGCGTTGCCGATCGTCTGGTGATCGCCCTCGTGCGCGCGGCGGAGCTTGTCGAGCGCCGCGCGCAGGAGTTCCTCCGCCTCCGCCAGCCTCCCGAGGTTCATGCACGAATACCCGGCGTTGACCTCGAACTGCGCGAGTTTGGGGTGGTTCGGTTCGAGCAGCGCGCGCGACACCTGCGCGCCCTGTTCGAAGTACTCCAGCGCCTTCGCGTGTTCGCCCGCGAGCGAGTGCAACCCGCCCAGAGGCCCCAGGCACTCCGCGACGTCGCCGTCAGGCGCGTCGCCGAGCACCCGACGGAAGTGCGCCAACGCGTCGTCGATGTCCGCGCGTGCTTCGTCGCGGCGGCCGAGCATGAGCTTGGCCAGCCCGGCGTCGCGCAGACTCTCCGCAATGTCGGTGTGATCGCCCTCGTGCAACCGCCTGCGCATCGCGAGCGCGGCGGAGAAGTGCTCGAGCGCCTGGTCGTGGCGTTCGAGCTTGGTGAGCGCGACGCCCAGGTTGTGACGCCACTGCGCGAACTGCAGCGTGTCGCCCAGGCGCATCGACTCGACCATCACTAGCGCGCGCTCGAGGTGCTCGACGGCGACCATGACCTCGCCCAGGTTGAGGCGCGCCATCCCGATGTCGGCGAGGCTCGCGGCGACGCTCAGGTGCTCCGCGCCGTGCAGCGACCGTCGCAGCTCGAGCGCTTCGCTGTGCGCCGCCAGCGCCTCGCTGAAGTGCGCCAACTTGCCTCGCACGACTCCGAGGTTCACCAGCGTGCGCGCGAGTTCGGTGCGGTGCTCTCCGCGCGCGCGGCGATAGCTCGCCACCGCGGTCTCGAGCTCCGCGAGCGCCTCCTGGTACCGCCCCATGTCGCTCAGGGCGCGCCCGTGGAGCGAGCGCGCGGCGGCGACGTCGGGGTGCGTCTCGCCCAGTGTGGCGGCCAGGCCCGAGGCCGCGCGACTCGCAGCGTCGAGAGCCAGATCGCGCTGGTCCATCGCGATCGCGAGCGCAGCGAGGGAACTCCACAGACGGGCCTCGTGCTCCGGCGCCGACGCCAGCACGCCGTCGTCGATGCGCTCGGCGGCGTAGAGCAGCGCGCCGCGCACGCGTTCCTGCGGAGTGCCGCCGGCCACCGGGCTGAGTCCCGTCAACGTCTCCTGCATCAGCGCCACGACGGTCTCGGCCTGCTCGGCGTTCACGCGCGTCGCCTCGGCCTGCCGCTCGGCGTCCCGTTCCGCTGCATTCGCTCGCCGCGCCTCCAGGGTCGTCAGCACGAACCCTGCGACGAGGATCGCGAGCGCGGCGGCCAGCGAACTCGACAGCGCGCGATTGCGCCGCACCCACTTCGAGGCCTGCGCCCAGGCGCTCTCGTCGTGCGCCGCCACCACGCGTCCGCCGAGGTGCGCGCGCAGGTCGCGAGCGAGTTCGCCCATCGAGGCGTAGCGCTCGAGCGGATCGCGGGCCATGGCGCGTTCGCAGATCGCGATCAGCTCCGGAGCAGCGCGCGGCGCGAGCTCACGCACCGGCCGCGGCGGGCCCTGGACGACGGCGCGCAGCACGTCGGACGCCGTGTCGTCAGGCGAGGAACTCGAGTGAGGCGGCGCGCCCGCGAGCAGCTCGTACAACATCGCGCCGAGCGCGTAGATGTCCCACGCGGGCCCCAGCGTCTGCGTGAGTCCCGCGGCCTGCTCGGGCGACATGTAGAACGGCGTGCCGACGATCGAGCCGTGGCCGGTCGCCGACGGAGTGTCCGTCGGAGCCGCGGCGCTCGCTCGACGCGCGGAGGAGGAACGACCGGAGTCGATCCAACGCGCGAGGCCCCAGTCCATCACGTACACCTCGCCGTAGTCCCCCACCATCACGTTGGCGGGCTTGAGGTCGCGGTGGACCACGCCGTAATCGTGCGCGTAGGCCAGCGCATCACAGACGCGCAAGAAGACGTCGAGCACGCGAGGAAGACGCCAACCGGGGTCGCCCTGGGCGAAGCGCGAGAACAGCGCGCGCAAGTCGGCCCCGCGCACCAGCTTCATCGTGAAGTACAGCCGGCCGTCGGCGTCGCTGCCCAGTTCGTGCACGGGCACGATGCCGGGGTGATCGAGCAGGCTCGTCACTCGCGCTTCGTTGACGAATCGCGCCCGCTGGCGGCGTGTGGGCGGAGTCGCGTGCCCGCTGACGCTCTCCGCGCCGAGCGCGAGCTTCATCGCGACCTCGCGACCGAGCACTCCGTCCCACACCGCCAGCACCACTCCTCCGCCGCCGCGGCCGATGACCGAGCGGAAGCGGTAGCGCTCGCCGTCGGGCCGCCGCACGCCCAGGCGCTCGAGCAACTCGGCGTCGCTGGCCGACGGCCAGTGGCCCTCGTCACCATCGAGGTCCTCGAACGACACCGACCATTGCTCGAGCTCGCCGCGCGGCGCGACCTGTCGCAGCACCTGCGCGAAGTCGGACCAGTCGGCGTGGAGCTCGCGCAGCAGTCGCTCGTGCGCGCCGTGCCGTGCGACGAAGTCGTCGAACGGTTCGGCGCGGCCCTCCTCGTGGGCCGTCAGCCATTGCGCGAACAGACCTTCGGCGAGGTCTCGGACGGACTGCGAGCTGTGCATGGCGAGCGCGGCGCGGCAAGACGCACGCGAACGATCTTTGGGGAAGTGGGAAGCGGCCGCTGCGCCGCGGGCGGATCAACCGCGCCAGGCGAGCAGCTTGTCGAGCGTGCCGGTCGACACCGAGTGGTAGCGCGGGCGCGCCTTGGCGTAGATCTCCTGCGCGCGACGCAGCCCTTCGGGCGTCTTGGCGAGCTCGGCGTAGATGGGCTTGAGGAACTTGCGGCGTCCGACGTTCATCAGGAACCCGTGCAGCTTGGCGTCGGCGGGCCGATAGTCGGCGCGCACCGCGCGCACGAGCCACGCGCACACGATCTCGCTGTTGCCGCTGTTCGTGAAGCCGAAGGCGCGGTCGAGCGCGCTCATCTGCTCGCCCGTGAGCTGCTCGGGCAACGCGTCGAGCAGTCGCAGCCACTGCTGCGTGACCCAGCCCTGCGTGTCGAGCTCCTGCGGCGCCGCGCCGGCCTTCCAGCGCTCGATCTGCGCGTCGACGGCCGCGAGCAACGCCGAGCGAGCCTGGGGCGCGTCATCCGGCAGACCGGGCTGACGCAGCCAGCGTTCGAGGTCGAGCTGCTCCGCCGCCTTGGGACGCTCGGCGAGCAACTCGCGCTCGAGGTGCTCGAGGAAGTCCGCCGTGGTGACGCTCTCGAAGGCGTGACCGTCGAACCAGCCGCGCAGGAAGCGGTCGAACTGCTTGCGGCCGACGAGCTCCTCGATGCGCCGCAGCAGCAACGCGCCCTTCTCGTACGGCACCTGACTGAACGCTTCGTCGGGGTGGCGCGGCCCGAGTTCGACGTGCAGCACCTGCTGCCAGGGCTCGAGCGCGGCGAGTTCATGCTCGAGGTCGGCGCGACCGAGCTGCTTCTCCATGTCGGAGCGCGCGGCGCCGTAGACCTCCTCCATGATCCGCTGCTCGAAGTAGACCGTGAACCCTTCGTTGAGCCAGAAGTCGCGCCAGGTGGCGTTGGTGACGAGGTTGCCCGACCAGGAGTGCGCGAGTTCGTGCGCGACCAGTCCGACCAGCGACTTGTCGCCGGCGAGGATCGTGGGCGTGGCGAAGGTCAGGCGCGGATTCTCCATGCCGCCGAACGGGAACGACGGCGGGAGGATGATCAGGTCGTAGCGGCCCCAGCGGTACGGACCGAAGAGCGCCTCGGCGCACTGGATCATCATCTCGGTGTCGACCAGCTCGTCGCGCGCGGCCTGCACCACGCTGGGCTCGGCCCACACACCGGCGCGGTTGGAGATCTCGCGGAACGCGAGCTCGCCGCACGCGAGCGCGATCAGGTACGGCGGGATGGGCTGGTCCATCCGGAAGCGCCAGGCGCCGTCCTCGCCGCGGCCGAGTTGCTCGGCGCTCATCACCGGCGTCAGTCCGGCGGGCGCGCGGATCGCCGCGTCGTAGGTGATGCGCACGCCGGGCGAGTCCTGCAGCGGGATCCAACTGCGCGTGAGGATCGACTGGCCCTGCGTGAACAGGAACGGCTTGGCGCCGCCCGCGGTCTGCGCGGGGTCGAGCCACTGCATCGCTTCGGCGCCCGGGCTCGTCCGGTACCGGATCGTGACCGCGGTGTCCTGCGGCGAGAGTTCGACCAGCAGCGGACTGCCCTTGACCGGATCCTCCACGCCGACGTGGAAGTTGCGCGCCCCGCCGGAGCTGCCGGTGATGCTCAGGATCTCGAGCGCGCGGGCGTCGAGCGCCAGCGGAGCGGTCGGGTCCTTGCGCACCAGCTCGAGCCGCACCGCGCCCTCGGCGCGACGCGCATCGAAGTCGAGCGTGAGGTTGAGGCTCACGTGGCGAACCCGGACACGGTTGGGCTGGGCGTGGGAGTGTTCGTCCATGGGCACGGGGCGGTCGGGGGCGAACAGGCGCGGCGCGCTCTGACAGGCGGCCAGCGACGAAACCAGGGGGAGCAGCGCGGCCAGGGCGAATTTGACGAGTGTCATGGGCGCCCAACATCCCGTCCGCCCGCGACTGTGTAAACCCTGCGCCCCAGGCCGGATGCACTACCAAGTCGCATTGCGTGTTCGGGGACGCACGCGGAAGATTGTCGCAATTGGTTCGCCCGCTCCGGGCGGACCCTGTCAGCCGTTGCCCGGGAGTCCGGCGCGGCGCTGACCATTGGACTCCCTACTCGTCAGTTCCTCGAGTTCCCCACTATGCAGTCTCTGCTCAAGCTCGCTGCTCTCGCCGTGCTCGGCGCCGGCGCCCAGGCCCAACAAGGCCTCGACCTCCAGCCCTGCAACGAAGTCGAACACGCCGGCACGTTCCACGTGATGAGCGGGGTGTTCACTCCCGCCAACGGCGTCGCGCACCTCGTCACCGAGGGCGTGATCTACGACAACACCTGTCCGACGCCGAACTTCTCGTCGCTGCTCAGCGGCAACTCCGTCCTCGACGAAGGCCGCTTGCCGAGCACGACCTCGGCCGCTCCCAACACGGGCACGTTCAACAAGTACCGCGTCACGAAGTTCGTGATCGGTTACTGCACGCGTGAACTCGCGGTCGCGAACGGCGGCCCCGGCGCCCAGGTGACGATCAACTTCTTCCAGTCGTACGCGCCCTGCACCGCCTCGACTTCGAACCCGCCGCCCGTCGCGATCGTCACGCTGACCGGCCTGCCGGCCTCGGCGACGCTCGGCGCGCTGTCCTGCTACACGGTGACGGTCGACCTGTCGGGCGGCTCCGAGTTCTACATGCTCGCCGACGGCGACGGCGCCTTCGACGGCGCGACGGACCTGTTCGGCTTCTCGTACTCGTTCCCCGGTCAGACGGGAACGACGACAGCCACGGTCGGCGGGCCGCTGGTGGCCGGCGACCTGACGGCGCCGGGCGACTGCGCGGCCGGATCGGCGACGTACTACAACAACCCCACGGCGTTGAACGGCACCGGCCTCGACAACGGCAACTTCTTCTTCCGCGAAGGCGCGACCGCGGGTCAGACCACGAACGCCTGCCTGTTCTTCGGCAACCCGCCCACGATCCACGCCGGCTTCTACATGAAGATCTTCGGCGACCTGGACGACTGCAACGGCAACGCCAACCCCGACCTGGACGACATCGCCAGCGGCGGCAGCGTCGACCTCAACTCGAACGGCATCCCCGATGAATGCGACTGCGGCGGCGCGACCTACTGCACCGCTGGAACGAGCGTGAACAACTGCGTCCCGACGATCTCCGGCACGGGCACGCCGAGCGCCTCGGCCGCGTCGGGCTACACGGTCTCGATCAGCGGCGCGGACGGGCTGCGCCCCGGCGGCATGTTCTATGGCCTGGGCATGGCGGCGAACCCGATCAACGCGGGCGGCGGCGGCACGAGCTTCTTCTGCACCACGACCCCGCGCCAGCGCCTGATCACGCCGATGCCCAACACCGGCGGCACGGGCGGCGCCTGCGACGGCAGCCTGTCGGTCGACCTCAACACTTGGATGTCGACTCACCCGTCGGGACTGGGCAGCCCGTTCGCCGCGGGCCAGATCCTCTACGTGCAGAGCTTCAACCGCGACAACGGCAACCCCTCGAAGGGCCTGGTGCTCTCCGGCGGTCTGGCCGTGACGCTGTGCCCGTGATGCGGGCCGGCTCGAGCTGAGCGACGAACTCAGCCCGATCGAAAGCAGCAGCGGCGGCGAGTGGCGCGAGCCCTCGCCGCCGCTGTTTCGTTCTAGCCGGCGCCGAGGAGCGTGTTGCGGATGCGCTGGAGCGCACGTCGGAACAGGCTGCGCGGCTGCGCGGCGACGTCTGCGGGAGGCGGACCCTGGAGTCGATTGGCGAGTCGGCGCGTGGCCCGCGAGTAGGCGGCGCGGGCGGCGCGCGGCGACGGATCCGCGCTGAAGGCGGACGACGCCGACTCGCGCGGCGCGACCGATTCGGACAGGGATCGCGGTGAAGGCGCGAAGCGAGGCGCGCCGAGGTTCGGACGTGCTGAGCGGATCTGCATGACGTGAAGCTCGGGAAGAGGAACTGGGCGGTCGAAACGTTCGCCCGCTCAGAGGGGAGGCGCGGCGCGCGTTCCACGCGAAGCGTGCGCGCGTCGAGTGATCGGCGCCTGAGCGCGTGCGTTGCGCGGCGCGAGCGCACGTGCGCGCAGTCGCAGCTCTCGCACTCCGCCGTTTGCGCCGACGAGCGCGACTGGTATCACTACGCGGCGTGCGTCACGCTCGCACACGGACAAACGAACCCATGCGCAACCCTGCGTTCCTCATCGCCGGTCTGGCTCTGGCCGCCTGCGGCAGCCTGCCTTCGAACAACACCACTCGCGGCGCCGTCGATCTCGCGGCGCACGGGGAGGCGCTGGCCAAGTTCTCGGCGCAGGGCACGGAGCGCGTGCACGTCGTGGTCGAGAACCGCGGACCGGGACTGCTCGAGTTCGTCGTCAGCGACGACCGCGGCCGCACCATCGAGAGCGGTGAGATCTCGCGCGTGCGCCGCAACTTCACCTGGCGCCCGCTGGAGTCCTACGTGACGTTCAAGGTGCGCGCCGGCGGACAACCGGCGCGGTTCGACTACCGCGTCGCGAGCGAGGGACCGTTCACGGTCGAGTGGAACCTCACGCACGCGCTCGCGCCGCGTCACTAGCGAAGCGCGCAGCGGCGAACGTTTGAACTAGCGTTGCTGACGCTGCGTCGCCGTCGGACGGGCGCCGAGGCGGCGGTCGCTCTCGCGCGGGAGTGCGCGAGAACCCGTTGGCGCGTCGGAACTCGTGGATCAGCGTCGCGCCAGCGCCCGGCGCAAACCAGCGGTCGAGATCGGCCCCGCCGCCGCCGCCGCGCACGCGTCGGGGAACAGGTGGCGCCGCGCGACGCGCTGCACGTCCTCGGGCGTGATGGCCGCGTAGATCTTCGGGGCCTGCTCGAGGTAGTCGTCGCCCAGGCCGAAGCGCTCGGCGCTGACCATGTAGCTCGCCCGCCGCGCCGCGCGCTGGAACGAGAGCGCGAACGAGCCGACCACGTAGTCCTTGGCGGTCGCCAACTCGGCGGCGCCGACGGGCTCGTCCTGCAGTCGTCGCATCTCGCGCAGGAAGCCGTCGATCGCGACCGGCACCTTGTCCGGCGAAGTGCCGATGTACGCAGTGAACGTGCCCGGGTGCAGCCCCGCGCTCGAGTGGATCGAGGCGTGGACGCTGTACGCCAGCCCGAGTTCATCGCGCAGGCGCATCGCCACGCGGTTGGTGAAGCCCGGCCCGGCGCCGAGGACGTGATCCATCACGACCAGCGCGGGGTAGTCGGGGTCGATGCGCCGAACGCCGAGGTGGCCCAGTTGCACGTGCACCTGCTCGCGCGCGGCGTGGAACGCTGCGCAGCGCGGAGCTCGCGGAGGCAGCTCGGGCATCGTGATCGGCAGATCCTCGCCGGGCGTCCAGCGCGCGAGCGCGCGGTCGAGCAGCGCCGCGACCTGCGCCGGCGGCGTGGGGCCGCACACCGCGATCACCGCGCGACGCGCAACCCAGTTGCGGCGGTGGAACGAGGTCAAGTGGCGCCGCTCGAGCCGCGCGACGCTCTCGATCTCGCCGGTCGCCGAACGGCCGAGCCAGTGCTCGCCGTAGATGAGTCGCTTGAAGAGTCGATCGCACTGGACGCGCGGCTCGTCGCGCTCGATCTGCAGGCGGTCGAGCAAACGCTGACGCTGGCGGCGGACCTGCGCGGTCGGGAACGTCGGCTGGGTCAGCAGCTCCGCGGTCAGCTCGAGCAACGTCTCCCAGTGTTCCGCGGCAGCGGCGGCCGACAGACCGTTCGATTCACCCGAGATCGTCGCACCCGCGGTCTCGAGGATCTCCGCGATGGCTTCTTCGCTGCGACGACGCGTGCCCTGGTCCAGCAGCGCGCCAGTGAGGAACGCCTGCCCCTCGAGGCCGCGCTCGTCGAGCGAATGGCCGCCGCGCAGGTGCATCTGCAGCGCGACGACCGGTGATTGCGGACGGTGCGAGACCAGCAGCTTCGCGCCGCAGCTCAGCGAGAAGCGCTCGATCGGAAGGCGGACCGCGAGGGCTCCGCGCGCAGGCGACGACTTGAGGAAGCTCACCGCGCGGCTCCGCGTCGACGCCGACGAGCGCCCCAGCGCGCGCCCGAACGAGCGCTCGCGGCTTCGGACTTGGGCAGACACCAGCCCACGACGCGGCGATCGCGCGCGAGCAGTCGGCGCGCAACCTCGCGGACCGCGGTGGCGTCGACCGCGAGCGTGCGCGCGAGCCCTTCGAGCGCCAGACGCCAATCGGCGTCGACGGCGAACTCGCCCAGGCGCTCGGCGAAGTCGCTGGCGGTCTCCAGATCGAACGCGTCCGAAGCGCGGATCATCGCGCGCGCACGGGCGAGCTCGCGCGCGCCGACGCGTTCGCGGGCCATGCGATCGAGTTCGTCGTCGATCGCCGCCTCCACCGCGGCGCAGTCGACAGTGGGCGCGCATTCCGCGAACAGCCAGAACACACCGCCCTCGACGCGCGTGTCGCTCTGGGTGGAGATGCTGGTCACCAACTCGTCGTCGACGACCAGGCGACGGTGCAGCCGCGAGAGGCGACCGGAGCTGAGCAGCGTCGACAACACGTCGAGCGCGTAGTCGTCAGCGCTCCCGACGACCGCCGTCGGCCAGGCCATGCACAGGCGCTTGGCGGAGTCGTCCCAGCGCGTCTCGACCCGCCGCTCGCCGGGCTCGTGCGTCTCGTTGGGACGGAAGATGTCGACGCTCTCGAAACTGTCGCCCGCCGGCAGAGCCTCGAAGTATCGACGAGCGCGCGCCAACGCGTCCTTGGGGTCGAGGTCGCCGCACAGGACCAGCGTGGCGTTGCCCGGGTGGTAGAAGCGCCGCCAGTAGTCGCGCATGTCGCGCACGCTCAGGCGCGCGAGCGCATCGGCGTGGCCGATCACCGGCCGGCGGTACGGGTGGCGCAGGAACAACGTGCTCTGAACGAGCTCGGTGAGCCGACGCCACGGGTCGTCGAGGCCCATCGAGAGCTCCTCGAGCACGACCGCGCGCTCCGCATCGAACTCCTTGGCGTCGAGCGCGAGCGCGCGCATGCGGTCCGCTTCGATCTCGAGCGCGGTCTCCCAGCGATCGGAGGCGAGCTCGAACCAGTAGGCGGTGTGATCGCAGCTCGTGAAGGCGTTGTTGGAGCCCCCCAGCATGGTCGTGAGGCGGTCGATCTCGCCTTTGCCGAAGCGCTCGGCGCCCTTGAACATCATGTGCTCGAGGAAGTGCGAGACTCCGGCCTCGTGCTCGCGCTCGTTGCGCGAACCGACGCGGTACCAGAGCATCACGGCGACGACCGGATCGGCGTGGCGCTCCGCGATCAGGATGCGCATGCCGTTGGCGAGACGGTGCTCGTGAACGCTCGCGCCTCGCGCCGACGCCGCGCCTCCTCGCGCGAGCCGGGCGGCCTTGAATGCGTCGGAACTCATGGCGTGGAAGTCGGGCGCCGTCGCGCGAGGGTTGCTGTTCAAGGTCGACGATCCTGCTTGCGCGGCGCGGGGCGCGGCGTGCGTTGCGTGCGTTGCGTGCGCCGATCGCGGCTGGAGGCCACGGCCCCCTGCTCACGCTGGCGTTGTTCGTCGCGCAGTCGCTGGCGCTTCTCACCGCGCTGGTGACGTCCGGCCGGCGGCGCGGGCTGCATGCGCTCGAGCTGGCGGCGGCGGTCGCGCAGCCACTTGGCGCGGTCCTTGGGGCTGCGTCGCTCGCGTCCGGGCGAGCTGGGACGCGCAGGCGCCGCGGCGCGCGCCTCGCGCGGAGCGCCTTCCTTGAAGTGACGCACGCGCGGGTCCTCGCGGCGATCGGCGGGCGTCGCGCCAGCGCGCTCTTCCGACTGCGCCAACAGCTCGCGCACTTCCTCGCGGAGCAACGGGCGCCACTTGCCTTCCTTGAGCGAGCGGTCGCTGAGCGCGCCGATGTGCGTGCGCCGCAGTTGCAGCACGTTGAACCCGACCGCGGCGAACACGCGCCGCACTTCGCGGTTCTTGCCTTCGTTGAGGGTCACGGTGAGCAGCGACCACTCGTTGGTGCGCTTGAGCACCTTGACGAAGGCCGGCGCGGTGCGCCCTTCGGCGAGCCACACGCCCTTGCGCACCTTGTCGACCGACTCCGGGTCGACGCGGCCGCGCAACTTGACCGAGTAGGTCTTGTTCACCCCGTAGCGCGGGTGCGCGACGCGGTTGGCGAAGTCGCCGTCGTTGGTCAGCAGGATCAGCCCCTGGCTGTCCTCGTCCAAGCGGCCGACGGTGTAGATGCGGCCCTTGTCGGGGTCGGTGATGAGATCGATCGCGCGAGCGCGCGCCTCGCGACGCTCGTTGGTGCACACCACGCCGCGCGGCTTGTGCAACAAGTAGTAGCGCAGACGCGTGCGCTCGGGGCGCAGCACCACACCATCGACCTCCACGCGCTGCCGCGCCGGATCGACCTTGAGCCCCAGCTCGGTCACGATCTCGTCGTCGACCGTGACCTTGCCCTTGGCGATGAGCTCGTCGCACTTGCGACGCGACGCGACGCCGTGGTCGGCGAGGTACTTGTTCAGACGGACGGACTCGCCCGCGCCTGCGCCGTCCTGCGACGCTGCGCCGTCATCCAGCGGACGCGACATGCTTCAGCGCCCCAACTTCGTCTTCGTGCGCTCGATGGCGGTCAGGCACGCCAGGCTCTGCGCCGGCGCGCTCTCGTTCGAAGCGCGGTAGTCGCTCAACGCGGCCTCGAAGCGGCCGAGCATCTCGTTCGCCACTCCGCGCGCGTACAGCGCCCGGTAGTCCGCGGGATCGGAGCGGAGCGAGCGATCGAAGGCGGTGATGGCCACCTCCCACTGCGAGTTGCGCAGCGCGCGCACGCCGGCCTGACAGTCGCGATCGGGAGAGGCCTCGACCACGAGCTTGTCGGCGCGGCCCTCGATGGCGGTCGGCACGGCCACGATCGCCTCCACGGGGCCGCGGACCGTGTGCTCGACTTGGGCGCAGCCCGCGGCGGCGAGCGAGAGCAACAGGGCGGCGAGAGCGGCGGCGCGCGGGGCGCGCAAGAAGGCAGTCATGGCGGTCGTCGGGTAGGGACGGAAGCGGTAAGCGCCGCGCGCACGCGCGGCCGGGCAACCTGAGATTGTGCCGTTTGGCGGAACCCGGAACCAGGGAGCGCGGGCGCAGCGCCCCCCAACGGGTCGCGGGCGGGGCGCCGCGAGGCAGTGAGCGGCGACGCCCGGACGCCGGGCGGCCGTCCCTCCCGCGAACGGGCCTGGCCGACGCCTGCCGTCCCGTTCCTGAGCTTGCTTTTCGTTGCGGCCGCAAGTAATTTGGTTGCGCCTCAAAGGAAATCGGCCGCCGACGGCCGATCTTTGAGACCCGTAGCCAACCAACAAGCGCAAGGAGGACCGCCAGTGATCGCACGCAATTCCCAGACGACGCCCGCTGCGGCGCGCTTCAAGCTGCTGCGCCGCGAGCACCTCGATCAGATCGAGCCCCTCAAGCGACTGCCGCGCAGCGAGCTCGACGCGATCCGCACCGTGGCGCACGTGCTGCCCTTCGCCGTCAACAGCTACGTCGTCGACGAGCTGATCGACTGGTCCCGCGCGCCGCGCGACCCGATCTTCCAGCTCACCTTCCCGCAGCGGGAGATGCTCGCGCCGGACGACTTCGACCGCATGTGGAAGCTCGTCCGCGAGAACGCGCCCGACGATCAGATCCGCAGCGCCGCGCGCGAGATCCAGCTCAGCATGAACCCGCACCCCGCGGGTCAGGCGACGCTCAACGTGCCGGCCCAGATCTCGGGCAGCGGCGACGGAACGACGCTGGCGGGGATCCAGCACAAGTACCGCGAGACGGTGCTGTTCTTCCCCAGCCGCGGACAGACCTGCTTGTCGTACTGCACGTACTGCTTCCGCTGGCCGCAGTTCGTCGGGCTGGACGACATGAAGTTCGCGGCGCGCGAGTCCTCCGGACTGGTCGAGTACCTGCGCTCGCACAAGGAAGTGTCCAACGTGCTGATCACCGGCGGCGATCCGCTGGTGATGCGCACTCCGCTGCTGCGACGCTACCTGGAGCCGCTGCTCGCCGCCGACCTCGAGCACGTCTCGACGATCCGCATCGGCACGAAGGCGCTGGCCTTCTGGCCGCAGCGCTTCCTCACCGATCCCGACGCGGACGACCTGCTCGCGCTGTTCGAGCAGATCGTGAAGTCCGGCCGCCACCTCGCGTTCATGGCGCACTTCAGCCATCCGCGCGAGCTCGAGACCGACGTCGCGCAGGCCGCGCTGGCCCGCGTGATCGCCACCGGAGCGGTCGTTCGCACGCAGGCGCCGCTCATCCGACGCGTCAACGACGACGCCCGCATCTGGCAGCGCATGTGGAGCGAGCAGGTCCGCCTCGGCGCGGTCCCCTACTACACCTTCGTCGAGCGCGACACCGGCCCGCGCGGCTACTTCGAAGTGCCGCTCGAGCGCGCCTGGCGCATCTTCCGCGAGGCCTACTCGGGCGTGTCCGGACTGGCGCGCAGCGTCCGCGGCCCGTCGATGAGCGCCACGCCGGGCAAGGTCGTGATCGACGGCGTGAGCGTGATCGGCAGCGAGCAGGTGTTCGTGCTGCGCTTCCTGCAGGCGCGTCGCTCGGAGTGGGTCGGCCGGCCGTTCTTCGCGCGCTTCGACCCGCGGGCGACCTGGCTCGATCAGTTGCGCCCGGCCTTCGGCCGCGAGGAGTTCTTCTTCGCCGAGGGCATGCGCGAGATCGAAGCCGAGCACCGCTGGCGCGAGGGCCTCAAGCCCGCCTCCTCGCCGCGCTCGATCGAAGCGCTCGCGCAGTGAAACCCATCCCGCGCGCAGCTGGGGCCTTCCGCTGCGCGCGGGTCCGTGCTCGGATATCGACGCTCGAACACAGAGCGGGCTTCCGCCCGGGAGTGCAGCAGACTTGCAGCCAAATCAAGACGCAGCGCGCGCCGTAGTCGACCGGAACCAACTCGGACAGACCCTCGGCTTCATGCGCACGCTGCTCGGCGTCGGACATGCGCTCGAGGCGCGCTCCAAGCGCATGCAGGCGCGCATCGGGGTGACCGCCTCGCAGCGCCTGTTGTTGCGCATCGTGGGCCGTTACCCCGGCATCAGCGCGGGTGAGCTGGCGCAGCTCATGGAAGTGCACGCCAGCACCGTGACCGGCGTGCTGCAACGCCTCGAGCACCGGCGCTGGATCGTTCGCCGCGATGATCCGGCGGACCGCCGACGCGCGCTGCTCGAGTTGACCGAGGAAGGCGCGAAGATCGACGCGCTGCGCACCGGCACGGTGGAGGCCGGCGTGCGCCGCGCGCTCGGACGGTGCAGCGAAGCGCAGATCACCGCAGCGCTGGCGGTGCTGGACGCGGTTTCGCGCGAACTCGTGCGCGAGGAGTAGCCCCGGACCGGCTCCGCGCGCGAGCCGCAGGCACGACGCGCGTCACGCCTCGGCCACGGCGCGCACGTTGCGCCACAGCGCCTCGACGTGCTCGCGTTCGGTGGCGAGCCCGCCGATCGACAGGCGCACCATCCAGCGCCCGTCGAGCGTCGCAGGGGTCACGTACGCGCGACCGGAGCGGTTGAGCGCATCGGCCCAGCGCTGCGTGTGCGCATCGAGCACGCCGCCCTCCATCCCCGGCGGCTCGTGGCGCACGCACACCGTCTGCAACGGCGTCGGTGCGAGCACGCGCCAGTTGGCCGTCGCTCGCACGGCGTCCGCGAGCCACTGCGCGTTGGCGAGGTCGCGCCGCAGCCGCGCGCGCAGCTTCTCGAGCCCCTGATCGCGCAACAGGAACCACAGCTTCAGCGCGCGGAAGCGTCGGCCCAGCGGGATGCCCCAGTCGCGCAGGTTGCGCGCGCGCGCGTCGAAGGCGCTCGCCAGGTAACTCGGTCGCGTGCTCATCACGCGCACGAGGTGCTCGCCGTCGCGCACGTAGTACAGCGAGCAATCGAAGGCGACGCCGAGCCACTTGTGCGGGTTGAGCACCAGCGAGTCGGCCCCCTCGATGCCGCCCCACAGCTCGCGCAGCTCGGGCAGCAGCATCGCCGATCCCGCCATGGCCGCGTCGACGTGCAGCCACGCTCCGTGCTCGCGCGCGAGCGCCGCGAGGGGTTCGAGCGGGTCGAACGCGGTCGTGGTGGTCGTGCCACTCGTGCCGACGATCGCGCACGGGAGCTTGCCGGCCGCGCGATCGGCGCGCAGCGCTCGCTCGAGTTCGGCGGGCTGCATGGCGTAGGCGCCGTCGACCGCGATCGCGCGCACGTTCTCGCGGCCGAAGCCGGCCAGCAGCGCGGCCTTCTCGACCGAGCTGTGGCTGTGCTGCGAAACGTAGATCATCAGCGGCGCCGGCTGCTCCTGCAGACCGCCGCGCGCCAACGCGTACTGCGTGGTGCGCTCGCGCGCGCACACCAGCGCCACCAGCGTCGAGCTCGAAGCGGTGTCCTGGATCACGCCGCTCCACGAGTCGCTCAGTCCGAGCGCGCGCCGCATCCAGTCGAGCGTCAGGTCTTCGAGTTCGGTCAGCGCGGGATTCGACTGCCAGGCCAGCCCCAGCGAGCCGACACCGGTGCTGAGCAAGTCGCCGAGCACGCTCGAGAGCTCCGCGTTGGAAGGGAAGTAGCCGTGGAAGCTGGGGTGCTGCCAGTGCACGAGCGCCGGCGCGAGCACGCGCTCGAAGTCGGCCAGCACGTCCTCGAAGGGCGCGGGCTGCTCGGGCGGAGCGGCCGGCAACTGCGCGCGCAGCGAGCCGGGTTCGACGGGACGCGAGACGGGCAGCGACGCGACCTGCGCGCGGTAGTCGGCGATCCAATCGATCAAGCGGTGGCCCGCGCGGCGGAATTCTTCCGTGTCCATCCCGCGAGCTTTCGTCGTGCGCGCCGCGCGCGCAAGGGCTCGCTCGCAGCGTCGGGCGAACGCAGCGGATCAGAACGTCGTCAGCGCGCGCGCCGGATCAGCCCAGCGGCGGAAACAGCTTGGACGGAACCAGCCCCATGCGCGCGAGCCGGAACTGCGCCCCGACCATCAGGCATCCCAGGCCGTACTTCACGCTGCGCGAGAAGTTGATCGAGCTGGCCTCGGGGAAGTACTTCGTCGGACAGGAGACCTCCGCGATCGTGTAGCCGTGCCACACGATCTGGGCCAGCATCTGGTTGTCGAACACGAAGTCTTCGGAGTTGTTCGACGTGTCGACGCGCTCGAGCAAGCGCCGCGAGAAGGCGCGGTAGCCGGTGTGGTACTCCGAGACCTTCGCGCCGATCAGGAGGTTCTCCGCGGCGGTTAGGAAGCGGTTGGAGACGTACTTCCAGATCGGCATGCCGCCCGCGAGCGCGCGCCCGCCGAGGATGCGCGAGCCCAGCACGCAGTCGTACAGGCCGTTGGCGATCATCGACGCCATCGCCGGGATCAGCAGCGGCGTGTACTGGTAGTCGGGGTGCACCATGATCGCGATGTCCGCCCCGTTCTCGAGCGCCAGCCGGTAGCAGCTCTTCTGGTTCCCGCCGTAGCCGCGGTTCTGCGGATGAACGTGCACCAGCGTGTTCGGCAGCGTGCGCGCGATCCGCACGGTCTCGTCGCGGCTGCCGTCGTCGACCACGATCACGAGGTCGACCAGACCCTGCGCCATGACCTCGTCCCAGGTGCGCTGGAGGGTCGAGGCCGCGTTGTAGGCCGGCATCACGACCACGATCTTCTTTCCGGCCAGCATGGGAGGTTCAGCGCCGGGCGGACGCACGCGGCGTGCGAATCCTATCCCGTCGATCGGCCTCAGGACGCCAGTCCGAGCAATCGCCTGGCCTCGGCGCGGGCCGTTTCCTGGTCGCCGCCGCCGGCGATCATCTCGGCGATCTCCAGCACGCGCGCCTCGCCGGTGAGCTCCTCCACCGCGCTGCGCGTGCGCTCACCCTCGACCGATTTCGCGGCCTTGAGGTGGCGCTGCGCCATCGCCGCGATCGCGGGCAGGTGCGTGACGCACAGCACCTGATGGTGCTCGCCCAGCCGCCTCAAGTGCGCGCCGACCGCGGGGCCCAACCGCCCTCCGACGCCCGAGTCGATCTCGTCGAACAGGAGGCTCCGCCGCTCACCGCAGCTCGCCAGCGCGCTGCGCAGCGCGAGCATGATGCGCGCCGTTTCGCCGCCCGAGGCGACTTGCTCGAGCTTGGCCAGCGGCTCGCCCGGGTTGGCCGCGAGCAGGAACTCGATGCGGTCCATGCCGCGTTCGCCGAAGCGCGTCGTGTCGGCCGCGATCACGCCTTCGTCTGCGGCGTCGCCCGCGTTGACTCCGTCTTCGTCGCCGCGCTGCGCGAGGCGGATGTCGAAGGTCGCCTTCGGCAGTCCCAGTTCGCCGAACAGCGCCGCCACCGCCTTGATCAGCTTCGGCCGCACGGCCTTGCGCGCGCGGCGGAGTTCGCCAGCGCGGGCCAGCACGAGCGCGCGCGCAGCGGTGAGTTCGGCGCCCAAGGTCTCGGTGCTCGTCTCGTCGGCCTCCAACCGCGCCACTTGCGCGCGCAGCTCCGCGAGCCGCGCCACGAGCCCCGCGCTGTCGGTGTGGTACTTGCGCTCGAGCCGCTCGAGCTCCGCCAGCCGCGCCTCGATCTCCTCGAGTCGCGCGGGATCGACTTCGAGCCGCTCGCTCAGCGACTGCAGCGCGCGCGCCGCGTCGTCGAGGTGCGCCAGCGCCGACTCCAACGACTCGGCCACAGGGGCGAGCGCTCCGACCTGCGCCTTCCAACCTTCGACGAAGCGCGCGAGAGCCCGCGCTCGATCGATCACCGAGCCGTCGTCGTCGCACAGCTCGCCCACCGTGCGGCCCAGACCTTCCTTGAGGCTCGAGGCGTGGCGCAACAGATCGCGTTGGGGCTCGAGTTCAGCGCGCTCGTCCTCGCGCGGCGCGGCGGCGGCCAGCTCGGCGCACTGGAAGCGCGCGAGGTCGAGCGCATCCCGCCGCGTCGCCGCCTCGGCGCGCAGTCGCAGCGCACGCTCGGCCAGCTCGCGCCAGCTCTCGCGCGCCGTGCGGTAGCTCGCCACGAGTTCGTCGAGCTTGCCGAAGCCGTCGACCAGTCGGAGCTGCTCGCTGGGGTCGTGCAACTTCTGGTGGTCGTTCTGACCGTGGATCTCGAACAGCCGCGGCGCGAGGTCGGCCAGCGCCTCGCGCGTTACCGGCCGGTTGTTCACGTACGCGCGCGTCCGTCCGTCGGCGAACACGCTGCGGCCCAGGATCAGCTCGCGCTCTTCGTCGGCTGCGCGCGACCACTGCGCCACGAGCTGCGGCATGTGCCGGCGGGCCCAGCGCGCAATCGAGGCGCTCTCCCGCCCGTGGCCGACGACGAAACGGCCTTCGACGACCGCTTTCTCGGCGCCCGCGCGCACGCGGCCGGGCTTGGGGCGATTGCCGAGCAACAGCTCGAGCGCGCCGACGAGCAGGCTCTTGCCCGCGCCGGTCTCGCCGCTGATGACGTTCAGGCCCGGTCCGAACGAGAGCGAGGCGTGCTCGATGATGGCGAGGTCGCGAATGATCAGCTCGACGAGCATGGCGATGTTGCAGACGCTTGGGTGGACGAGTCGAGCAGCGCGGCGGTTGCGCTCACTCAGCGGCGAGCGGCGCCGTCCTCACCAAAATCCGCTCCGTGCTCGCGCCAGAGGGTGTGGACATGATTCGCATCGGGCTGGCTGTTGTCGAACTCCAGCGCAATCGCGCCAACGTTCACTCGCCAGTAGCAACGCTCCCTCGGCGCCAGACTTCCGGTCCAGGTGAGCGTGGCCTGGTCCAGCCCCGCGCGCAGGCGTTCCAGCTCCCGCTCGCGAGCGGCGCCGCTCAGTCGCCGTGCGAAAAGCTCCACCAATTCGGCCAGCAGCGCGCGTTGCGGCGGCTTCAGGTGCGCAGCGCCCAACCCGGCCGGTCCGGGCGGCGCGACCCCCGGCTTGCCGAGGATGTCGCCGGTCAGTTCCTCGGCCGAGCGCGCCTTGGCGAGCTGGTCCTCGTCGAGGCTCGAGAACAGCTCGCGCGCCAGGTCCTCCTCGCGCGCCAACGGTCGCCGCTCGCCTCCGGTCCCCGACTCGCTGCGCGCCGGACTGGCGCCCAGGAACTGCGGCGTGACGCTCAGCACGCGCTCGGCGAGACCGGTGACGTTGATCGAGATGTGGTGACCCTCGAAGCGCCAGCCCCAGTGCTCCTGCGAGCGCGGATCGCCGAACACGCTGAGGTAGTACGCGTCGTAGTCGCGCCAGGTCGCCGGCGCGCCCGGCTTCGACTCGCGTTCGTGCAGCACGCGTTCGAGCGAGCGGATCTCCTCCAGCGTGTGCAGCGTCGCCGGGTCGAGCACCGAGCCCAGCAGCTCGTTCAGGCGTTCGTTGGCGAGCTCCCCGAGGCCGGCGACGCGCACGCCCGCGCGTTGACGCGGCGTGTAGCCCCAGTCGCGCCGCGCGGGATCGTCCCAGGCGTGCAGGCAGCGCGAGCGCTGGGATTCGTCGAGCGCGTCGAGCCAGCGCACCAGCGTCGCGCGCGCGTGGTCCTGCGGAGTCTGGATCGCCAGGGTCGCCGCGGCGACGGACCAGCAGATCAGTCCGGCGAGCGCCGCAGCGAGGATGCGCGAGATCATGTTGGACGCCATGCTATCGAGCGCCATGAGCGGCCGTGCGAACGTGCAGCGCGAAGCGGGCGACCCGCAGTGCCGCGACTGTCGCCACTACTACATCACGTACGAGCCGGCGCACCCCTGGGGCTGTCGCGCGTTCGGCATCGCGAGCACGCGCCTGCCGTCGATCGTCGTGCGCGAGTCGAGCGGGCAACCGTGTCGGGCGTTCGAGCCCAAACCCAAGCCCAAGAGCTGAGCGCCCGGCGATGCGCCTCGAACAGTTGCAGACTCCCGCGCTCGTGGTGCGCTTGGATCGAGTGCGCGCCAACCTCGAGCGCATGCGCGAAGTTCTCGCGCCGCACGGAGGATTCGCTCGCTGGCGACCGCACGTGAAGACCGCCAAGACACCCGCGGTGCTGCGGCTCCTGCTCGCGAGCGGCCTGAGGAGCTTCAAGTGCGCGACGACGCGCGAGGCGGCGGTGCTCCTCGAGTGCGCCGACGCGGAGCAGCTCGAGCTCGACTTGTGCGTGGCGATGGCGCACCGCGGCGCGAACCTGCGCAGGCTTGCGCGACTGTCGGACGAGCACCCGCGCCAGCGGCTGTCCGTGCTGTGCGAGGACCCCGCGCACGCGGGCGAGGTGCGACACGAAGCGCCGCGGCTGGGTTTGTGGGTCGATCTGGATCCCGGCATGGGCCGCAGCGGCATCGC
The DNA here is from genome assembly GCA_938003765.1 of uncultured Planctomycetia bacterium. Taxonomy (GTDB): domain Bacteria; phylum Planctomycetota; class UBA1135; order UBA1135; genus WYBT01. The sequence goes on from CALKYE010000167.1 coordinate 36,268, forward strand.
GCTCGACGACTCGGCGCGTCTGGACGCGACGTTGTCCGCCGCCGGCGAAGCGCTCGTCGGCCTGCACTCGTACGAGGGCCACATCCGCCACGCGAGCGCCGTCGAACGCGCGCGAGCCTGTGCGCCGCACTTCGAAGCGCTCGCGCAGCTCGTGCGCGCGCGCTCGCTCGAGCACCTCGAACTGGTGACGAGCGGGACGCCGACCTTCGAGCAGGCGCTGGCGTTCGAACCGTTCGCCGCGTTGCGCCACCGCGTCAGTCCGGGGATCGTCGTCTACTGGGACACGGGCAGCGAGGCGCTGCAGATCGCGGGCTTCGCTTGCGCGGCGACCGTGCTGGCGCGCGTCATCAGCGCGAGCGGCGTCGGCCGCGTGACGCTCGACGCGGGCTCGAAATCACTCGACGCGGCGGCCGGCGATCCGTGCGTGAGCGTGCGCGGTTGGCCGAGCCTCGTAGCGCAGCGACCGAGCGAAGAGCACCTGCCGCTCGCCACCCGCGACGGCCGCGCTCCGGCGGTGGGCGATCTGGTGGAGCTCGAACCGCGGCACGTGTGCCCGATGATCAACCTCGCGCAGCGCGTGGTGCTCCTCGAGCAGGATTCGATCGTCGGCATCGAGCACGTGTCCGCGCGCGGACACGACATCGAGCCGCCGTAGCGAACCGCTCAGAGTTGCTGGACCTGCTCCTGCGCCTGGTCGCGCAGGCGCCGCAGCTCCGTTCGCGCCGCGGGAGGCATGTCCCCCACGAGCGCGCGGTCGAAGTTGTCGATGGCGTTGCGCCACTGAGCGCGTTCGACGTGCTCGAGCGCGCGCGTGGCGTGCAGCACCGAGCCCTCGCCGATCGCGCCGTCGATGCGCTGCACTTCACGGACCTCGAGCCACGGCGCGCCGGCGAACACCTGCCGCACGTGCGCGACCGCCTCGAAGCGCGCCAGTCGCGGAGCGCCTTCGAGCACGCCGTCGGCGACGCTGCCACGGCGAGCGAAGATGCGCGCCGCCGGGTTCTCCCAGGCCTCGCGCTCCCACAGGAACTGCTCGTCGGCCCACACGCTCACTCCGCGCCAGTCCTCGCCGCCAAAGCGCGTCAGGTACGGATTCCAGGTCTCGAGGTGCGACTCGAGTTGGAAGCGCACGCGCACGCGCTGGCCCAGCCAGGCCTGCGGATCGTCGGCGAGCGCTTCGAGCGAGACGTATTCGAGCGGCGCGTCGGGCTGGGCGGCCTCAGGCTGCGGACGAGCGGCGCTCCAGGCGCCGGCCGACGCCGAGACCAGGCCCAACCAAAGCCCCAACGATGCGCCCGACTTCACGCCACGTGCATCGGGCGAGTGGGAGGCGAGCTTGAGCCCGCCGCCGCCCGAGCGCAGCCGCTAGTTCCGCAGCCGGCACGCCGCGTCCCCGATCGCCGCGGCCGGGAAGCAGCGACGGCGGAGGACGTGCGCAACGCGCACGAGCGCGATCAGCACCGGCACTTCGACCAACGGACCGATCACCGCGGCGAAGGCGGCGCCGCTGTGCAGACCGAAGGCCCCCACCGCGACGGCGATGGCGAGCTCGAAGTTGTTGGAGGCGGCGGTGAACGAGAGCGTCGCCGAGCGCGCGTAGTCGGCCTTGCTCCACACGCTGAGCGCGAACGAGAGCGCGAACATCACGACGAAGTAGACGAGCAACGGCGCTGCGACCCGCAGCACATCGAACGGCAGCTCGACGATGGCGTGGCCCTGCAAGGCGAACATCACCACGATCGTGAACAGCAACGCCACCAGCGTCAGCGGGCCGATGCGCGGGGCGAAGCGCGACTCGTACCACTCGCGGCCGCGCGCGCGCACGAGCGTGCGACGCGTCAGGAAACCGGCCGCGAAGGGCGCGCCCAGGTACAGGCCGACGCTCTGCGCGATGTCGACCATCGAGATCTCGACCGCGAAGCCCTCGAGTCCGATCCAGCGCGGCGCGACGCTCGCGAAGAACCAGGCGTAGGCGGGGAAGAACAGGATCTGGAACAGCGAGTTGAACGCGACGAGGCCCGCGCAGTACTCGCGGTCGCCGCCCGCGAGGTCGTTCCAGACGATGACCATGGCGATGCAGCGCGCCAGCCCGATCAGGATCAGACCGAGCATGTAGTCGGGCTCGTCGCGCAGGAACAGCACCGCGAGAGCGAACATCAGCGCCGGACCGATGACCCAGTTCTGCACGAGCGACAGCGCGAGCAGGCGCGGCTGGCGCAGCACGCCGCCGAGCTCTTCGTAGCGCACCTTCGCGAGCGGCGGGTACATCATCACCACCAGGCCGATCGCGATCGGGATCGACGTCGAGCCGATGCTCGCGGCTTCGATCGCGCGCGCGACTCCGGGGGCCAGCGCGCCCAGGGCGACGCCGCAGGCCATGGCCAGGAAGATCCAGGCCGTCAGGTAGCGATCGAGGAACGCGAGGGACGGGACGGAGCTCACGGTCGCGTGGTGCGGAGTCTCAAAGGCTCGCAAGCAGTTGTTTGAAGCGCGCCAGCGCCGCCGGTTCGAGGCAGTAGCAGGTGCGCGGGCCGTCGATCTCGCCGCGGATCAGTCCCGCTCGCTTGAGCGCTGCGAGGTGCTGCGAGACCGTGGACTGCGCCAGCGGCAACTGGTCGACGATCTCGCCGCACACGCAGCTCGCTCGCGACAGCAGCAGGCGCACGATGGCGACGCGCGCGGGATGGCCCAGCGCCTTCGACAGCCGCGCAAGCTCCGCGTCGGCGGACGGACCGCGCACCGCGCCGCGCCGCGCGGGCGCCGGCGGCGGACAGCAACCCTTGGCATCGACTGCGGCGGCTCCTCGCTTCATCGTAGAACTACGATAGACTGCGCGCGCCAGCGGAGGCAACCGTGCAGTCCCCCCACCGAGAGCGCGTGCGTGTCGTGTTCGTGTGTGTCGAGAACTCCTGCCGGAGCCAGATGGCGGAGGCCTTGGCTCGACTGCGACACGCCGACGTGCTCGAGGCGCACAGCTCCGGCTCGCGGCCGAGCGGCGTCGTGAATCCCAAGGCGATCGCATCGCTGCGAGCGCTGGACTACGACCTCGCGCAGCACCGCTCGAAGCCGCTCGACGCGCTGCCGCAGGTCGAGTGGGACTGGGCCATCACGATGGGCTGCGGGGATGAGTGCCCGAACTTGCGGGCGCGACAGCGCGCCGACTGGGGCATCCCCGATCCCAAGCACTTGGACCCGCGCGAGTTCGACGCCGTGCGCGATCAGATCGCGGCGCGCGTCGATGAACTCGCGGCGCAGGCGCGCGCGCAGCTCGAGGACGCTCGGCGGCGCGGCTGAGGCGAGTTGCGGCGATCGGAGCGCGGCTCAGCGGCTCGGGGAGACCCGCTCCACGCGACCGTCGGCGAACACGACCCCGACTTCGCCCGCTTCCAGCGACAGATCGGCCCAGCGCGCCAACCCGCTCGACGTGACGAGCTCGTAGTCACCGGGCTCGAGGAGCAGTTCGACACCGCGCGCGACGTCGAACGGCGTGGAGAGCAGCTCGAACTGTTCGTCGCGCTTGCGCAACCTCACTTCGCGCGCGCCGCCGCTGCGAGTCGGCCGCGCCTCGATGCGCAGCCGAGCGGGCGCCTCGAACGCCGCGAGAGCTTCGATCTCGCGCTCGGTCCCCGCCGCGAGTTCGATCGGCGGCAACGTGATAACGCCGCGCGCAGGGGCCTGCACTTCGATCTCGTAGGGGCCCGGAATGAGCTCGTCGAGCGTGAGCATCCAGCGCTGCCACGATGCGATTTCGCCATCCATGACCGTCTCGGAGCCCGAGAATTCGAGCTGCGCGAGTTGCGAGCCGTCGATTCGGCGCGCGCGCGCGACGCAATCGCTCGGTCCGGGCGCGTGCGCCGGCGTCAGCTCGAGTTGGAGCGGCGCGAGCGCCTGCGACGCGTCCAGTGGAACGCGAAGCGTCGATTCGGTTCCGTTCGCCCGCGCTCCCTCCGCCACTACGACCGCAGGCCGCATCGAGACCCGTTCCGGTCGCGCGAGCACGCGCAGCGGACCGCTGGGAGCATTGGCGATCCGAACGCGTCCGTCGCTGTCCGTGACCGCCGTATCGACGTCCACGCGGGATCCGTCGAGCTTACGGAGCTCGACGCGCCACTCCGGGCACGGTGCGCCCGTCTCGTCGAGCAGGCGCGCGCAGAACACTCGACCGGGATCCAGCCGCAGCTCGCGGCGCTGCTGTTCCCCGGCCGAGAGCACGAAGTCTTCCGACGCCACGCCCAGCCCATCGGCGCGCACGCGCAACTCCCAACGACCGGCGGTGACTCCGCGCGCCAGGAATTTGCCTTCCTCGTCGAGTTGAAGCGAGGTCCACAGGACTTCGGACTCATGCCGGATGTGCGCACGTGCGTTCGGCGCTGGCGCGCCGCTCGAGTCTCTCACGATGCCGCGCACGGTCGCGCCAGCCCCAGCTTGCTCCGTCGCTCGGTTGCGCAGCTCGATCGATGGCGCGCGCAAGCGATCAACCCTGGAGCGCGAGAGGTGGAGGGCCCTGAGCTCTCGGCTCTCGATCAGCCAGGGCTCCACGAACGTCATCGAGTTCGACGCACCGGACACAACCGACTCGAAGAACTCCGGAGTTCCCGCGCGGAGTCGAATCGATCCGTCGCTCGATGCGATCGCCATCGTGAAAGAGGTCCCGCTGTGCACCGAGCCCTCGCGATCGATCTTGAGCATTCCGAGCGGAGCGCCGCGCAGCGCAACGGCGGACCTTCCGCACGGCAGGGAGACCCGCTCCCTCAGTCCGCGGGCGGACGTCGCTAGATCGAGCTCAACCGTTGCGGTGAAGGCGCGGAACCGCATCTGCATGCGCCCGTCGCGATCCGTCGCGCCCACCGCGTTGAGCGCGCGCCCCGCGGGCGAAGCGAAGACGTAGACGGCGCCGACGGGCAGCTCGTGCCAGTCGAGCACCTGCACGTCGAGCTCGTACTCGAAGCTCGGCGGCGCCCAACGAGGCGACGTCTCGACGACGACGTCCGAAGCCTCGACCTCCTCGCGCGCAACCGCGGGCGGTCCGTCGGCGGCGTCGGCTACGGCCTCCGAGTCGATTGCGCGCGTGCGCTCGATCCGCTCGTCCGCTTGCGCAAACGCCGGCTCAGAGCGCGTCGGGCGCGAGGCCAGCCACGCGATCGCGCCGACCACCAGCGCAGCCGCCGCAATCCATGCCGCGGGCCCGAGTACGGCGCCGCCGGTGACCAGCGCTGAGTCGCTCCGCACCCCGGCGAGCAACCCCAGTCCGCGCAGCGCGCGTTGCTCGTCGCCGAAGTCGCGTGCGAGCGCGCGGCGAAGCGAGGTGTGTGCTCGCGCGAGACGCTCGTACACCGCGCGCGGCGAGAGGCGCAGCTCGAGCGCGATCTGCTCGACGCTGCGGTCCTCGAAGTAGCGCCGCCACACGACGTCCTTCGACATCGGCTCCAGCGACAGCACGGCGGCGACGACCCGGCGCAGGGCCTCGTCGCGCTCGAGTTGAAGCTCTTCGTGCAGGCGCTCGGGCCTCGCCGCTTCGCGTTCTCGGGTTTCGCGACGCGCCTGAGAGCGACGCAAGCTCACGGCGCGGTTCGAGAGCACGCGCTTGAGCCACGCGCCGGCGCTCGTGCGGTCCAGCGGCGGAGAACGCAGCCATGCGAGCCAGGTGTCCTGCACGAGGTCCTCGGCCTCGTTCGCGCTGCCGATCAGCACCCGTGCGAGCGCGCGCAGAGCTTCTGCGTGCGTGGCGAACTCCTCGGGCGGGCGTTCATCGATTGGAGAGCGGACGTCCATGCCGTACCTGACGCCGCGCGAGCGTGGGCTTGCACCGCGCGACCTGGAAAATCGTAGGGCCACCGGCGCGGAGCAGCGGCGACCGCGGTTGCGCCGCCGACGGGGCTCGCCGGAGGGCCGCTCGAAGCTCGCTCGAGCCTCGCCCAGCGTGCGCCCAGGCGCGCGGCGGCGCAAAGTCGCTGCTCGCGGGGCCAGGATTCCGCGGCGGACTCGCAGATCGCGCGCAGCCTTGCTCGAACTGCGCTCCGCGGCGGTTAGGGTGAAGCGAGCTCCCTGACCACCACCATGAACACTTCCAAGAGCACCGCGTCCCGCGACACCGGCTCCGACACCCTGACCCACGGCATCCGCGTTCAGGCGCGCGCCGAGTGGGTGGAGTCGCAGTCCGACCCCGAGTACGGACGCTGGCTGTACGCGTACCGCATCGTCATCACGAACGAGGGCGACGCGCCGGCGCGCCTGCGCTCACGGCACTGGATCATCCTCGACGCCGACAACCACCGCGAGGACGTGCGCGGGCCGGGCGTCGTCGGCAAGACGCCGCGCCTCGCGCCGGGCGAGAGCTTCGCGTACTCGAGCACCTGCCCGCTGCGGACTTCGTGGGGCACGATGGAAGGCAGCTACTCGTTCGAGCGCGACGACGGAACGCCGTTCGAGGCGCAGGTCGGCCGCTTCTTCCTCGTTCCGCCTCCCAAGTAGGCGCGCACAGCACTCGACCAACGCCGCGCCGCGCGCTGGGGCCAATCGCCCAGCGCGCGGCGCGTGCGCAAGTGCGCAGGACTCAGCGCAGGTGATCAGCGCGAGAGCGCCGCGACCTCGCCGTCCTTCTTCGGCTCCTTGGGCTTGTCCGCAGGGACTTGCTCGATGCCGGCCTTGCCTTCGGGCGAGACGCTGAAGTGACTGCGCACGGGTCCGTTCGCGCCGCCGACTTCGAAGTAGCCGCGTCCGGAGTCGTCGACGCCGAAGGTCAGTGCGCGCGCGCCCTTGGCGTCGAGCAACGCGAGTTGCGGCGCGCCGCCGGTCTCGTAGGCGGTGATGAAGCCGCGCTGGCGACCGCGCGAGTCCTTGAGCACGAAGCGCTCGGCCCACACGGTCTCGCACACGACGGCGGTCATGCTCGACAGCACCGCGACACCTCCCAGCGCCGCGAGCGCCAGACCCCAGCGGCGGGTCTTGGACTTGAGTCGGCGATTCTCCTCTTCGAGCGACTGGACACGGGCGGCGAGTTCTTCGAGTTGCATGCGTGGCTCCTGTGGAAGTGTCGGCGCCGGTGCGGCGCCGGAAACGCAGCGAGAGTTAGAGCGTGGCCGGCGCAAAGTTGCGCTCGACGTCGGCTGATTGTGCGCTCGCGCGCGAACACGTGAATGGGTCGCGCTCGAACTGACGCAAGGCGCACAGTTCACCGCCCGCGGGCGCGCCGTCCCCAGCAGCGAGTTGTATGAGCAGCGCGTTCTAGTGGCGGACCACGGCGCGCAGAACGAAAGCGGGCGGCCCCGAAGGACCGCCCGCTCCGATTGTTGTCGCGCGAAAGACCGCGGATCAGCGCCCAGCGGGGCTGCGCGGTCCGGCCTTGCGACGATCACGTCCGGCGATGTCGCCGAAGATGAGGCGCTTGTGTTCGAGGGTCACTTCCGGCTCGCTGTCCTTGGGTACACTCCCGGTGTACTCCGAGAAACCGCCCCCTCAACACCCGCCGAATCGACCTGAGTCGACCAGCTTCCCCGTCTTCTTGTCGGTGATCAGGATCTTGGGGCTCTTGGCTTCCGGCGCGAACGGGCCGTACTCCTCGCCCGCCTGACCGTAGAAGGCCACGTTGGGCGACACGATGACCGATTCGCCCTGGTGAGTGAAGTCGAACTCGGCGACCACCGGCCCGCCCCAGGCGAGCGCGGTCGGCGTCGAGGCTTCGACGACGATCGGCGTGGCGCGGCCGCGCTTGATCCAGGCGGTCTCGCCGGCCTTCTTCACGAAGCCCGACACGAGGTCGTACTTGCCTTCGGGCACGAGCAATCCGGAGCGCGCGCCGGCGAGGTTGAACGACAGATCGCCGCTCTTGAC
>CALKYE010000168.1 GCA_938003765.1 uncultured Planctomycetia bacterium
GCGCGCGCATCGCGCATTTCGATCGGTGCGCGCGTGAACACGCGCTCGATCGATCCTTCGATGTCCGACTTGGCGGCCAGCGAGAGCGCGACCTTGCCCCCCATCACTTCCTTGAGGTGCGCGCGCAGGAAGGCGAGTTGCCGTTCGCTCGCGAGCCGCGGGCCGCGCTCGCGCTTGTGCACCGCCTCGCCGCTGTAGAGCGTGTAGAGCACGATCGTCACCGCCGCCGCGAGGTTCAGCGACTGGTGCTCGGCCGCGGTCGGCAGGTACGCCGCGATCTTGCAGCTCTCGAGTTCCTCGGTGTTCAGGCCATCGGCCTCCGAGCCGAACACCAGCGCGACGCGCTCGCGCGGATCGTCGCACAGCGGATGGATCTGCGGCGCGAGCTCGCGCCAGTCGCTGCGCAGTCGCCCGTCGCGCGGTCGCCCCGTGAACGCGATCGAGTGCGTGCAGTCCTTCAGCGCTTCGGCCACGCTCGGCAGCACGCGGATCTTCTCGCGCACGTTCTCGACGCCGTGCGCCATCATCGTGAAGTCGGGGTGGACCAGGATCGACGGGCGCTGCGGCGCGACGAGCACGTACTCCACCGGTCCGAAGTTGGCGGCGGCGCGCATCACCGAGCCGGCGTTGCGCGGGCCGCTCGTGCGCACGAGGACGATGCGCTTCATGCGCGCAGTCGTGCGAGCTGGTCGGGATCGGGATTGCCGCCGCTGACGACCGCCGCGACCTTCACCGGATTCGCGATGCTGCGGCCGAGCAGCGCGAGCTGCGGCAGCTTGCCCTGGAGCACGGCGGCGGTCGCGCAAGCGCCGGCGGGTTCGACGACCCAGCCGCCGCGCAGCACCAGCTCGGCTTGCGCCGCGTAGATCTGCTCATCGCTGAGCAGCACGACGCTGTCGACGGTGCTGCCGCACACCAGCGTGTTCAGCTTGCCCGAGTACGGCGGACACAGCCCCTGGACCTTGGTGGTGATGCGCTCCAGCGCGACCGCCTGGCCGCGCTCGAGGCTGAGCTTCATCGACGGAGCGCCCTCGGGCTCGGCGCCGATCACCAACAGGCGCGGGCCGAGCGTCTGGCGCAGCGCGAGCGAGACGCCGGCGAGCAGACCGCCGCCGCCGACCTGCACCACGACCACGTCCACCTCCGGCCAGTCCTCGGCGATCTCCAACCCGACCGTGCCCGCGCCCTCGATCGTGCGCGCCGCGTCGTAGGGGTGGACCAGCGTCGCTCCCGCGGCCACGCGCTCGGCGCACAACTGCTCGCACTCGGCGCGCGTCGCCCCGAGCACGACCTCGGCGCCGTACTCGCGGCAGGCCGCGATCTTGTTGGCGTACGCGTCGGCCGGCATCACCACGGTGCAGCGCACGCCCGCGCGCTGCGCCGCCCAGCTCAACGCCTTGCCGTGGTTGCCCGAGCTCACGGTGACGATCCCGGCGGCGCGCTCGGCCGCGCTCAGTTGGCTGACCTGATTCCAGGCCCCGCGCGCCTTGAACGCGCCAGTCTCCTGCAGGCACTCGAGCTTGAGCCGCAGCTCGATGCGCTCGTCGCCGACGTCGAACGGAACCAGCGGGGTGCGCTTGACCACGCCGCGCAGACGCTCGGCCGCCTTGGCGAACGAAATGGAGTCGATGGGACTGGCCACGCGAGCGAGAAAGATAGCGAGGCGGCGGCGCGTCGGCGCGGGTTGAGTGGCGCGCGCTGCTTTCGGCACAATTCGTCGTTCGCACCCGCACTGCTGAACGACCTTGAAGACCCTCGACATCGTCACTTCGAACGGCCCCCTGGCCGTAGTCCACTTCCCCGGCAAAGGTCGCGGCGTCGTCGCGCTGCGTCCGTTCGCCGCCGGCGAGCTCATCGAGCGCGCGCCGGTGGTGATCGTGCCCGCGCGCGAGGTCCCCACGCTCTCCGCCACCGCTCTGGGGCGCTACTACTACGAGTGGGGCGAGCAGGACGAGCAGGCCGCGCTCGCCCTGGGGTTCGGATCGCTCTACAACCACTCGTTCGATCCCAACGCGAGCTACGAGTTCCGCGAGGACGACGGCGTGATCGAGTACCTCGCGCTGCGCGACATCGACGCGGGCGAGGAGCTGACGATCAACTACAACAACCTCGGCGAGTACGCCGACTCGCCGCTCGGCTTCGACGTGCGTTGAGGGCGCGTCTGGCCCCGCCGCCGCACCTGGCGGAGGATGGCGCGAATCGTCGATCGAGTCCGGCGCGACTGCGCGCCAACGGTCAGTCGCTCAGCGCAGGTTGAGCGACTCGAACTCGAGCGGCGCGTAGCCGGCGTGAACCAGGCGCAGGTGGTCGACGTCGAGTTCGAGCACGCGCGCGCCCCGCTCCAGCGCGAGCCGTTCGATGCGACGCCGTTCGTCGCTCGTCAGCAGCGCGTCGCGCGCGCCCAACGCGACGGTGAGAGGCGCCTGCGTTCGCGTCAGCGCGGCCAGCAGGTCGACCGGCATCGGGCGTTGGAGGAACGGCCGCGCGAACCACGCGAGCCAGGAACCGTGGCGATCGCGCAGCCAGTTGACCGCGGCAGTCTCCGCGCGCACCGGGGCGATCAGAACGACCGCAGCGGGCTCGACGCCGCGCTCGAGAAGGCTCGCGGTCGCGAGGGTTCCGAGCGACATGCCGCGCAGCGTGATGCGCGCCGGATCGCCGTCGACGCGCCGCAGCGCCTCGCTCCAGGCCGCGAACGCATCGGCCGGAACATTGCGCGGGTCGCGCTCGCCGTCCGACGCCCCCACGCCGCTGTAGTCGAAGGCCAGCGAGGCGAACCCGCGCTCGCGCAACGCGCCGAACAGATCGTCGGTGTCGAACGACAGGCCCTCGGCGCTCTGCGGGATCGTCACCGACCCGCTCGAGCCCAGGAAGTGCAGCACCAGCGGCGCGTCGGGCCCGGCCGGGACGTACACGCCGCGCAGGCGACGCGACGGCGCGACCTGGACCTCGACGGGCTGCGCGTTCCACGCGACGCGCCGGGGCCCGAACTCGATGCACGGCGCGCCGCCCGACATCACGAGCGGAGGCGTGACGCACGCCAGCGGAAGCAGAGCGAGCGCGGCGACGACGACGCAGAGGAGCAGCAGCGCGCGCATGCGGTCAGGGAGCGTACGTGCGCGAGCACGCCGCGGATGCACCGCTGCCTCCGCTCGCGACGCTCGGCAGGTTGCGCGGCATCGCAGCGGAGGGCCTCCGAGCCCGAAATGACCGCGGGCGCGCCGAGCTGCATCGCCCGGCGCGCCCGCGGAGGTGCAGCGCGTGAAGCGCGCCGCGCAAGAAGGCTCACTCGACGCCGACCAGCTCCTGCCACTCGTCCATGCTGAGCAGGATGTCGCGGCGCTGGCCGCCGAGGTACGGGCCGATCAGGCCCAGGCGCTGGAGCTGGTCGAGCACCGCGGTGGCGGCGTCGAAGTCCAAGCCGAACTCGCGCTGAAGCATCGAGACGGCCACGCGCTGGCGCTCCACGAACAGGCAGCCGGCCTTGAACACCACTTCGTCGACCGTGACGCGCGAGCGCGAACGCGGCTTGGAGGGCGCGGGCTCGGACTCTGAGTCAGACTCCGACTCGGGCGCTTCGAATTCCGACGCGCGCGCGGGCTCGACCGCGGTGGCCAGCGCCGCCGCAGCAACGGCCTCGGTCGCGGCGTCCACGTCCACTTCGACGGGCGCGCTGGCGGCGACGCGCTCGTGCGCCGCGGGGACCGTCGCTTCGCTCGCGGGCGCGAGCGGCTCGGCTCGCGACTCCGCGGACTCGCCAGCGCGTGCGGGCGAAGCCTCGGCCGGCGCCGAGTCGGCGCTCGTGCGCGGCGCCTTGGGCTTGCGCTTGCCGCGGCGCGCGGGCTCGAGCACGACGTCCGACACCGCCAGCGGCGCAGCTTCGTCGTCCGAGCCGCGTGAAGGCGTTTCGGCGGCGGCGGGCGCGGGAACGGCTTCGGCAGCGCTGGTCTCGACGCTCGGCGCGTCGCGTTCCGCGGGCGGCGCGCTCGGGCTCGCCGCGGGCTCCTCGAACAGCGAGCGAATCACGACGTGCGGCCGAGCGCCGGCGGACGCGCCGCGTTCGTTCGCCTGCGCCGTGACGTTCGCGCTGTCCGGCTGCGCCGGGCTCTCGGCTTCGACGGCCGGTTCGGCTTGAGCATCGCGAGCAGCCTGGGGAGTGAGCTCAACCGCC
>CALKYE010000169.1 GCA_938003765.1 uncultured Planctomycetia bacterium
GCTGAGCTATCCTCGCCGCGATGCCTTTCACGCTGCGCCGCGCCGCTTGGTGCGCAGGTCTCGCGCTCGCGTGCGCCTGCTCGGGGCGCGACGAACGCTCCGCGCCCAACCTCGTGCTGATCTCGATCGACAGCCTGCGTCCCGATCACCTGGGTTGTTACGGGTACCCCGCGCCGACCTCGCCGACGCTCGACGCGCTCGCGCGCGAGGGACTGCGCTTCGACAACGCCGTGAGCACGACCTCGTGGACGTTGCCGTCGCACGCGGCGATGTTCACCGGCCTGTACGACTCGGCCCACGGGCTGGTCGACAACGGGCTGCGCCTGGATCCCGCGCACCGCACGCTCGCCGAGGAGCTCGCGCGCGCGGGCTACCACACCGCGGGTTTCTTCGGCGGCCCGTACCTGCATCCGACGTTCGGCCTGAACGACGGCTTCGAGGTCTGGGAGAACTGCATGGCCAACGCCGACGAGGCGCTGGACGCGAACGTGTTCGCCACGCAGTCGCGACGCCTGCACGGCGCGTCGCACGCCGACATCACCAGCCCGCGCACGCTCGAGCGCGTGCAGTCCTGGATCCGCTCGGCGCCATCGGACAAGCCGTACTTCCTGTTCGTGCACCTGTGGGACGTGCACTACGACTACCGCGCGCCCCAGGAGTACGTAGAGCAGTTCGACCCGGGCTACGACGGGCCGCTCACGGGCGAGGACTTCGTGCGCAATCCGGCCGTCGCGCCCGGCATGGCGCCGCGCGACTTCAAACACCTGATGGCGCTGTACGACGCGGAGATCCGCTTCACCGACGAGCACATCGGGAAGATGCTCGAGGCGCTGAAGACCGCGGGGAAGCTCGAGAACACGCTCGTGCTCGTCACCGCCGACCACGGCGAGGAGTTCCTCGACCACGGCCGCAAAGGCCACCAGCACTCGCTCTTCGAAGAGGTCGTGCGCGTGCCGATGATCGCGCACTGGCCCGGGCAGATCGCGGCGGGCGGCGTGGCGTCGACGCAAGTGCGTTTGGTCGACCTCATGCCGACGTTCCTGAGCGCCGCGGGCGTCCGCAACCCGCCGCCGAGTTCCGGGCGCGACCTGCGACCGCTGCTGGCGGGACAGACTCTCGAAGAGCGACCGGCGCTGCTCGAGCTCTTCGCCGACGGCCGCCAGTTCGCCGCTCTGCGCACCAACACCTTCAAGGTCCACTCGCTCGCCTGGCCGGCGCGAGGCGATGCGCCGCGGGAGTTCGCCTTCGACCTCGCGCGCGATCCGCGCGAGCAGCAGCCGCTCGACCTCACGAGCGACGCGCGCGCGCTCAAGGGTCTGCCCGCGCTGCGGGTGATGCGCAGCCAGGTGCTCGAGCTGAAAGGACGCATCGGCGCCGGCGCGCAGGCCATCGACCTGGACGCGGAGATGCAGCGCAAGCTGCACGAGCTGGGCTACCTCGGCGCGGACGACGAGCCCGCGGGCGACGGCCAGCGATGAGCGCGCCGGAGTCGGGCGCGCCGCGCCGAAGCTGCTGGATCCAGTTCGCGCTGCTCGCGACGCTGTTCGCAGCGCTGATGGCGCGCACCTGGGGCAAGTGGCCCGACTCGGTGGTCGACTTCGGCCGCGAGCTCTACACGCCGTGGCGATTGAGCGAAGGCGACGTGCTCTACCGCGACGTGGCGTGGTTCAACGGGCCGCTGAGCCCGTACTGGAACACGCTGTGGTTCGAGGTCTTCGGCGTGAGCCTGTCGACGCTCGTGTGGGTCAACGCCGCGCTGTTCGCGGCGATCCTCGCGCTGCTGCATGCAGCGCTGCGTTCGTTCGCAACGAGCTGGGCTGCGACGGGCGCGTGCGCGCTCGTCATCGCCTGCTGCGGCTTCGCGCAGCTCGTCGGCATCGGCAACTACAACTACGTCACGCCCTACTCGCACGAGGCCACGCACGGCGTGCTGCTGACGCTGGGAGCGCTCGTGAGTGCGCTGCGCTGGGCTCGGACGCGCGCCTGGTGGTGGTCAGCGCTGTGCGGCGCTTGCGCGGGCGCGGCGTTCCTGACCAAGCCGGAAATGGCGCTGGCTGCGCTGCTCGCCGGCGTCGGCGGACTCGCCTTCTCGGCCTGGCAAGCGCGGATCGAGCTCGTCGCGCAACTGCGCGCGCTCGCTGCGTTCGCAACCTGCGCAGCGCTGGTCGTGGCGCTCGCCTTCGCAGCGCTCGCGAGCGCGCTCGACGCCGCGGACGCGTGGCGCGGCGTGCTGGGCGCGTGGCCCTCGCTCGCGGCGAGCGACGTCGCCGAGCTCGCGTTCTACAAGCGCGGCATGGGCTTGGACGCGCCCGGCGCAAACCTCGTGACGATGCTGGCCTGGTGCGGTCGCTGGGCCGCGCTCGTCGCCGTGCTGAGCGGTGCGTCGGCCGCCGCGCGGCGAGCGCCGACGTGGCTCGGAGGCGCGGTGCTGTTCGCGCTCGGCTTGGGAGTCACCTACGCGCTCGTGACGTGGACTCGCTTGAGTGAAGTAGCGCGCGGCTGGCCGCTGCTCACGCTCGCCACCTTGGCCTTCTCGGCGTTCGCCCTCGCGCGCCGAGCGGGTTCTCCGCGCGAAGCAGCGCGCGCAGCGTTCGCGCTTGCCGCGCTCGCACTCCTGGGCAAGATGGCGCTCAACGTCCGCATCTCGCACTACGGCTTCGCGCT
>CALKYE010000170.1 GCA_938003765.1 uncultured Planctomycetia bacterium
CGCGGCGCCCGACGAAGTTGCAATTCTGCTAGCCTAACGGCGCTGTCATCCGCTCGGCCGTTGGGCCAGCTACCGGAGTTCAAGCAAGGAACGTCGTCCCGTGCTCCACCTCGCCGCTCGCGTCGCATCGCTTGTCGTTCTCGTCTCCCCGCTGTTCGCCGGCGCTGGCCAGGCGTTCACCACCAGTCGCTTCGGCACGCTCGCGCCAGGCAACCTGTTCCCCCGCAGCGCCGCTGTCTACCTGGCCGGCGGCCCCGGACCGGGAGCGCCGTGCAACGAGAGCGGACTGACCGACGGCCTGTACTACTTCCAGGTGACCGATCCGGCAGGCAGCGTGCTGCTGTCGCTCGACAAGTCGATCGAGCAGCGACTGTTCGCGGTCACCGGCGGAGTGATCTCCAACTTCCTCGGCGCGGGGCACAACGTCCTGGGTGTCGGGCCGTGCGAGAGCTCGATCATCCAGCTCATGCCGTTCAAGCCCGTCCCGGTCGGCGACGAGTACCGGGTGTGGATCACGCGCGTCGAGGACTACGACCCGCTGCTCAGCGGCTTCTTCGGATTCCGCGCGGAGGTCTCCAAGACCGCCAACTTCCGCATCGGCGAGCTCAACTCGAACCCGCAGACGCTGATCCGCGGGGCCAAGTTCTTCGACGCCGACGCGGACGGCGTGTGGGACACCACCGACCCGCTCGAAGTCGCCATCCCGGGTTGGCGCGTCGAGATCCTGCGCGCGGGCGTGCTCGACGGCGTGACGTTCACCGACGACAACGGAGAGTACGTGTTCCTGCGCGACCGCGACGGCGCGCAGTACACGCTGCGCGAAGTGGCGCCCGGCGGGTTCATCGGCGACAACGTCCCCGGCGCAGTGTGGTTGGCGAAGACGCCGCGTGAGTTCACCGTCGAAGCGGACGCCGCCGAAGTCGTGGTTCCGCCGTTCGGCAACATCAGCTTCAGCGTGCAGCCGTTCGTCGGGCGCACGAAGGGCTTCTGGCACAACAACAACGGACGCGCGCTGCTCCAGGACTGCGATCCGCAGTGGCGCGATGCGCTCACCACTTGGAACGGCGCGCCGTTGTGCTTCCGGCGCAACGTGTCGAGCGCGGACCCGCTGGCCTCGATCTTCGCTCCGCTGCCGCCGCCCGCGCCGTTCAGCGCCGCCTTCGACGACTTCGCCTCGTGGATCGTCGGCTCGCCGTCGAGCGGTCACGCCGGCTTCATCCTCTCGACGCAGGTCGCGGCCGCGGTGCTCAACCGCAACTGCGGCGACATGCAGTTCAACGCCTACATCGACCGCTTCCAGAACGGCGTGTTGGTGTCGCTGGACGACATGCTGACCGGCGTGCAGCAGCTCCTGTGCGACCCCGGCGCGGGTCTGACGGGTCCCCACGACCCCAATCAAGCCCTGCGCGCAGCGATGCTGGGCTGCATCAACGAGTTCGGCTCGATCAACAACACCGGCGATCCCAACTCGCCTCAGATCGTGTTCGGGCCGGACTCGTCGCCGCGCAGCTTCAGCACGCCGTACATGTTCTGACGGCGCCGCGCCGGGACAGCGTCACGGACGACGCAGCACCAGCCGCAGCCCCTGTCCCGACGCGGCCAGCTCAGCGCTGGCCTCGCCGCGGCTCGCGCTCCGGAACACGGACTCGACGTAGGAGTTCCAGCGACCACCGCGCTTGAAGTAGCGCGGCGGTTGACTGCCCGGAACGCTGTCGCGCAGCCACTCCTCGCGCGAGCCCGCGAGGTCGAGCACACCGTAGGGCGACTCGTCGCTCAACGCGGCGCCGCCGGGCGCGTCGATCAGGTACTCGGCGCTGCGGACGAGGTTGATGCAGAGCAGCGGATCGAAGCGCTCACCCCACGGGAAGCGCCGACCGTCGACGCCGCGCGCGGCCTTCTCCCACTCGACCTCGCTCGGCAGGTCGTAGCGCCAAGGATCGCCGTCGCGCTCGGCTCGCGCGTTGCGCCACTCCAGGTACTCGCGCACGTCGTTCCAAGACAGGCCGAGCACCGGCGAATCGGCGCGGGTGTGCTTGTAGACATCCCACGTCCAGCGGCCGTCGGCGTCTCGCCGAGCGAGGATGCGATCGTCGCGCGGAAGGCATGCGTCCTCGCGCGCTCCCTCGAGCTGGGTGCGAGCCTCCTCGTCGTTGAGGAACTCGTACCAGTCGCGATTGGTCAGCTCCTTGCGCGCGATGTAGAAGCCCGGCGCATCGATGACCTGCGCGCGGCGGGGCTGGAACGCGCTCTCGTCGCCGCCGGCCACGAACGGCCCGGGAGGGACGTACACGAAGCCGGGCGGGGCCTCGCTCGCCTCGGGCAGCTCGAAGCTCACGCGCGCCGCACCCAGGCGTTCGACCACGACGTGGAAGCGCTGCTCCCTCCGTCCTTCGGCCCGACCGACGATCAAGTACGAGCCCGGGTCGACGATGAACTCGCTGCCCGGCTGCACGCGGTTGGCTTCGGCGAACACGAGCGGACACGCCGTCGGTTCGCACTCGAGCCCGGACGCCACTCCCGGTCCGAGCCGCAGCGTGAACGGACTCCCGTTGCGCAGCCCATCGAGTTCCAGCGCGAAGGGAAACACACCGCGTGCGGCTTCGACCGCATCGCTGATCCGCAGCTCACCGGGCGAAGCCACGATCGGCTCGTCGTGTCTTTCGAGCAGCAGCTCGACGGACGAGGCCGCGCTCAGGCTGGCTCGCGCGAGGAACTCCGGCTCGCCGTCGAGCTCGCGCCCGTCGACCTTGCGCACGCGCGCGAACTTCGGCGCCCCAGCGCTCGCGAGGAGCCCGTCGTCGCGAAAGTCGGAGACGAACAGCGAGCCAACGGCCGCGTGTCCTTGAATGCGCGTCACCAGATCGCCGGGGCGCAGTCCGAACTCCGCCGCCGCCGAGTCGGGCGCCACCTCGCGCACCACCAGGCACGGCTGGCCGGGCTCGAGAGCTGCGGTCCACTCGCCCTCCGCGAGCCCGACGCCCGAG
This sequence comes from uncultured Planctomycetia bacterium, assembly GCA_938003765.1. Classification (GTDB taxonomy): domain Bacteria; phylum Planctomycetota; class UBA1135; order UBA1135; genus WYBT01. Next base: position 2,985 of record CALKYE010000170.1, read on the forward strand.
GTCGGCGTTGGGACCAAGCGCGGGATCGCGGGCTCGGTTCGCAGCGCGGACAGATCTTCGAAACGGAAGAGGTGCAGCTCGGCATCGGCGGGCGTGACCGCGACCGCGAGCGTTCCGCGGCCGAGCAGCTCACGCTCGTGGGCTCGCGCTCGATCGTGCGACTGCGCCGCCGCGCGCATGGCGGAGGCGCGCGCCTGATCGCCCGCGGCTGCGGCGATGCGCCAGCGGATCATGAAGTGCTCGGCGAGGGCCGCCTGGGTCGCTTCGCTGACGTCTCCCCAGGCGGACTCTCGTCGAGCCGCCCGCTGCAGCGCCTCGTTGTAGGCCACGAGGGCTTGTTCGTTCTCGACTCGAAGCTGCGCCAGCTCGCGCTCGCGGCGCGCGAAGCTCACGCGCTCGGCCATGCTCGACGCGGCCGTGAACACGGCGTTGCGATCGGCGAGCAACTGGCGCGCGAGCTCCGCGATGCGCGCGGCGCCGGTCGCGTGCTTCTCGCGCCACTCGAGCGCCTCTTCGCGCGCCCGCGCAGCGAGCTCGAAGTCGGCGGCCTTGCGCGCCTGCAGCTCCGACTGCTCCTGCGCGCGCTCGATGCGCGTGCGCAGTTCGAGAGCTGCGCTCGAGCCCGGCGCCCGTTCGCGAGCCGCGCCGGCCGCTTCCAACGCAGCGCCGAAGTCTCCGGCGCTCAAACGCTCTTCGGCGCGCGCCAAGTTCTGGCGCAACGCTCGATGGCGATCGAAGGACTGCTGCGCGGCGACGCCCAACGCCGCGATGACGAACAGTGCGGCCGCGCCCGCCGCCGTGGCCTTGCCAGGATTGCGTCGTCCCCATTTCGTCGCCCGCGCCAGCGGCCCGGCAGCTTTGGCCTGGATGGGTTCGAAGGCGCGCACGCGACGCAGGTCGTCCGCCAGCGCCTCCGCGGTCGGGTAGCGGCGCGCCGCATCGCGCTCCATCGCGACTTCGACGATCGTGCAGATGTCCTGCGGGATGCGAGGGTTGATGCGCCGCGGACTGGGCGGTTCGCCGTGCAGGATCTCGTGGAAGAGCTGATCCCAGTTGGGCGCGCGGTACGGGCGGCGCAGCGTCAGGCACTCGAACAGGATCACGCCCAGCGCGTAGACATCCGTGCGTCGATCGACCGAGCCGTGCGAGGCCGTGATCTGCTCCGGCGCGAGGTACGCCGGCGTGCCGATGATCTGTCCCGACTGCGTGAGCCCGGCGCCTTCCGCGTGCAAGTCGCGCGCGATGCCGAAGTCCAGCAGCACCGGGTTGCCGTCGGGAGTGACCATGATGTTCCCGGGCTTCACGTCCCGGTGAACCAGCCCGGCCTCGTGCGCGACGTGCAGCGCCCGCGCCGCGCGCTCGATCAGCTTGATCAAGTCGTGCAACTGCTGGCCCTTGCTGCCCGAAGCCTTCAGCAGCGCGAGGCTCTCCGACATGGTCCCGTCGCCGGGCGCTCCGCCGCTGTCGGCGCGCGCATGCTCGAGGATCGACGCCAGCGTGACGCCCTGCACGAACTGCATGGCGATGTACGGCACGCCCTCGACGGAGCCGACGTCGTGCACGCCGCAGATGCCGGGGTGCTCGAACTTGCTGAGCAGCTCGGCCTCGCGTTGGAAGCGGCCGCGCACGATGACGGAGTCCACGTCGGCGCCGACGAGCAGCTTGAGCGCGACCTTGCGCCGGAGCTGGACATCCTCGGCGAGGTACACGACGCCTTGCGCCCCGCGCCCGAGTTCCTCGAGCATGCGGTAGCGCCCGAACATGCGCTCCGTGACGGACTGCGACGGAGGCGACGCGCCTCCGCCAAGGCTGTGCGCCAGTGTCTTGTCTTGGTCCCCCGTATCCACGCGCGCTCTAGCTCTCGACTCCTCGGCGTCGCCCAGTCTCTCACGAACTCGTTCTGGGCGCGCTGCGCACGGCCGCCAGCGCGAACGCCAGCCAGCCGACGATCAGCGCCGTCCCGCCGATCGGCGTGATCGCGCCGAACCAGCGCGGTGCGCCGAGCGCCATCGCGTACAGCGTGCCGCTGAAGATCGCCGTGCCGACGAGGAAGCACCCGCCGGCGAAGCCGCCGCCCGCGCGACGCTCGCGGAACAGGCCGAACAGGATCAGCGCGAACGAGTGGTAGGCCTGGTATTGAACGGCGGTCTCCCACCACGCCAGTTGTTCGGGGCTGAGGCGCTCTTTGAGCGCGTGCGCGCCGAACGCGCCGAACACCACGGTCAACGCGCCGAGGCCTGCGCCGAGCGCGATCCACTTCGCTGAGTTCATTCCGCCGTCCTGTCGAGCAAAGCCTGCTGGATCTCGCCGCCGTAGCCGCCGGGGTTCGTCGTCGCGAGCAAGTTGGCGCTCCGCATGGCGCGCTCGAGGTCGCGGCGCGCGGCGACACGCTCGACCACCAGCTCTTCGATGCGCTTGCGCAGCGCGCGCTCGGACAGCGCGTGCAGGCCCAACTCGCGCCACTCGCCCTCGGGCAGGATGCGCTCGACGATCCGCGCCACGTTGGGCTGGAGCTCCCAGATCGCCGCGTGCACGCGATCGTTCTCGTGCTCGCTCGCCGCGCGCGCGCGCCACGCGAGCCCGAGCACGAGCAGCGCGAAGCCGAGCGACCAGACCGCCACGGTGGGCGCGAACTCGAGGCCGGCGGGCGGGAAGCCGAGCTCGTGCGGCGTGAAGGCGCCGAGCGAGATCGACTGCAGCGGCGCGAGGAACTCGAACGGCAGCGACGAGAGCACGGGCACGTCCACGCTCATCAGTTGCCAGCGGTGCTGACTGCCCTGGTACGTGATCCACAGCCGCAGGAGCAGCATCGCGGCCAGCGCGAGGAACGCGCCGCGCGAGGGAGCGACACCGCGCTCGCCGCTGCGCGCGAGGAGGGCGATGAGCAGCAGCACCTCGAAGAACATCCACGCTCCGCCGGGCGCGAGAACGCCCGCGATCAGGAACGCCAGGCCCAGCAAGTGCGACACGGCGGAGAGCGCCGTGAGCGGATCTCGCGGAAGGTCGAGCTGGCCGCGCGGCGCGAACGCCAGCGTGAGCAGCGCGGTGAACAGACCCACGCCGAGCGAAGTGAAGCCCGTGCCGACCCACGCGCCGTTGCCGTCGAGCTGCACGCTGGTGAACAACGCGCCGAGCGCGACGAGCGCGCAGCTCGAGGAGATCTGACGCGCAGCGATGCTCGCGCGCGGCTGGGGCGACTCGCTCATTCGCCGCACTCCCCGTCGAGCTCGGGCCAGGCGTGTTCGAACGCCTCGGCGAAGCCTTCGAGTTGGCCGCGCTTGGCGTCGAAGCGCTCCAGCGCAGCGGGGTGGCGCGCGCGGACGGCGATCGCGAGGCGCGTAGCTTGCCCCTGGCTGTCCAAGAGCAGGCTGCGGAGGAACGACTGCGCTCGCGCCAGCGCTTCGTCGCTCCCGCCGAGCGGCAGCGGCTGGCTCACGCGGCGCATCAACGCGCCATAGGCCACCGTCGCAGCCACGGCGGGTTCGCTGAGCAGCGTGTCGTCCGCTGCGCGCTCGCCCCACATGCGCAACCACTCCTGCAAGAGTCCGGCGAGCTTGTCCGCGTGCTGCGTCCGCGCGAGCAGACCGGGATGCCAATCGCTGCGGCGCGCGAGCTCGAAGCACAGGTGCAGCGCGGCGAGCGCTTCCTCGCGCGATCCTCGGCGCAGCTCGGTCAAGAGGCGCTCGACGCGCTGGCCGGTGGGGCTCGAGAGCCACTCCGCAGTCGGCGGACAGCCGGTGAGCGTCGCCACCGACGGCTGCAGAGCGCTCCACTCGCTGCGCAGCTCGGCGCGCACGCGCGGCGTGAGTTCCGAGGCGCGCAAGTGCGCGGCGGCTGCGAGGAACTGCATCGGCGCGCGGAGCTCGTCGGGCCCGCGCTCGCGATCGCTCGGCGCGATGGGCCCGCTGCCGCTGACACCGCGCACGACGATGGCCCCCACGAACACGAGCACGGCCGCCAGGGCCGTGCTCACGAGGACTCCGTCCGTGCGTTGGTCCGCGATCGTCACGCGTGCGTCAGGCTGACCGCGTCGCGCGCCGCGATCAAGCCCGACGCGTGCGAGCGCTCACTTGCCGTCCTGCTCGGTGCGCGCGCGCTCGAGCAACTCCATCAGCCGCCGTTGGAGCTCGATGTTCTCGGCTTCCAGGCGCTTGACCATCTCCGCGTCGGCCTCGCCGCGCTCGCCGGCGATGCGCGCTTCGAGTTCGCCCAGGCGGTTCTGCAGCTCGCTCAACTGCGCTTCGAACTCCGCCGCCAGGCGCGGGTCGTCGAAGCGCTGCGGGAAGCGTCGGCGCAGCTCGTCGAGCTGGCTGTGCAGGTAGTGACGGTGGCGCAGCAGGTGGCCGCAGTCGTCGAGCCAGTCGCGTCGCGCGAGCTCGGCGCGGATCAGCTCGCGACTGCGGACCACCATGTCGACGAACTCTTCGAACTCCTTGTCGCGCAACTCGCTCGAGAGCTTGCGCGCCTCGTCGATCAGTCGCTCGAGGCTGTCGCGGCGCGCGTGCACGCTGCGGCGCAGGAACTCGGCGAACTGCGCGACCAGCACGGAGCGTCGGTAGCCCGCGCTCGTCGCGGCGTAGGACGCGGCCGATTGCGCGGCGTGCACGGGCTGGGCGAGCTCCTGCGCTGCGCCTTGCTCGCTCTCCGGCACGCCAGCCTGGAAGGGAGGCTTCCAGCGCAGGCGCACGGTCGCGAGCGGGCCGTCGCCGGTGACGTTGCGGCGCACGATCTCGTACAGCGCGACGACCTGGTGGCCGGCGCCGACCTCGCCCGCGTCGACCTTGTCGTTGCGGAAGTCCGCATCGGCGATCGCGCGGTTCTCGTAGCCGAGCAGGCGATAGCGCTCGACCTGCGCCGGGTCGAACTCGACCTGCACCTTCACGTCGCGCGCGATCACCTGGAACGCGCCGGTGAAGTTGTCGACCAGCGCGCGGCGCACTTCCTGCTCGTCGTCGACGTAGTTGCACAGCCCGTCGCCCTTGTTGGCGAGCTGCTCGAGCAGGTTGTCGTTGTGGTTGTTCATGCCCACGCCGACGGTGTTGAGGTAGATGCCGGCCTTGCGCTGGCGTTCGACCATCTGCACGAGCGCGCCGGGATCCGTGATGCCGACGTTCGCGACGCCGTCGGTGAGCAGCACGACGCGGTTGTTCGCGTTCGGCGTGAGCGCGGCGAGCGCCTGCTCGTAGCCCATGCGCAGACCGGCTTCGGTGTTCGTGCTGCCCTCGGGCTGCAGCGGGTGGATCGCCGACTCGATCAGGTCCTTCTGACGCGCCGAGGTCATCGGCAGGATCAGCGCGGCGTCGTTCGAGAACTTGATCAGCGAGATCGAGTCGCTCGCGTCCATCTGGCTCACCAGGAGGCGCAGCGAGTGCTTGACCAGCTCGAGCCGCGCGCCTTCGCGCATCGAGCCCGACACGTCGACCACGAAGGTCAGCGCGACCGGCTGGCGCTCGGCCTTCGACACTTCCTTGCCGCGCACCGCGACGCGCAACATCCAGGTGTTGCTGTCGTCGCCGAACAGGCTCGGCGCGAACTCGGTCGCGACCGCGAAGGTCCCCTCGCTCGGCGGAGGCACGTCGCCCTTGAAGTAGTTGACGAACTCCTCGGTGCGGATCTGTTCCTTGGTCGGGAGCTGGCCTTCGACGAGGTAGCGCCGCGCGAGCGTGTAGCTCGCCGTGTCGACGTCGATGCTGAAGGTCGACTG
>CALKYE010000171.1 GCA_938003765.1 uncultured Planctomycetia bacterium
CGCGCGGCCTCGACCTCGGCGCCGGGCGCGGGTTCGCCCGAGGGCGCGAGCACGACGCCGCGCACGACGCGGCCCGGATCGAGCGGCGCCAAAGTCAACGCGCCGACGTCCGTGACCTCGCCCGCGCTCAGCGCCAGCGGCCCCTCGACCCGCGTCTCGCAACCGGGCGCGATCGCCCACAGCCGCACATAGCCCGTGCGGAGCTCGCGGAACTCGAACTGCCCTCGCTCGTCGCTCCACACCCGCGGGAAGCTCGCGTCGAGCAGCGAACCGAGTCGGCGCGCCTCCTCGAGCGGCGGCTCGCGCTCCGCCGGCCAGCGCACTCCAAGCGGCTCGAGGGCGAACTCGACTCCTTCGATGGGACGGCCGCGCTCGTCGACCGCGCGACCGCTCACGCGCGCCTCGCGGGCGAGCGCGAGTTCGCCGCAGTCGACCTCGTCGAGCAGCGCCAGCGGCGCGTGCGTTTCGAGCGGGAGCCAACCGGGCGCGCTGACGAGCAGCTCCGGCGCGGCGCGCGCGCGGCGATCGGGCCCGAGCGCCAGTTCGAAACGCCCCGCAGCATCGGTCCGCGCCTCCGCGAGTTGAGCGCCATCGTGAGCCGCGCGCGCGAGCACGCTCGCATCCGCGACTCCTGCGCCGGCGCGATCGACCACTCGGCCGAACGCGCGCGCCGACGGGCGAAGGGGCAGCGACGGCGAGCGCTGGTCGGCGACGCTGGAGCGTTCAGCGGGCAGCTCGGCCGGCGCGGTCGCGCGCGCGATCTCCGCGAGCGCGGGCGTGGCGAGCTCGTCGCGCCGGGGCGCGTCGCGGCGCCACCACATCACCGCCATGAGCAACAGCGTGCAAGCGGCGAGCGCCGCCACGAGAGCCCCCGCACCGGCGGCGCTCGGCGCGAGCTTCTCGGCCGGCGTCGCCAGCGGCGTCAACAGCCCGATCCAGGCGCGCCGATCGCCGCCGTGGCGCCGATCCAGACGCTCGCGCAGTTGCTCGAGGCCGCGCTTCATGCGCCAGCGCACCGTGTTCTCGTTCGAACCGATGCGCTTCGCGATCTGCGTGGAGCTCAGCCCCTCGTAGTAGCGCAGCACCAGCACCGTGCGCAGCGCTTCGTCGAGCTGCAGCACTTCGCGCGCGAGGTAGCGCTGCTCCTCGACGCGCTCGACGAGTTCGACCTCGCCGCCGTGCGCCTCGGGCGCGGCGCGCTCCCGCTCGCGCGACTCGCGTGCGCCCGAACCGCGCCGGCGCATGCGCAAAAAGTTCTCGAGCACCGTGCGCAGCCAAGGTCGCAGGGGTCGATCGGCGCTCGGCGGACTGCGCAGTGCGGCGAGCCAGGTCTCCTGCACCAGGTCGTCCGCCGTCGCGGGGTCACTCACCAGGCTCGCGGCGAGCGCGCGCAGCCAGCCTGCTTCGGCGAGCAGGGCCTCGAAGGGGGCGTTCTCAGCCGGTGTCGATTCCATCCGCCTCCAGCATGCCGCACAGGCGCGCTCCGTTGGCGTCGACGCTCAAACTTCGAGCGAGCGCCCCGACTCGGCGAACACCAGGACGGCGCGAATGGCGTCGCGCTCGATCCCGCTCAGTTGCGCGAGCGCCGCGGCGTAGGCCTGCATCTGTGGGGCATAGCGCTCGAGTTCGCGCTCGCCGGGCGCAGCGCCGCCGCCAGTCTTGAAGTCGACGATCGTCGCCCGGCGCGTCGAATTCCGCCCTTCGAGCGCGACGCGGTCGAACACGCCGCTGTGCAGCACTCCGCCGATCACGCAGCGGTACGCGCGCTCGCGCCACAGCTCGACCTCGCCCTGCGGTCGCGCGAGCACCGCGCGGAGCGCCGGTCGGTCCAACGCGCTGCGGAACGCCTCGAGGTCACGTTCGAGTTCGTCACCGCCCAGTCCGCGCCGCACGGCGAGCGACAGCAACGTCTCCGCGTCGAACTGGAACGACTCGATCCACTCGATCTGCTCGAACCAGGCGTGCCAGCGCAAGCCGCGCCGCCGCGCCGCGGGTGACGAAGCGGACATCAACTCCGCACAGGTGCGCGCGGCGCCCGATTCGAGTCGCGAGGGGCTGAGGCGCTCGAGCTCGCGCGCGCGCTGGCTCGGGGCGAAGCGCAGCGGAGGCGCAGCGCTCGCAACCTCTCGCGCAGGCGCCTCGGAAGAGGCTTCGCGCGCGGCCCACTCGGCGCCGCTGGCCCCTTCGCTGACGACGACGCTCGACGGATCGAGGTCTCCGAAGCCCAGTTCGAACGCGTGTCGGATCACGGCGCCGGCCGTCGCCCGCGGCTCGGCGCTGCTCGAGCCTTCGCTCCACAGGATGAGGTCGAGCCGCCGCCGCGCGCGCGTGAGCGCGACGTAGAGCCCCGACAAGCTGTCGCGCAACGCGCGGCGGCGTGTGACGCGCTGCGCTTCGACCAGTCGCGCATCGCCGCTGTGCGCCAGCTCGGCGCGCAAGCGAGCGCTGCCCGCGTGCGAGAGCAACTCGAACGGCGCCTGCGGGTCGTCGTGGGCGCGCCGCGCCACGTACGCTTCGGCGCGCGAGATCAAACGCGCGTCGAGCTCCGGCAGCACGACCGCGTCGAACTCCAGGCCCTTGGAGGCGTGGATCGTCATCACCTTGACGCTCGCGCTGCTCGAGTCCTCGACGCGCTGGCTGCGGACCCGGTCCACGAACTCCGCCACGCTGCCGCCCCGGCGCGCGGCCAGAGCGAGCTCGATCAAGTGTCCGAAGCGGCGCGCCTCCCACTCCCCCAGTTCGCGGGCGACGTCGTCGCGCCAGCGCGCGAGCCACTCGGCGAGGCCCAGGTCGAGCCACGCGCGGCGCGCGCTCGCGTGCGCGAGAGCGAAAGCGCCTTCGTCCGAGTCGTGCGCCAGTCCGAGACGCGGGCCGAGCACGCTCGTCGCGAAGTGGAAGCGCGCGATGGTGTCGGCGGGATGCTCGAGCCAGTGCAGCGCGGCGAGCGCAGCTTGCACGCTGACCGAGTCGGTCAGGGGATTGCCGCCCTCGTCGCTCGCGGCGATGCCCGCCTCGCGCAGCCGCGCGACGAGCTTGGGCGCCAGCGCGTTGCGCCGCAGCAGCACACCGACCGACGCCCACGGCGCCTGCGCGCGGATCTCGCGCACGCACTCGACCGCGGCCTCGACGCACTGCGGCCACGGATCGGCGCGTCCGCGCCGGGCGGCGCAGGTCCGCACGCGCACCGCACCCGCCAGGTTTGCGCGCTGCGCGACGTGCGGATGGAACCAGGCGCCGAACGCGGCCGCGGTCGCGTCGTCGCCGTCCTCGGCGGACCAGCCGGGGAAGCTCGGCAAGCGCGCGAACACGCGGTTGACGGCGTCGAGCACCACCGGCGACGAGCGCCAACTTCGATCGAGCGACTGCGGCTCGAGGTGCAGCTCGCCCGCCAGCCGCTCGAGCAACTGCGGCTCGGCCGAGCGCCAGCCGTAGATCGACTGCTTCACGTCGCCGACGCAGAACAGGCTGCGTTCGCCGGTCCCGTCCGCGACGAGCTCGGCGGCGATCGTGCGCAGCACGCGCCACTGCGACGGAGAGGTGTCCTGGAACTCGTCGAGCAGGAGGTGATCGATCGCGCCATCCACGCGCAGCGCGAGGTCCGAGGCCGCGCTGACCGGGCCGGCCCCGAGCGTGCGAGTGAGGTCGTCGAACGCGAGTCGACGCGTGGTCCGACGCACTTCGTCGAGCCGCGCCTCGTAGCGTTCGAGCAGCCGCGCCGAAGCCTGGTTCTGCGCGCGCAACTCGCCGCCGAGCTGGGCCGTGGCGCGCGCGACGAGCACGGCGATGGCTTCGCGCAACTCTTCGGGGAGGTCCAGGCCGTAGTACTTGGGCTCCGCTTTCGCCGTCGCCGCGACCAGCCCGTCGTCGAGCACTTGCTCGAACTCGCGCGCCAGCGCGCTCGCGTGCAGCTTCGCGAGCGCCTTGAGCCAGTTCGAGTTGGGCTTGCCGGTCTTGGTGCGCGGTGGCGCGAACTCGCGCACGAACTGCGCGGCGGCGAGGAAGTGTTCGTCGTCCGGACCGCGCGGCGGATTCGGGACCTCCCAGGCGCCGCTCTGTGCTTCGACGTGCAAGCGATGGCTCTCGTCGATCACGCGCGCCAACACCGCGTGCACGCCGCGGCCCGCGCGTCCGCGCTCGAGCTCCGAGAGCAACGCCAGCCACACGCCGCGTTCGGACTCCTCGAGCGCCGCCGCCAGCGCGCGGTCGCGCGCGCGCTCGAGCTCGACCTCGTCGCCCACGCGCCAATCCGGAGGCAATCCGAGCTCGGCCGCGCCCGCGCGCGCCAGTTCGACGAAGAACGAGTCGAGCGTGCGCACGCGGAAGCGCTGGATGTTGCGCGCCAGACGCGCGAGCAGTTCGAGCGCCTCGGCGCGAGACAAACTCAGCCCAAGCTCGCCCGCCAGGCGCCGCGCGTCGGCTTCGTCGGCCGCGGCGCGCGCGAGGCGTGCGAACAGGCGCGCGAGGATCTCTCCCGCAGCTTTGCGCGTGAAGGTCGAAGCGACGATTCGCTCGGGCGGCGCGCCCGCGGCGAGCAGCGTCAGGAAGTGCGACGTCAGTCGGAACGTCTTGCCGCTGCCGGCCGAGGCGAGCAGGAGTTGTGAGCGCGGGAGCATCTACGCCAGCTCCTCTTCGTCGTCGCTCTCCTCGTCGGTGGCGAGCAGTCCGTGACCGCACAACGCGGCGAGCGACGCGTCGTACGGCGGCCGAGCGCCAGTCGAGGTGAACTCGCCGGCGCGGATGCGGCGCACGACCTCGCGCGCGGTTTCGAGCGCTTCGTCGAGCAGCTCCGGCGAAGGTGAGAACTCGGCGAACAGCTCGTCGCCCGTCTCCCGGCTCAAGCCCACGTAGCCCAGCTCCACCGGGGCCTCGCCGCACAGCGTGCGAGTGAGCTCGCGGTACAGCGGGAGCTGGAGGTCGCGCCAGCCCTGCGACTGGCTGTAGTGCGCCTTCAAGGGATCGCTGCGCTTGTCGCCCGTCTTGTAGTCGAGCACGCGCCACGCGCCGCTGCGTTCGTGGCGGTCGATGCGATCGATGCGGCCGCGGATCGGCATCCCCTCGAGCTCGAAGGGCGGCGCGTCCCACTCCAAGTGCGCGATGCGCCAGCCCGCTTCGTTCTGACGCACCTGCCATCGGGCGAAGCGCGCGAGCCGGCCGCGCAGGCGCTCGATCTGCAGCGCCACCGTCGGCGTCGGAGCGGCGCCGAAGCGCGCGCGAGCGAGCTGCTCCAGGCGCGCCTCGAGACCGCGCTGCACGGCGAGGGCGTCCGTGCTCGCGCCCAGACCGTCGTCGCGCAGCGCCTCGAGCACCGCGTGAGCGAGCGAGCCGAAGGCGCGCGCATCGAGTTCGAGCACGCGCGCGGCGGCGCTCTCCAGTCCGAGCACGCGCTGCACGTAGAACGCGTAGGGCGAGTCGAGGTACGTGCGGAAGTCCGTGACGCGCAGCGAACGCGGGGCCGGGCGCGGCGCGAAGGGCGGCGCGTACGGCGCGGGAATCGACTGCGCGCGCGCGGGAGTCGAGTGCGCCTCGCCGAAGGCGCGCTCGACGCGTTCCACGACCTCGTTCGTCGCGCAGCGGAACAGGAGTCGACTGGGCCGCAGCGGATCGCGCTGCGAGTTGCGCCGGCCCGTGAGCAGCGTGACGTTCTCGCGCGAGGCGAGGATCGCGCTCAGCGCCCACACGTCGCGCGCGACGCGCCGCGCTTCGTGCGCCAGCCCCAGCGCGGTGCGCGCGTTCTCCGACAGCAGTCCGGCCGCGCCAGCCGCGGCGGGCAGCGAGCCCTCTTGCACGCCGGTGATCACCAGCTGCGGCGCGTCGTCGAGCACCAGCTCGAGCCAGCCGAACAACTCGACCAGCGGTCGGCCATCGCCCGGCGGCGGCGGGATCTCGAGCGCCTCGAGCCGCGCCGCGAGCAGCTCGCGCACGAGCCGCGCATCGAGTTCGAGGCCGCGCTCGGGCGGATCGGCTTCGCGCAGTTCCTCGGCGAGCGCCGCGAGCAGCTCGAGCGCGCGCGCGTGGCGCCACGCGAGCGGCTCGCGCGAGTCCAGCGGATCGGCGCCCCACGCCGCTGAGATCCAGTGCGTCAGCGCCGCCGCCCAGCGTTCGCTGCGAGCGCGCGCGACGCCGCCGAGAGGAGCGAACAACTCCTGCGCGCGGGCTCGCGCGTGCTCCAGCCGCTCGACTCCAGGCCGCAGCCGGCGATCGACGTCCGCGGGCCACGCGCCGTCGATCACCGTCGGCACGTGCTCGGCGACGAAGCGGTCGAGCGCGGCGCCGAGCGCTCCACCGGGCGCTTCGCACAACCGTTCGAAGTCGGGCTGCGCGACCAGACGCGCGAACGCTTCGGGCGCGGGCTCCGCGAGCCAGTCGAGCGCGGCGAGAAGGAGCTGCGCGGCGCGACTCTCCGCCAGCGGACGGCCGCCCGCCCAGCGCGGCTCGCAGCCGGCCTCGAGCAAGCGGCGTTCGAGGAACGGCAGCACGTCCTCGTCGAGCACGCCCACGGCGACCTGTTCCGGCGCCGGCGGCGGATCGATGCGCGCCAGGCTCTCGAGCGCGGCTTGCGCCTGCTCGTCAGGGCCATCGACCACGCGCCAGCTCGAGCTGTCGAAGTGGATGTCGCGCTCGGCCCAGGCTTCGCTCCTGAGCGCTCCGAACTCGTCGAAGCCCGCGGCGTGCGAGGACGGCGCGAACACGAACGACGTGACGCCGCGCAGCCGCTCGAGGAGCCGGCGCAGCGCGCGCGGCGGGTCCGCGAGCGCGAAGAGCTGCACGTGCAGGTCGTCGCGCAGCTCGGCCGTCAGCGCGTCGCGCGCGAGCGCAGCGGGATCGCAGCAGCCGCGCGCATCGAGCGCCGCGAGGTAGCGACGTTCGACGGCGGCGAAGGCGAGCCAGCGCTCCTGAGCGTCGAGCGAGCTGGCCTGCGCGGCCGCGGCGCCGTCGAGGCCTTCGCGCGCGAGCTCGTCGAACGCGCGCGCGCACACTCGCGCGAGCCCCGTGATCTCACTCGCGCCCACGCCGCGCCACAACGCGTCGAGCTCGTCGCGCGTGCAGACCTCGAGCGCCTCGCGCCACGCCAGAGCGCGCTGCCATTCGCTGGCGCGGTTGACGCGCTCGACGCGCAGCGCGGCGGCGAGCTCTCCCTCGCTGATCACGCGCGGCGGAGGCCAGTCGCCGGGCGCGAGCTGCGCGAGACGCTCCTCGAGTCGTCGTGCGGCGCGGCGCGCGGGCAGCACGAGCACGCAGCGCGCGGGCTCGAGGCCGCGCTCGCGCACGAAGTCGATCCAGCGCGGCGCCGCGAGTTCGAGGAAGGGGCGTTCCCAGCCCAGGAAGATGCGCTCGACACTCGCTCCCATCCGGGCGGCGAAGCTACGCCGGCCGGCGCGCGCGCGCTACAGCGGTCCGTACACGACCGCGGCGGTCACCACGGCCCACAACACGGCGTTCGCCACGAAGATCGCGTCGCCGCCGAGCAGCATGCGCGTGGGACTGCCGCCGCCGCGCTGTTGACTGACGAGAAGCATGTAGCGCGCCAGTCCGAACACGACGAACGGCGTGGTGTAGATCAGCCCGTGCTCGGGGCCGAACTTGCGCGCGGTCTCCGGCGAGACGGTGTACATCGTGTAGCAGACGATCGTGCACGCCGAGAGCACCGTGACCATCTGGTCGAGGAACAGCGGCGTGTACTGCATCAGGTTGGCGCGGTGCGAGCCGCGCTCGTCGCCGAGCAGGTCGATCTCCGCCTTGCGCTTGCACAGCGCGAGGAACAGCGACAGGAACAGCGTGCACAGCATCAGCCAGTGCGACACCTCCGCGTTCGCCGCCAGCGCCCCGGCCTGCACGCGCAGGAGGAACCCGGTGGCGATGCAGAAAGCGTCGACCAGCACGATGTGCTTGAGCTTCACGCTGTAGGCGAAGTTCAGCGCGATGTAGCCAGCGACGATCCCGATCACGCTGCGCTCGCCGCCCGCCAGCCAGCCCAGCGCCAGCGCGCCGACAACGCACACGCCCGAGGTGACCCAGGCCGAGCTGATGGAGAGCTCGCCCGCGGCGATCGGGCGGCGGCGCTTGGTGGGGTGCGCGCGGTCGCTCTCGACGTCGAGGATGTCGTTGACCAGGTAGATCGCGCTCGCGCCCAGGCAGAACGCGGCGAAGGCCGCCACGGAGCGCAGCACGTCGCCGAAGTCGCTGGGGTGCTCGACGCTCGCGTCGGCCCGCGCGAAGGCCACCGCGGCGAGCACGAAGATGTTCTTCACCCACTGCTGGGGCCGCAGGGCCCGGATCAGGGCGGGGAGCTTCATCGGCGCGCGCGAGTCGGGAGGCGGGGGGCGGTCGGAGGGGGCGCGCGGGGCGCGGGCGGGACTCTATCGGCGCCTGTCGAGCGCTTCCAACAGCCGGCGCGTGGGGCGGGAAATCACTGCGGGCCAGGCCCTGGGGCCCGACCCGCGGCTGGAGAAGCGCTGTGGCGCAGGGCTCAGTCCAGGCTCAGCTTGCGCAGTTCCTCGACCGGCGACTCGGGGCCGACCACGAGGATCTCGTCGACGCCGATCACCCCGGCCTTGCGCAACTCGTCGAGTTCGAACGTCTCGGTCGAGCCGTCGCCCATCAACCCGACCGTGGTGTGACGGTGGTTCATCTCAGGATCGTTGTCGTCGGCGACGAGCACGTCCTTGCCGCTCGCGGGGAACTTGCGCAGCG
>CALKYE010000172.1 GCA_938003765.1 uncultured Planctomycetia bacterium
ACGAGCGGCTCCGGCAGTACGAGCGGCTCCGGCAGTACGAGCGGCTCCGGCAGTACGAGCGGCAGCGGCAGCGCGAGCGGCGCGGGCGGAGTCTCGAGCGCCGGCGGTGGTGCGGCTCCGAGCGGCGCCGGCAGCGCCGCGGCCGCAGGCGCCGACAACGCTGGAGACGCCGCGAACGCAGGTGGTGCGATCCAGCCGCGCAAGGACCGCTTCCTCGTCCCGATCAACAGCACCTATGACCTCTACAGCGTGGGCGCCGACGGACGCAGCGCCGCGCCTCTCACCGCGTCCATGAGTCGCGACGACGTCATCCGCGCCAACGACGGCGCGTTCGTCGGCCTCGCCAAGGACTACTGAGTCCACGGGCGACGATGAACTGGGGCTTCCTGCGCAGCCGGATCGCGCGACGAGTCTTCGGCACCTTCGTGCTCTGCGCGCTCGCGCCGCTGGCTCTCTACGCCTGGTTCTCGACTCGCCGGATCGAACGCCAGCTCACGGAGCAGGCCAGCTCGCGCATCGAGCTCGAGCTGAAGACCATGAGCATGGGCGTCGCCGATCGCGTCGGCGCGCTCGCCTCCGAGCTCGAGCAGGTCGTCGAGCAGCTCGCGAACGTCGAAGCCGAGGGCGGCCCGCCAGAGTCGGCGTTGATGCGCGATCAGCAGCGGTCGTTCATGGCTGTGGCGCTCATGGACTCCGAGTTTCGGGTGCTGGCCCAGCACGGCGAGCCGACTACGTGGCCGACGCTCGATGCGCGCGAGCAGGCGCACCTCGAACGCGGCCAGGTCCTGCTGTGCACGCGCACGGACGAGAGCGGCGTGACCACGCCCTACCTCGCCAAACGCGCGCCGGGGCGAGCCGATGGCGCGCGCACACTGGTCGCGACGCCCGGCCCGGAGCGGCTGTGGTCGAGCATGCAGTTCGCGCCGCCGGGCACGGAGATCGCCGTGCTCTCGGAACACGGCGACCCGCTCTTCGCCAGCTCGCACTTCGGCGCGCCGGATCTCGCGGCGACTCGCTCCGCGCTGCGCGAGGTTGCGACCGGGTGGTTGCCCGAGAGCAACGCCACGCTGAGCGCGTACCGCACGCTGTTCCTGCGGCCCCAGTTCCTCGGCAACCTCGTCGTGGTGCTCTCGCAGTCGCGCGACAGCGTGCTCGCGCCCGCCAGCGGCTTCCGCGCGTCGATCGCGCTCTCGATGGCGCTCGCCTTCCTGCTCGTGAGCTGGCTGAGCTTCCGACAGGTGCGCACGAGCCTGGTGCCCGTCGAAGCGCTGGCGGAGGCGACGGCGCGGGTCGCGCGCAAGGACCTGTCGACGCGCGTGCAGATCTCGACCGGCGACGAGTTCGAAGAACTCGGCCACGCGTTCAACCACATGACCGCGAGCCTGGAGCGCCACGCGCGCGTCGAGGCCGGTCTGCACGACCTGGGGCTCGCGCTGCACTCGGAGCTCGGCCTGGAGCGGCTCATCCGAGCGATCCTCGACGGCGCGAGCAGCGTCACCTCGGCGCCGAGCGTGTGCCTGTTCCTCGCCAAGGACGAGCAGTCGCTCGAGCTCGTTGGCGCGCGCGGGCGCAATGACGCGCGCGAACCTGAATCCACTCCGGCGCTCGCATGGCGCATCGCGCTGGACGATCACGAGCACGTGGCGGTCCGTTCGGTCGAGCAAGGCGCCGTCGTGGTCGACGAGCTGCGGGGCGCGGACCTGGAGCTGGCGCGGACGCTCGCCATCGACGCCTCGCGCGTGGCTTGCGTTCCGCTGCGCGACCACGAGCAACGCCTGCTCGGCGTGCTGCAGGTCGCGCTCGACGGCGTGGCCGACGACCAGCGCGACGCGCAAGTGCGCCTGGTCGAGTCCGTCGGCGCGCACGCGGCGCTGGCGCTCACGAAGAACGAACTCATCGACGACTTCCGCGAACTGGTGATCTCGATCTCGGAGGTCTTCGCGATCGCGATCGACGAGAAGAGCCCCTACACCGGCGCGCACTGCCGACGCGTGCCGGAGATCATGATGCTGATGGCGGAGAGCGCCATGCGCGCGGAAGAGGGGCCGCTGCGCGAGTTCCGTCCGAGCGAGGAGGAGCTGTACGAGATCCGCATCGCCGCGCTCATGCACGACTGCGGCAAGATCGCCACGCCCGTGCACGTCGTCGACAAGGCGACCAAGCTGCAGACGATCTTCGATCGCATCGCGCTGGTGGACCTGCGCTTCGAGCTGCTCGCCCGTGACGCGGAGATCGAGCGCCTGCGCGCGCTGAGCGGAGTCGCTCCGGAGGAAGGCAAGGTCGGACCGCTCGACGCGACGCTGCGCGAGGAGCGCGACTCGCTGCGGCGCTGCAACACCGGCTCGGAGCGCATGGCCGATGCGGACCTGGAGCGCGTTCAGGCGCTCGCGAGTTCGCGGCGTTGGCGCGATCTCGACGGGAACGAGCACACGCTGCTCACCGACGAAGAACTCGAGAACCTCTCGGTGCGCGGCGGAACGCTCACGCCCGCGGAGCGCAAGATCATCAACGACCACATCGTCGTGACGATCAAGATGCTCGAGCAACTGCGCTACCCCAAGGGCCTGCGCAACGTGCCGCTGATCGCGGGCGCGCACCACGAGCGCATGGACGGCCGCGGGTACCCGCGCGGACTGGTGCGCGAGCAGATCCCCTGGTCGGGTCGCATGCTGGCCCTGGCCGACATCTTCGAGGCCTTGACCGACTCCGACCGGCCGTACAAGAAGGCCATGTCGCTCCAGGAGGCGCTGGAAATCATGGGCCGCATGGCCAGCACGGGGCACCTCGACCAGGACGTGTTCCAGCGCTTCGTCGAGGACGAGGTCTACCTGCGCTACGCGCGCAAGTACTTGCCGCCAGACCGCATGCAGACGGTCGATCTGTCGCGGGTCCAGGGGCTGCGCCCCGGCGTCGCCCGCAGCGCTGCGGCCTGAGCGCGGACGCCGCGGCGCGGACCGCGAAAGTTCCCGCGACGAGACCTCAAGACGCGTCGGGCCCGCGGACGATCCGGCCGCTGCTCCCCTCTGTCACCGTCCTTCCGGACGCGCTCCGCAATCGCCCCATTTCGTCTCGCGCCGACCGTGGAACTTCACACGAGCCTGTTCTCTCCCGCGCGCGGTTGGTCAACGCCGCTCGACACGCGACTCGACTCCGAACGCACGCTGGCGCTGGTGTTCGCCGCCCCCCGCTACGCCGCAGAGCGCGCGCCGCTCGAACAGTTGCGCGCGGCGCTCCCCCACTCGCACATCGTGGGTTGCTCGACCGCGGGCGAAGTCCACGGCGACGAGGTCGAGGACGACTCGCTGACCGTCGCCATCGCGCGCTTCGACTCCACCGAGGTCCGCCACCGCTGCGTGACCGTCGAGAACGTCGAAGCTTCGTTCGACGCCGGCCAGGAACTCGCGCGAGCGCTGTGCGGCCCCGAGCTGCGCGCAATCCTGGTGCTCTCCGATGGCTTGAGCGTGAACGGAAGCGAGCTGGTGCGCGGGATCAACACCGTCGCGCCGCCGAGCGTGATCGTCACGGGCGGCCTGGCGGGCGACGGCGTGCGCTTCCAGGAAACCTGGGTGCTCGGCGACAGCGGCCCCGCCGCCCGACAGGTGTGCGCCGTCGGGTTCTACGGCCCCAACATCCGCATCGGGCACGGCTCGCGCGGCGGCTGGGACGTGTTCGGCCCCGAGCGACTCGTCACGCGCTCGAAGGGCAACGTGCTGTACGAGCTCGACGGGAAACCGGCGCTCGACCTGTACAAGAACTACCTCGGCGACCGCGCGGAGGAACTGCCGGCCTCGGCGCTCCTGTTCCCGCTCGCCGTGCGCGAGAACGCGGAGTCGAACAAGGTGCTGGTGCGCACCGTGCTGTCGGTCGACGCGACGGAGCGCTCCCTGACGTTCGCGGGCGACGTGCCGCAAGGCCAACTCGCGCGCCTGATGCGCGCCAACTTCGATCAACTGATCGAGGGCGCCGCGGACGCCGCGCAACGGACGCGCGCCGCTCAGCCCCAGCGCGACTCCGCACAACCGTGCGACATGCTGTCGATCGCGATCTCGTGCGTCGGCCGTCGGATGATCCTCGGCGAGCGCACCGAAGAGGAACTGGGTGCGGTGCTCGAGCAGTTGCCCAGCCATGCGCGTCAGGTCGGGTTCTACAGCTACGGCGAGATCTCGCCGTTCTTGACCGGGCACTGCGACCTGCACAACCAGACCATGACGCTGACGACGCTGTTCGAGGTCTCGGAGTGACCCACAAGCGTCTGGAGCGATTGCTCAAGCGCTGCGGGCTGGCGGCGGAGGCCCCGCCGCAGTCGAGCGAAGCGTGGGCCGCGTTCCTGGAGCGCGTGAGTCGCCTGTTCGCCAACCACGACGAACAGACCGCGATGCAGGAGCGCGTGCTGCTCACGCTCTCCAAGGAGATGCTCGACCTCAACAACTCGCTGCGCGACTCGGAGGCGCGCCTGGCCGCCGAACGCGACATGCTCGAGCGCGTGATCACTTCGATCGGCGACGGCGTGTGCGTGCTCGATCAGCACGGCGCCTGTCAACTCGCCAACCCCGCGGCGCGGCGCATGCTCGGCGAAGACGTGACCTCGGCGACAGGCGTGTCGCTGATCGCCGAGCGCACCTCGCTCGACCCGACGCAGTTGTCGCCGGGCGCGAGCGTGCGCGACGACGACGCCGTGTTCAGGGACTCCGCGGGGCGCGCGTTCCCCGTCGCGTGCATGCTGACCTCGCTGGCGACCGAGGGCCCGGCGCGCAGCTACGTCCTGGTGTTCCGCGACATCTCGGAGAGCAAGCGCGTGCTCGAGCTGCTCCAGCGCGAGCGCGGCCAGTTCGAGCAGATCGTCATGCACGCGCCCGTCGCGATGGCGATGTTCGACTCGCAGATGCGCTACCTGGCGCGCAGCGAGCGCTGGATGCGGGACTACGAGCTGGGGGACACCGAGCTCCTCGGGCGTTCGCACTACGAGGTCTTCCCCGACATCCCCGAGCGCTGGAAGGCGGTCCACCAACGCTGCCTGCGCGGCGAGGTGATCACCGCCGATGAGGATCCGTTCGAGCGCGCCGATGGCACGCGCGCGATCCTGCGTTGGGCGGTGAGCCCCTGGCACGACCGGACCGGCGCCGTCGGCGGACTCATCATGGTGACGGACCGAGTCGACGCGCTGGTCGAGGCGCGCGAAGCGGCGCTGGACGCGGCCCGGCTCAAGAGCGAGTTCCTCGCCAACATGAGCCACGAGATCCGCACGCCCATGAACGGCGTGATCGGCATGACCGAGCTGCTGCTCCACGGCTCGCTCACCGACGAGCAGCGCGAGTTCGCAGAGACGATCCGCACCTCCGCCGACGCGCTGCTGGCGATCCTCAACGACATCCTCGACTTGTCCAAGATCGAGGCCGGGCGCCTGCGCCTCGAGAGCCTGGCTTTCGATCCGCGCGCCCCGATCCAGGACGTGTCGGAACTGCTGGCGGCCACCGCGCAACGCAAGGGCCTCGAGATCACGTCGGTCGTCCACTGCGACGTGCCGCGCTGCCTGGTCTCCGATCCGCTGCGGCTGCGCCAGGTGCTGATGAACCTGATCGGCAACGCGATCAAGTTCACCGAGCGCGGCGAGGTCGGCCTCACCGCGACGCGCGAGCTCGACGGCGCCGGCGAGTGGCTGCGCATCGAGGTGCGCGACACCGGCATCGGCATCCCGGCCGAGGCGCGCTCGAGGCTGTTCGGCGCCTTCGAGCAGGCCGATGGCTCGACCACGCGCAAGTTCGGCGGCACCGGACTGGGCCTGGCGATCTCGAAGAAGCTCGTGAACCTGATGAACGGCGAGATCGGCGTCGAGAGCACGCCGGGCGTCGGCAGCACGTTCTGGTTCCGGATCCCGATCGTCGGCGCCGCCGCGCAGGCGCCGGTCGAACCGCCGCAGGTCACTGACCTGCGCGGTCGACGCGTGCTGATCGTCGACGACAACTCCACCAACCTGCGGCTGATGGAGCTCCAATGCTCCGGCTGGGGCATGCGCGCCGTGCTCGCGCCGAGCGCGCTCGATGCGCTCGAGCAACTGCGCCGCGCACACAGCGCCGGCGAGCGCTTCGATCTCGTGCTGGTCGATCAGGCCATGCCGGAGATCGACGGACTGGAGCTCGCGCGTCGGATCCGCGCCGACGCGCAGCTGGCCGCGACGCCGCTGATTCTGTTGAGCTCGATGCTGGAGACGGGCGACGCAGCGCGACTGGGCGAAGCGGGCTTCGCAGCCTCCTTGAACAAGCCGGTGCGCGAACAGCGCCTGCTCGAGTGCGTCCGCACGGTCATGTTCGGCGCACACGCGCAGCGAGCGAGCGTCGACGCCAGCCCTCCGTCCGCTCTGCCCGTCACCGACGGCCACCTCTCGCGCACCGGACTGCGGCGCCGACCGGTGGTGCTGCTCGCGGAGGACAACCCGGTCAATCGCCGCGTCGCCGTGCGCATGCTCGAATCGCTCGGGTACGCCGTGGACGTCGCGAGCAACGGACTCGAGGCCGTCGAGGCGCTCACGCGCCGCGAGTACGCGCTGGTGTTCATGGACTGCCACATGCCCGTGCTCGACGGCCTGGAGGCGACGCGCCGCGTGCGCGCGCTCGAGAAGGACCTCGGACGTCACGCACGCATCGTGGCTCTGACGGCGAGCGCCATGGAAGACGACGAGAAGCGCTGCCTCGACGCGGGAATGGACGCGTACATCTCCAAACCCTTCAAGACCGCCGACCTCCAGAGGGTCATCAGCGCGACGCGCGACTCCTGAACACGTCCGCGAGGCGCGCTCCCCCCGACGCGCCAACGCACGTCCCCGCAGCATGGATTACGGCCTGCTCGCATTGGTCGTCCTCGGCCTGGTCTCCGCGGCGTTCGCACGCCTGCGCGCGCTGCAGTTGCGCGCGTTGAGCGCGACCCTCGGAGTGGCGGTGGGCGCGCTCGTCGCCGTGATGGGCGTGACGCTGGCCGAGTCGGCCGAGCGACGCGAGCGCGAAACGTTGATCGCGCGGGTGGCGGGCTTCGGACCGGTGTACGCGCGCGAGACCGAGCTGCTCGGACACGCGCGCTTGAGCCTGAACTGCGCGCCCGGCGACCCGACGTACGTGCAGATGATCGAGGCCCAGAAGCGCTGGCTCCAGGCCAACCCCTCCGTCGCTGACATCTACACGCTGCGCCGCAGGCGCGACGGACAGACGGTTCTGCTCGTCGATTCGGAGACCGACTACGACCGCGACGGACGGTTCCAGGGCGAGCGCGAGCAGCGCACACCGATCGCGGAGGAGTACGAGTGGACGGGCGATCCCGAACCGCTCGCGCGCGCGTTCGCAGGTCAGGCGTCGTTCGATTCCGAGTTCAACACCGACCGCTGGGGCGTGTGGGTGTGCGCGCTCCATCCGCTGCGCGACGAGCTCGGACGCGTCGAAGGCGTCCTGGCGATCGACTTCCCGGCGCGAACTTGGATCGACTCGCTCGCGCACGCTCGTCGACGCGCCATGGTGTGGTTCGTCGCCAGCCTGAGCGTCGTGCTGGCGCTCTCGTGCTGGTTCGCAACCAATCACGCGCGCCTCGTGGCCTCCCACGCGCACGGCGAGCAGCTCCGGCTCGAAGTCGCGCAGGCCGAGCGCGCCGCCCGCGCCAAGACCGAGTTCCTGGCGATCATGAGCCACGAGATCCGCACGCCGCTCAACGGGATCCTGGGCGCCGCGGAGATGCTCGCGCACACGGAGCTGGACGAGCCGCAGCGCGAATGGGTCCGCACGACGCGCACCTCGGGCGCGCACCTGCTCGAGCTGGTGAACAACATCCTCGACCTGGCCAAGGTCGAGAGCGGGAGACTCGAGCTGGAGAGCGCGCCGCTGTCGATCGGCGCACTGGTCCGAGAAGCGCTCGAAGTCGTCGAGCCGTCCGCGCGCGCGAAGCAACTGCGCGTGACCAGTTCCGTGGCGCCCGAGCTCGAGCCCGCGCGGCTGCTCGGCGATCGGGCGCGCCTGCGGCAGATCCTCGTGAACCTGCTCGCCAACGCGATCAAGTTCACCGAACGCGGCGAGGTGAGCCTCGACGCCCGAGAGTTCGTCGACACCCGCGGCGTGCGCTGCGTGCGAATGAGTGTCCGCGACACCGGCGTGGGCATCGCTCCCGATCGTCTCGAGTTGGTCTTCGACAAGTACACGCAGGCCGACTCGTCGACCACGCGGCGCTTCGGCGGCACGGGATTGGGGCTGGCGATCTCCCGACACCTGGCGCGCGCCATGAACGGTGAGATCAGCGTGACGAGCGAGCTCGGCAGGGGCAGCGAGTTCACGCTCGTCGTGCCGCTGCCGTCGGCCGCGGAGTCCTCGCACGAGGCGCCGACGATCGCGCCGGTGCGCGCTTGCGAGACCGGAGAGCCGCCCGCTGCGGAGGCGCTGATCGGACTGCGCGTCCTGCTCGTCGAGGACAACCCTGTGAACCGCAAGGTCGGCACGGCGATGCTCCGACGCCTGGGATGCGCCGTCGAAGTGGCCTGCGACGGCGCGCAGGCAGTCGAGGCGGCTCGGGGCTCGCACTTCGACGTGGTGCTGATGGACTGCCAGATGCCGGTGCTGGACGGCTACGGCGCCACGGCGGGCATTCGCGCGCTGCCCGGAGAGAACGGTCAGGTCCCGATCGTCGCGCTCACGGCGGACGCGCTCGCGCAGGTGCGTGAGCGCTGCCTCGCGGCGGGCATGAACGGGTTCCTCACCAAGCCGCTGTCGATGGACTCGCTCGCGGCCGCGCTGCGCGGCGTGGCGCATTCGCGAACGCCGTCGACGCCGGGCGCTTGAACCGCGCGACGCGCCGCGGGCGCGCAGCGGCCCGACGAGCCGAGCGCAGAGGTCGCCGCGAGGTTCAGCGGCGCGCGACTCGCGGGCGCGAAGCCGACTCGATTGCTTAGAGTCGCCGCGCTCGCTGACGTTCCGTCGTCGTCCACCGCATGTTCCTGCTCGACTCCGCCGCCATTCTGCTGGTCCTGGCCGCCCTGTTCGGGCTCGTCAACCACCACGTGTTCAAGCTGCCGTTCGCGATCGGCATGCTCTTCTCGGGTCTGCTCGCATCGTTCGGCGTGCTCGCGCTCGACGCTCTGCTGCCCAGCCTCGAACTCGCCGCGACGCTGCGCACGGCGGTCCTCGAAGTGGACTTCGCGGCGGCGGTGCTGAGCGGGATGCTCAGCCTGCTGCTCTTCGCCGGCGCCTTGCACACCGACATGACCGCGCTGCGCGCGCACATGGCGCCGATCCTCGCGCTGGCCACGTTCGGAGTCCTGATCAGCACCGCGGTCGCCGGCGGCGCCGCGTACGCGGTGTTCCAACTCGTCGGCCTCGATGTGGGCCTCGCCTGGTGCTTCGTGTTCGGCGCGCTGATCTCCCCCACCGATCCGATCGCGGTGCTGGGCATCATGAAGGCCGCCAAGGCGCCCGCGAGCCTCGAGATCAAGGTCATCGGCGAGAGCCTGTTCAACGACGGCGTCGGCGTCGTGGTGTTCGCCGTGCTCGTCGGAGTCGCGACCAGCGCATCCGGAGGCGCCGACGCGAGCGACGTCGGCGTGCTGCTGGCCAAAGAAGTCCTGGGCGGCGTCGCCCTGGGCCTCGCGCTGGGCTGGTTGTGCTTCAGCGCGATGCGCAGCCTCGACGAGCCGAACCTCGAGGTGCTGATCTCGCTGGCGGTCGTGTTCGCCATCGGGCTCGCCGCCTCGCGGCTGCACGTCTCGGCGCCGCTGGCGTCCGTCGTCGCCGGACTGTTCATCGGCAACCACGGCCGAGCGCATGCGCTCAGCGAACGCAGCGCGCTGACGCTCGACACGGTCTGGACCTTCGTGGACGAGACGCTCAACGCGCTGCTCTTCCTGCTGATCGGCGTCGAGGTCTTCGCGATCGACTACTCGCGCCGCGACTACCTGCTCGCGGCCGCGGCGCTGATCCCGCTCGTGCTGGGTGCGC
Source organism: uncultured Planctomycetia bacterium (assembly GCA_938003765.1). Taxonomy (GTDB): domain Bacteria; phylum Planctomycetota; class UBA1135; order UBA1135; genus WYBT01. The sequence continues at coordinate 9,960 of CALKYE010000172.1, forward strand.
GCTGGTTCGGCGTGGTGCTTCCGCTGGCGGCGCTGCGCTCGCGCGTGAAGATCGGACACGGCGCGGTCAGCGTGCTCACCTGGGGCGGACTGAAGGGCGGCATCTCGATCGCGCTGGCGATGAAGACTCCCGACTTCGTCGGACGCAACGCGGTGTTGACGGTCACGTACGCGGTGGTGGTGTTCTCGATCCTCGTGCAGGGCCTGACGGTCGGCCCGCTGATCCGCAGCCTGTCGCGCGTGCGGGAGACGTCGTCGAGCGAGGCGTGAGCGCGAGAGCGGAACGAGTTCAGCCAAGCGCAGCGGAGCAGCGCGGGAGAGTCCCCGACACTGCGCCGCTCGAACGCTGCTGAACGTCGCGCGCTACTGGCAAACCGTGAAGCGCAGCGCGTTGGACAGGCCCGTGGTCGACGGGCTCTGCGGGTCGCGCATCCACCACTGCGCGAACACCGTGTCTCCCGGAATGAGCCCGACCGCGTTCATGTACGCCGTGCTGAACGTGAAGGTGTACGAGCCCGTGCACGAGGCGCCGCTCGACGCACCGCCGCTCGCCAGCGAGGGCGTGCGCACCGTCGGCGGCGCGACGCACAAGGTCCCGCCCTGGAACGGTTGCGCGGTGCTCGCGAAGCCCCAGAACAGGAGCCCGTTCTTCTGGTTGAGCACGTTGGAGCAGCTCACCGAGAAGTTGCCCGCGCTGCGCGACGGCTGGTTGAGCGAGCTGATCGTCGGCAGACAGCCGAGCGAGTTCGTCTTCGCCGTGCAGTAGCTCGAGATCGAAGCCGCGTTCGCGTAGACCGGCCCGTAGTGCGCCGTCGGACCCCAGTTCCCCGCGCGGTCGACGGCGCGCAGGTGGAACCAGCGCGCGCTCGTCGACGAACCGAGGTTCTGCGCGAAGCTCGTCGCGTTGCCCGCGATGTTGGCCGCGCCGCTGGGGATCGTGCCGGGGGAGGTGTCCCACACGCCGAGGTATCCGTTGACGCCGGAGTGCGCGTCGACGGCGGCAGTCCAAGTGACGCTCGCGTTCACGCCGCACTGCTGCACGTTCGCGGGATGCGTCGGCGACTGGAGGTTGGTCGGCGCGAGCGGGGCCACGGCGTCGACGAGGAACGGCGCGCTCCACGCGAAGCCGAACGAGGCGTTGCCGCAGTTGTCCACCGGGCGCAAGTTGAGGTAGATCGCCGTCGCGCTGCTGTTCACGGGGATGGTGGCCGAGTTGATCGGGCCCCACACGATCGACGCGCCCGGATCACCGGGGAAGCCGTTCGACGTGACCAGCGCCGCGTAGCCCTGGATGCCGGACAGGTTGTCGGGCGGTTGGGTCCAGCTGTAGTCGATCGTCGTGTCGTTCGACCACACGCCCTGCGTGTGCGAGGTCGAGGTGATCGACGGGATGGTCGGACGCGTTCCGTCGACCACGAAGCTGACGGTGTCCTGCAGCCACGACGCGTTGTCGACGTCGAGGTACGCGCCGAAGTTGTAGGCGCCGTCGGTCGGCCAGCTCGTGCGCCAGAAGACCTGCCGCGCTCCGCCGGGAGGAATGTCGCCGAGCGCGACCCTCAAGCCCGCGCTGTTGTTGTCGGTGTGCGTGGTCTGCAGTCCGTCGAGGAGCTGGCCCTGCGACACCGTCACGTTCGGCGAGCCGGTCGAGAACGACTCGAACGAGGCGCCGCTCGCGAGGCCGCTGCCGTTGGAGGCGTAGCCGAAGACGTCCACTTCCTGATTGGGCTGCAGGTAGTAGCCGAACGTGTAGACGTCGAGCGCCGGCGAGCACGCGGCCTGGTTGATCTCGTAGGTGACCGTGACGCCCATCTTGACCGAGCTGAGGAAGTTCACGGTCTGCGGCCAGACCTTGAAGCGCCACACGCCGGCGACGGGGTTGTCGATCGTGCGGATCTCCGTGTTGTCGATCGAACTCTGCTGGAAGACGAAGTCACCCGCGTTGCCGGCGGGGTCGATGCCGTTGCTCGGCGAGTCGATGTACAGGTCCCAGTTGTTGATCAGCGCCTGCGACGCGCCCGCCGAGGCCTCGGGCTCGACGTAGTTCATGCACACGGTGATGCGCTTGGTGTTCGCCGGCACGTTGAAGTCGGCGAAGGTCCAGCCGCCGCTCCAGGTCGCGTCGAAGACCCAGTTGTTCATGAAGTAGTCGCCGCTTCCCAGGAGCGCCTTGTGCGCCGACACCTTGCCCGCGCCGAAGCCGTCGAGGTGCGAGTCGGAGGGCGAATCGAGCGTGATGCCGCCCTTGGTCTCCGCGCTCGACATCAGCAGCGAGTGAACGCCCGCGGGCTTGTAGCGCAGCCACGCGAACTGGTCGGAGATCTGCGCCGCAAGGCCGGCGACGTGCGGCGTGGCCATGCTCGTCCCGTCGAGGAGCTTGTAGCCGTTCGTCGAGCCGGCATCGATCGAGTTGACCGAGCGCCCCACCGCCACGACGTTCGGCTTCCAGCGCCCGTCGCCGCACGGCCCGCGGCTGGTGTCGAAGGCCAGCGAGTTGGGGAAACCCTCGGGCGCGTAGAAGTTGACCACGCTGCCCACGGTGAGCGCGTTCTTCGCCGTCCCCTGCTGCAGGATGGTCTGCGCGCCCGAGCCCTGATTGCCGGCGGCGAAGAGGTACACCTGGTCGTAGTTCCAGACCTCCGAGTCGACCGCGCGCGCGCTGACCTCGCTGCCGATCCAGCCCACGCCGGGCGAGCCCCAGGAGTTGGTGGAGAGCACCGGCTTGGTGGTGTTGCCGAAACCGTCCCAGAACCCGCTGCGGTTGACGCTGAACAGCGTCGAGTTCGCGGTCCCCGAGAATCCGCAGGCGTTGTCGAAGCAGCGCGTGATGTACGCGCGCGTCGCACTTCCGCCGCGCGCCAGACCCGGCGCGACGCCCTTGAGGCTCGTTCCGAAGCTTCCCGCGCCGTTCCCCAGCACCGTGCCGAGGACGTGCGAGCCGTGCTCGCACCCGTCGTTGAACGGCCCGGTCGTGCCGGTGAAGTCCCAGCCCCAGCCGGCGATCTGGAAGCCCTGGTGCGCCGCGTCGATGCCGCTGTCGCACTGCGCAATCGACACCACGCCGCTGTTGTTGCCAGCGGTGAGCGTGCGCGAGTGGTCCGTGCCGATCATCGGCGCCGACTCGTCGTGCATGAGCTGCGCGGGCGCGTCGGGTTCGACGAACTGCACGCAGTCGAGTTGCACGAGCTGCTCGACTTGGCTCGGCAGAGCGCGCACGCGGAAGGCCTGCACCTCGTCGACGTACTGCAACACTTCGACGCCGAGCTCGCTCAGCGCGCGGTGCGCCGGGCCGTTGCTCTGCCACAGCTTGGGCAGCGCGGGGTCCTCGTCCACCGCTTCGACGCTGGATCCGTCGAGCCGGAACGCGCGCGCGGCGGGCGTCCAGGTCGACTCGTCGCACAGGTCGCTCTCGTAGACGTTCACGTACAGCGCGAGGTAGCCCTGTTCGTCGACCGAGTGCGTCGCCAGCGCGGGATGGAGCTTCTGCTCGAGGCGCGGCGCACCGACCCAGCGCACGAAGTCGAGCTGCGCGACAGCGTCGAGCGCAGCCACCGGCAGCGCCGCCTTGAGGCAGTAGTACGGGTGGAACTGCAGTACGCGGAGCCCGAGTTCCTCGAGCTGCGCCGCGCGCTCGGGCGTCATGCGCTTGTCGAACATCACGAACCCGAAGGTGTGCGAGCGGCCCTCGAGCTGCGCGCGCGCCGCGTCCGAGACGAGCTGCGGATCCAGCCGCTCGTGCTGCGGCGGGTAGTACTTCGAGCCGGCGAAGCCCAGGTAGAACGGATCCTCCTCGACGCGGGCCAGCAGCTCGTCGCCGTTCGCGCCGGCGCGCACTTCGATGCGGGTCGGGCGCGGAACGGCGTCGTCGAACGCGACGGGCGCGCGCTCCCCTGCGCCGCGGAAGACGTTGCGCTCGGGCGCGATCGCTCCGGCGACCGTCCCGACGCCGTAGTCACCGCGCGGAAGGTTGGCCGCGGGCGAGCTGTCCGGCGAAGGCGCGCTGCCGTCGGCGGCGGGTGTGCGCTGCTGCGCCTGCGCTGTGGCGCACAGGAACGCGGCGGCAAGGGGGACGAGGCGGGCGAAGCGGACGGGGTGGGATTGGTGGGGTTGCATGGCGTGAGGAGGGTTGGCTCCACCGCAGCCACGCAGTCCGCGCGAGCTGGAGATCAGCGATTCGGGAAGTTCTCGGAGTCGCCGCTCGGAGGGGCGCTCCGCGGCGTCAGCGCTCGACGAGCTGGTCGGTCAGCGTCTCGATCGAGACGCGCTTGACGGCCAACTCGCCCTTCTGGACCGCCGCGGCGATCGCGGGACGTTCCAGGAAGCTCGCGACGCGCACTTCGCGCTCGTCAACCGCGCGGCCGAGAGCCGGGAAGCGCGGGCGCAGCTCGGCCGAGGCCGCGACCTTCTCCGCGGCGCAGTCGGAGTGCGTGGTGAGCACCACGAGCTTGACCCCGTTCGCCACGGCCAGCTCGAGCATCTCCTCCTCGCGCTCGCTCATCACCGAACCCGCGGTGCGCACCACGTAGTAGAAGCGCCGCGTGTCCCCCACCAGCTCGTTGGTGTCGATGCGCGCGTCCATGCACACCAGCAGTGCAACCAGCGGATGGTGCGTCGCGCGCGGGAAGCGCGTGCGCATGCCCGATGACAGGCGGTTGTGGCGCAGCATCTCCTCCCACACCTCCTCGGGACCGATCTCGTGGTCGTGCTCGAAGTCGTAGGCCTCGAGCCCGTCCTGCAGTCCGTAGCCCACGTCCACAAGCGCGCCGCCCATCACGAACTGAGCCTCGCGGCCCACACTCGTGCAGCGTCCGACGAACAGCGAGACCAGCCC
>CALKYE010000173.1 GCA_938003765.1 uncultured Planctomycetia bacterium
GCGGCGGTGCGCCCGGCGGCGGGTCTTCAGGCGCCGACTCATCAGGGATCGATTCATCAGGCGCGACGTCGACCGAGCCCGCGAGCGATCCTGACGCCGACTCGCAGGAGGACTCGGACGCTCGCGAGAACACGCCGAACGACGGCGGCGTCTCTCCGACAGATCCGCCGTTCATCGTTCCTCCAAGAGGGCCCGTGGTGAGCAACTTCGCGTGGCCCGCGCGAGCGGTCGGCGCGACGCAGCGACTCACACGCGCGACGAAGACTGTTCCCGTCGGCGCGGCATCGGCTGTAGCGCGGCTCGCCGCGGAGGCGCGCGCGCGCGTCAACGTTCGGCCGCCCAAGGCGCCTCGTCCGATCGTGGGCAGCCCGCGGTGGATCGCGGAAGTGACGGAGGTGCTCTCCATGGCGGGAGTGGACTCCAGCGGGGGCGATGGACCGCTCCGCGCCTCAGAACTGTGGAACGAACTCGAGCAGTCCGTGCGGGAGGGCTTCCGCGCCTGGAACGGACCGGGCGACTCGCTGCGCACGGTGGGAGAGCAGCTTCAGTGGCAGAGCCGATTGGCGCAGGCGTACTCGGAGTACTTCAGACGCGACGCGCTCGCCATCGCGCCGCGCGTCCGTCTGCTCGAGGAGTTGGAGAGCTGGGGGCCGGGCGCGAGCCTGCGGGCCGCCGCTGCGAACGGCAACGTAGTCGAACTTGCTGCGCGCTGGCTCGAGACTGACGTGCTCGCGCCGCAGGTGCAGACCTGGCTGCGAAGCGTGCTCGAGCTCGAGCCGGCCCTGTTCGCGCGCTTCGACCTCGATCCGGCCGGCTGGAGCACCGTGGCGATCGAAGAGGACAGCACGCGCCGCATCCCCACGCGACTGCGCGAGCGCACCTCGCGCCAGAGCTTCGTCGCCGTCGCGCGCGGCGCGCAGAGCTTCTACATCTGCGAGTCGAAGTTCGGGCCCGAGTCGCTGAAGTTCGAAGCGTCGGTGAGCGCTGAGCTCGAGCCTCCGTGCGAGCTGCAAGGACTCATGCCGCACGTTGCGCTCCGCTGCGCCGAAGCGTTGGAGCTCATGCTGCCGACCACGGACGAATGGGAGTTGGCGTGCAGTCGCGCGCCCCTGCACTCGCCGATGCGAGCGACCATGGAACAAGGCTTGGCCGAGGTGTGCCAAGGCGGCGAGCAGGGCGAACTCGAGCTCTACCTGTGCGGCCCCGGAGTGTTCGGGGAGGCGGCTGACACCGCGGCGGCCGCGTACGCCTGGCGTCCGGTGCGACGCGCCGTGCTGCGGGGTGCGGAGTCGGCGCAGCGTTGAGCGCGGGCGCGCGCGGCTACTTGCCGCGCAACTCGAACGACTCGAGCGTGAACTTCGCGCCGCTCACGTCGAGGAGCAGGTTGCGAGGTCTCGAACTCAGGTTCATGTCCGTGGGGAACGGCGGCTCTTGCCACTCGGAGCGCTTGCCGGGCTCGCCCGTCCGGAACGCGAGTTGGAAGCCGTTCCAGGAGAGCTCGAAGCCGAGTCGGGAGTCGAGCGCCCAGCTCGCGAGGTCCTGATTGCCGCTGAGCGCGGGCTCGCTCCACACGCCCTTGTCGTCGCGCTGCATCCCGTAGCGCCGCACGAGTCCGCGACCCTCGCGCGACTCGAAGTTCACGGCCGCCGCATACGCGTGCGACGTCGCGAGGCGCAGCGTCAGCGCCGCCGGCTTGTCGGGCGCATCCGGCGTCAGGAGCAGCACGCCGCTCATCACCCACGCGCCGCGCGGAAGGTTCGTCTCCACGAACGCGCTGCGCGGAAGTTCGAGCACCTGCTCGGGCGCGAGCGGCGCCGAGCTCGGGTCGCAGTCGAGGGCCACTTCGACCTTGGCCACGGTGGGATCGTTGACCCCGTCGCTCACGGCGAACTCGAACTGCAACGTGTAGCCCGCGGCGTGCTCGGGGGGCGTGCACCACGCCTGCGGCCGATCGGCGTACTCGAGCTTCACGCGCGGGCCTTCGCCGACCTGGCGCCACTGGTAGGTGATGCCCTGGAGGATCTCGGGGTTCTGGCCCTGGCCGGTGAGCAGCAGGATCGCGCCGCACTCCGAGCGCGGAGCGACGAAGGTCTGCGCCAGGGGCGGATCGTCGTCGGCGCTGACCTTGACGACGTGGGTTGCGCTCTGCGTCGCGCCGCCGACGCTCGCACTGCATTCGAACTCGAGCTCGTAGTCGGCGAGCGCTTGCGGGGCGGTGAACGAGAGCTGCGCGCCCGCGGGGACGAACTTGGCCTTCGGGCCGCGCACCTGGCGCCAGCTCCAGCGCTCGTCGGCCACGCTCGTTCCGAGGTTGAGCACGACTTGCGCGCCTTCCTCGCACGTGCGCGGTCCCTCGATCTTCAGTCCTTGGGGGGCGAGCGCTGCTTGCGCGCCAGCCGCGACGAGCACCGCCGAAAGCGCGGCGCATGACGAGCCAACGAGGAACTTCACGGGGACGGACACCGGCGCTAGCCGGCTTGCTTGAAGAGGTCGAGGAAGCGGTCTTCGAACTGCTTGAACAGCTCGAAGCGGTCGAGTTCGGCCTTGAGCTCGATGGCCTTGGTGCGGTCGTCGCGCGCGGCCGCGAAGAGCTGTTCGATGCGTTCGCTGATCTCCGGCGAGAGGCGTCGGCGCGGCGCGGCTTCGGGTTCGTCGGGGCTCGGGTATTCGTCGGGCGGCGGCTCGGCGGACTGCGGCCGCGAGGCCTGCGCGGCGAGCTGCGCCGCGCGCTGCAACCCTTCGAGGTGCTGCGTGAGCCCGCGTTCGACCTTGCGCGCGTCGGCGTCGATCTCGCTCAGGTCGAGCGCGATGTCGGCCAGCTCGGAGAACACGCGCAGCACCGCGGCCGAGGCCTTGGGGTTGGGCGCGGTCGCCGCGAAGAACGGGAACTCGCCCAGCAGGCACGCGCCGGGCAGGTCGCGCGCGGCGGCGGCGGCGATGAACACGCCGTTGAGCCCGGAGATCTCGCCCTCGTCGAGCAGCGTGACGCCGTCGCGGCGGAGCTCCTCGAGCATCTCCTCGCGCGTGCACACGCCGAACACGCGCGGCGGCTGCGCCGGCAGGATCGGCGTGGCCATCGCGGCGAAGGTGAACACGCGCTCGACACCGAACTTCCCCGCGGCTTCGAGCACCGCCTGGCAGTAGCGATAGCCGTCGGTCGTCGGCTGGCGGTCGCCCAGCAGCACGATGATGTCGCGCTGCTCCTTGGGGTCGCGCCAGTAGTAGAACGTGCTGCGGGGGAGCGCGTTCGGCTGCACGACGCCGCGCTTGATCGAGATCGACTGGATCTCGAAGAACGGGCCGGGGTCGAGCTCGGCGATCGGTTGCGCGCCGAGTTGCCGCACCAGGTGGCCGCCCGCGATCTGCGCCACTCCGCCCATGCCGGGCCAGACCGCGACGAGCCAGGGTTTGTTGAACTGCGAAGTCATGAGGGTCCTCGTAGTCCAAGCTCAGCGCCAGCGAAGCGCTTGAAAACGGCGCTCGCGAGCGGAATCAGGGACCACGTGCGCATCGCTCCAGGCGCACAGCCTAGCGCGCTGCGACCCGCAGCCCACGTCTCACGGTCCGCTGATGAAGTTCGACGCGTCGCCCTTGAGCTGGCCGTTGGAGTCGATCCACGAGTCGAGGACGCGGCCCTGCGCAGGGTCGGTCATCATGCGGATCAGCGTCGCGCCCAGCGGTCCGGGCTGGTTGGGGTCGAGCGCTCCATCGCGCATCGCCGCGCCCGAGGCGTCGAGCCACGGGTGGTTGTTCGAGCCGTTGGCCACGCCGTTCGCTTCGACGATGCGGTCGAGGTCGTAGGTCACGTTGGCGAACGCGAACTGGTTGAAGAAGTTCTGCGGCGACGTGCGCTGGAAGTTCAAGAGGTCGGTGTAGCAGCCGCGCCGGTTGGGATCGTCGTCCAGCGGGTTCACCGGGCAACCGTTGTGGTCGAACAGGAACAGGCCGGTGCCCAGGCCCGCGGCCATGTGCGGCCACAGGGGCGAGTTCATGTAGTTGCCCGTGTTGCGGCCGAAGTGCTGCTTCAAGAGGTCGAAGTCCAGCGCGGCGTAGTCGCGATTGGCGAGCGCCGTGCGGAAGCTCGTGTACTCCGCGCCCCAGTTGGCGAGCCCCTCGTCCGTCAGGTGGCAGGTCGCGCAGTAGCGCGGTCCCTCGCGCTGCGCCGTGACCTTGCCGCGGATCGAGTGCGCCATGAAGGCGTTGTGGCTCAGCGACGGGTAGGGCGAAGCGGGGTTCGAGCCCTTGCCGTGCCGGTCGCTGAAGGTCATGACCGGCGTGAGCGCCTGGTTCTTGTCCTCCCAGTGGAAGAACACCTTGGTGTTGGCGCTGAACTGGGTGATCTTGCCCCGCGCGCCGACGCCGAGCGTGAAGAACAGCGGCGATTGGTAGGTGAAGTCCGCCGTGCGCTGCTTGAAGACGATGCGGTCGCCGGTGACGTTCGAGAAGTTGTTGCCGGTGTTGTATTCGCCGCTCAGGTGGCAGCCCGTGCAGGTGTTGGTCCACGAAGCGTGGCACGACACGCAGTCCATGCGATCGGTGTGGCTGAAGCCGTTGGCGACGCCAGCGGTCTGCAGAGGTCCGACGCCGTTGCTCGGGTCGGCGTCGCAGCGGCCCATCGCGTAGGACGCCTTGTCCGTGTAGATCGGCTGGTTGGTGAGCGGGTTCAGCCGCCCGTTGTCCGACACGGTGTCGCGCGTCTGCGGCACGTAGTGCGTCGCGCCGGTCAGGCGGCTGCGCAGGAAGTAGTTCCCGCTCGAGTCGCGCCACATGTGGTTGAGCGGCTTGCCCGCGGCGTCGACGGGCATGTCGCGCGCAACGCCATCCCAGGCCGTGCCCGAAACGGTCGGCGCATAGCTCTCGATGCTTCCGTGGCAGCTCTCGCAGCGCACGGCGACCTGTTGCTCCATGCGACTCGCGATCGCGCCCTGGCCCGCGTTCACGTCGCCGCCGTGGATGTCGAAGCTGCCGTGGCAGTCGATGCAGCCCATGCCCGCTTCGTGGTGAACGTCCTCGGGCGTGTCGTCGCGACCGTCGCCGTCGTAGTCCTCTTTCGCCAGGTACTGGTTCGCGTTGCGCCCGTTGAAGGTGTTGTTGCCGACCGCCGGGTCGAACAGGCGTTGATCCTGACTGGTGTTCTGGCGCGTGACCGGGTTGGCCGGGTACTGCTTGCCGCGCTGCACGTCCTGGTTCTGGTCGAGCCGGATGCCCCAGTACTGCATGACCGTGCGGTTCGAGCCCTGGTGGCAACCCGCGCAGGTCAGGTCATCGATGCCCGGCACTTGCACGCCGCTGGGCAGCGTCTTGGCCACGCTGTGGATGCGGTGCGAGCGCGCGTGCGGCCGCTCCGGCTCGTCGATGTCGTCGGGGTCGAGCGGCTCGAGCTTGTTGATGTTCGGGTCGGAGCTGCCGCTCTTGCCGCCCAGGCTGTACGGCATGTGGCACGCGCTGCAGCCCGAGGAGCGGAAGTCGCCTGCGCGGTTGTTCGCGCCAGCGCTGCCGAGGTGGCAATCGCCGCAGGTGAACGCGACCTGCTCCTGGTAGAGGTGCTCGAGAGGCGAGCCGCTCACCACCGTGCCGTCGACGTTGATGTCGTCGGCGAGCTGCGCGACGAAGTACGCGGGGTTGTTGAAGATCGAATCGGGCGCCGTCGCGCCGTGCTTGGAGAACACCGGCGCTTCGATGAGCTCGCCGACTTCGCCGATGGCGGCCGAGAGCGGCGCGAAAGCGACGTTGAGCACCGCGCGGAACCCGAGGTCCGCCGCCGTGTCTTCGTACAAGCCCTGGTGCGCCGGGATCTGGTTCTGCGCGCCGATCTGGTACATGGCGCCGGAGTAGATGCCGGTGCTCGTCGCGAGCAGGCTCGAGTTCACGCACTCGCTGTGACCCTGGTGGCAGGCGCCGCAGCTCTGACCGTTGGTCACGACGCGGAGATCACCGGGGTTGATGAACTGGAGGTACTCGAGCGCGGTGTAGGTCCGGCCTTCGACGGTGTAGTCGGGGAACTTGTCGATGCCCGCCAGGGTCAGGCGATTGAAGTACGCCTTGCGGTCGGTCAACAGCTTCTGGTCGTCGCCGATCTGCGGCGGCGGCGGCACGTGACTCGAGGCGAGGTCGTCGCCATCGGGATTGCCGCCGTGGCAGTCCGTGCACTTGAGGTTGTCGGCGCCCGTGAACGGGTGCGGGTTCTCGATGCCCGGCCCCGCGTAGTCGTCCTCCGGCGAACCGTTGTGGCACAGCATGCACGACTCGCCGACGCGTTCCGTGAGCTTGCCGGTCTCACTGCTGCACGCCGCGAGCGCCGCGAGCGCCAACGCGCTCAGACTCCGCTTGAAGCCCCGTCCAACCATCGCCCCGCTCCTCCTTCGCAGCGATCGCCCGGTCCTGTCCGCGCGAAACTGCGTCACCACGGCCTTGTCGACGGTCGCGCCAGCGGCGCTTGATCCAACCCGAACGCTAGTTGTCGATTTCCGCGTTGTCCCAGGTGCGCGGCTGATGGCAGCGGTCGCAATTGTCCACCCAGCCCAGGCCGACGTGATTGGGGTTGGTGGCGCGTTGCAGGTCCGCGATGTGGCAAGTCACGCACTCGGTGTCCGTCGGAACGAATTGCCCGACCTCAGCGCCGGGGTGGCAACGCCGACACGACGTCGACGCGTGCACGCCGATCAGCGGGAAGCGCGTGTGACGGTGCATCTCGATCTGTCCGACCGGATACCAGTTGTGCTCGACGTGGCAGTTCGAACAGGTCGCTCCGAGTCGGCCGAAGTGCACGTCCTCGTGGCAACCGCCGCAGCCTTGGCGCGCGAACACCGCGACGGGTCCGCGGTCGTTGTGGCAACGCAGGCAAGTGGCCGCTGCGTGCGCGCCCTTGAGCGCAACACCGGTCTCGCCCTCGTGATCGAACTGGAAGTCCTCGCGCAGCTCCGTCCAGGTCTGACCGACGTGGCACAGCGCGCAATCGGCGGGGAACGTGTCGTGCGGCAGAACCGGGCCGAGTCCCGACCACCACATGCGCTGGCGCGCGCGGTCGGATCCGCCGGCGATGCAGGCGGCGAGGCCCAGCGCGAGGAGCGCGAGCACGCTGAGCCTGTGTGCGGTGCGGTGGGGGATCATGGTCAGAAGCTCCGGTTGACGTGCACGCTGGCGACGAGCGAGTGCTCCGTGTCCCACAACTGCGCGTCGAGGCTCAGGCGCACGCTCCAGTTGTCGATCGACACGTGGTCCCATTGCGCACGAACCCGGTGCTGCGGCAGGTCGTCGTTCTGGGACGTGAACCCGACCAGATCGTTGTTGGCGAGCTCGTACTCGAGCGACCAGCCGCCGTCGGCGTCCCAGCGGCGCATGTACCCGCGCCCGCCGAGCGCGTCGCTGAACTGGCCGTTGACGCCGAACACCGACGCGCCGAGCACGCTGCCGCCCCACCAGGCCGAATCGAGCTCGAGCGCGAGCTCCGCGTCGCCGCCCGAGTCGTCCTCGTCGCTCCACATGCCGACGTCCGCGCGCAGGCGCGTGGCGCGGCTCAACGCAGTGCGCGCGAAGACTCCGACGCGGTCGACGTGAGCATCCACGAAGTCGCCGGGCTGCGGCGCGATGAACTCCTGGCGATCGATCTGCGGGAACGCGATGTGGGAGGCGCGCAGGCCGACCGAGGTTTGAGCGCTCCACGCGTGAGAGAGGTTGATCAGCGCCTGCGTGAGTTCCGGCCCCTGGTCCTTGAGGTCGTCGCCGTCGGTGTAGATGTCGACCCAGGCGGAGCTCACGAGCTGCCAGCCATCGTCGGGCAGGTAGTTGAAGTTGACGACGGCCAGATCGCGGTCGGCGTTGGTGTTGTGCCAGCTCTTCTGGAACCCGATCGCGGCGCTCAAACGCTCGCTCTCGTCGTGCACCCAGCGATAGAACGCGGACACCGCGAAGTCCGAGCCGCTCTCGTAGTTCAGGTCCGGCTCGGGCAGCCAACCCGCTGAAACGCCGAAGCGATCGCCGCTGTCGGTGCGCGTGGACCACTCGGCGCCGTCGAGCACGCCGAACTCGGGCATGCCGAAGTGCAGGAAGCGTCCGAACTCGACGCGCGTGGGCTCGAAGCGCGTTCCGCCCCACGAATACGCCATCCGGTCGAGTCGGAAGCGTTTGGCGTTCTGGTCCTGATTGTCCGGAACGTCGGTGTCGCGGTAGTTGAGCTCGCCGTCGAAGTTCAGTCGATCGCCGCTGCCGGTGAGGTTCTCGACGCGCAGCGAGCCGCCCAGGCGATAGAAGGCGTCGCTGCGGTCGTCCTCGGTGCTGCGGATCTGATCGAAGGTCGTGTACCAGCGCCCGCTGTAGCTGCGCGGTCGCTCCTGCGGCCGGAGCGGACGCACGCGCGCCAGCAGCGGTTGGCCCTGCTCGTACTCCTCGTCGGGATTGCTCCACTCCGAGCGCTTCTCGCCCTCGGCCGGCGCCGTGCGCGGTCGACGCTTGGGCTTCGCCGCTTGCGGAGCGCTGCGAGCTGCGGGAATGCGCACGAATCCGCGCACGCCGGGCTCGGCCGGGAAGCCTGCGCCTTGCAACTCGACCACGGCGGTGCGCTCCTCGACTTGCGTGACCAATCCGCCGTGCAACCCGCCGTCGCGCGGCCGGAAGAACACGCGATCACCGACGCGCAGGAGGTCTGCTGTTCCGCGGTCGACCACGACGCTCGCGCCGCGCACGTGCGTGATGCGCAGCTCGAGAATCTCGTGTTCGGCCTCGTCTTGCGCGGCGGGCGATTGCTGGGGCGACGCGACCGCCGCCCGCGCCAGCGCAGCGCTACCGCACACGCCGATCGCTGCGATGAGCCAGCCTCGATGCATGGTTCTGGAGGGATCTGACGACGCGCGACGACGCCACTCCGGCGTTCCGACGCGAGCCGCTGAATCCTCTGGGGCGCGTGTATCGACCGACGCGATGGCCGGGCTGCATGCGCTGCCCCGGCTGCGCCATTCCGACCGCACGGGGCGGAAGAAACGACCGCCACTGGCTCACAGTCGCGAGCGTGCTCGCTGTGGAGATGCGCGACCGAGTCCGTTCGCCGTCGCACGACCGGCATCTGGACAGCACGCGCCCCCCGGATGGGCGCGAGCGCTTCCCGCGGCGTTACGACGGTCGCCGCGTCACAGATCCAGCCGCAAGCCGAGGGCGGGGCCGAAGAACTCGAGGTCGATGTCCGAGCCGCCGGCCACGACCTGAGTCAGGCTGCGATACGACAGCCCCACGAACAGGCGCGCGAACGGAACCGGGAGCAGGCCCACACCGAGCTCGAACTGCTGTGCGGTCAACTCGTCGCCGGAGACCGAGTACGAGAAGTCCGCGCGGCCGTCGAGCGTCAGCCAGGAGCGCATCGGGGCCGAGAACTCGGCGCCCACCAGCCAGGAGTTCGACGAGCGTTGATCGCTCGCGCGCTGGTTGGAGCTACGGACGTCGAGGTCGAGTTCGATCGTCTGGAGGCCGCTGTAAATCGAGAAGCGCACGTTCTCGCCGATCGCGCTGCGGCCCAGCACGAACTCGCCGACGCGCAGGCTGGCGTCGGTCTGCAGCGAGTCCGGGCCCGTGAAGGTGACGTTGTCGACGACGACGGTGTGCGAGCTCGCCAGTCCTTGGCGGTCGTCGCCCTCCTGATCGCTGAACGCGCCCTCCACGAACCAGCCGCCCGGCGCGTCGCGCTGCAGGTCGACGCGCACGCGACCCGAAGGCGCGAGCACGGCGCTGTCGTGCACGATCAGGGGCGTGACGCTCGAGCACGCGGCGGCGCACAGGCTCGCGGTCAGCGCGGGGACTCCACGGACTCGGTAGAACGACATGGCGCTCACCTCCGCGGCGCGGGATGCTCCGCGCTCGCGCCTGGACGGTAGCGCGAAGTCGCATGGCGGGAGCGCGACTGCGCAGTGCCGCCGCCGCGGCTACGAACTTCGCCGCGCGCTGAGGTCAACCCCTGCGGAGGCGCTGCGCGGCGCGCGCAGGAAGCCGACTCACTTCCCGCGCGTCTTGCGGCGCAGGAGCACGTCCTCGCCCACGCCGTGGCAGTCGACGCAGCGCGTGCCGAGCGGTCGGTAGCGCACGAACTCGAGGCCCGCGCGCTCTTCCACGTGGTGGCAGGCGCCGCAGTCGAGCCGTCGGTGCGCCTCGCCGAGCGCGAAGCGCGCGTCGGTCTCGTGGTCGAAGTGCAGCATCGAGTCGTGCGAGCTGGTGTGGCAGCGCGCGCAGTCGGCTTCGCCGGCGACCGCGAACTGACCCGCATGCGGATCGTCGTGGCAGTCGGCGCAACTGGTTCCCGCGGCGCGCGCCCAGGTGCGGCCCAGCTCGTCGGGCTTGCGCAGCGGCGCGTGACACGATGAGCACGAGAGCCCCTCGTGGCCGCCCTCGAGCCCGAAGCGCGTCCACAGTCCGTGGTCGAAGCCGAACGGCAGCGAGCGGAACGAGCTCGTGTCGTGGCAGCGCGCGCAGCTCGTGGCGTCGCGAAAGCGCTTGGGGTGGCGCGGCTTGTCGAAGTCGCCGCCGTGCGGGTCGTCGTGGCACGTCGCGCAGTTCTCGAACTCGCCGAAGTGCTCAGCGACGCGCCCGAAGGTCCGGCCGCTCTCGTCCGGCGTCTGTGCGCGCGGGTGACACGCCTCGCAACTCGCCTGCGCGTGCGCGCCGAGGACGGCGAAGTCGGTCCAGTTCGCGTGATCGAAGTTCGCGTCCGCGTTGGAGAAGCGCTCCGAGTCGTGGCAGCGCGCGCAGTCGCCGTTCGACGGTCGGGAACGAGTCTGGCTGAGTTTCTCGGCGAAGAACGCGTCGTGCGCGTCCTCGTGGCACTCGGCGCACTGATCGGGCGTCCCCCGGAAGCGGCGCGCGCGCTCGGGTTCGGGATCGACGTGGCAGGCCGAGCACTCGGCGTTCGCGTGCGCGCCCTCGAGGCGCAGTGCGGCGAGCGCGTGCTTGTCGAGGTCGAACTCGTGCGGATCGAAGTGCTGGCGCGAGTGGCAGGCGATGCAGTCGCCGCTCGAGAAGGGCCCGCTCGCGAACTGGCCTTCGTGCGGATCGGCGTGGCACGCGCTGCACTGGTCCTGACCGCGACCGGGATAGCGCTCGACGAAGCTCGCGAGCTGCGGATCGTGGCACTGCGCGCACTCCAGGTCCGTGTGCGGCGCGCCCAGCGAGAAGCCCGAGCCCGCGTGTTGTTCGGCGGAGAGCTCCAGGCGCTCGTCGCGGAACAACTCGTGCTCGGCGGCGTGGCACACCACGCAGCCCGCGCGCTCCGACTTCCCGAGCGCGAACGCCGCGGCGCGCGTGAAGCCCTCGACGTGCGGCGAGTCGTGGCAGTCGGCGCACTCGCGCGGACGCGGCTTCACCTTGGCCTCGCCGAGCGCTTCGAGCGAGCGCGGCGAGTCCTTCTCGTGGCAGGTGCGACAGCTCACGTCGCCGTGTCCGCCGATCAGCGGCAGGCGCTGGTCGTGGCCCTCGGAGTGCAGGCCGTCCCACTTCTCCTGTCCGTGGCAGCTCACGCACGACACGCGCATGCGGCCCTCGTGCGGATCGTCGTGGCAGCTCGCGCAGTCCTGGGCGAGCCCGAGGAAGCGCGACTGTCCCTCGCTGAGCACCGAGACGTCGGCGTTCTCGTGGCACTTGGCGCAGGCCAGCTCGAGGTGCGCGCCGCTCATCTCCCAGCCGATGAGCGCGTGGTCGAACTCGGCGCGGTTCACGGCGCCGGCCAGCGCGAAGCTCTGGTCGTTCACGATCGCGAACGACGCGCCGTGGTGCTCGCTGTGGCACGTCGCGCAGCGTTCCGTGATGGCCTCGAGCTGGGCGCCGTGGAGACCCTTGCGCGACTCGATCTGCTCCGCGATGGGGGCGTGGCACTCCAGGCACGACGAGCGCATGTCGCTGAACCAGCCGCCGTGGCACTGCGAGCAGTTGGCGCCGCCCTCGAGCTTCTCGAGCTGCGCGTGGACGGAGGTGACTGGACCCGGCGAGGTGCGCTGCACGTCGACGACGCCGATCAGCAGCACGATCGCCAGCGAGCAGGTCGCGATCCAGAAGCCCAGCCGCCGCACGTTCATCGCGCGACCCCCGCGAGCAGCTCGCCGTAGATCAACGCGTAGCCGACGTGCGCCGCGAGCAGGACCAGCATGAGCACGGCGACCCAGCGGTGGAGGTAGCGCCAGGTCCCGAGCAGCGCGCGCAGGTCCTCGAAGTGCGCGGCCGCGAGCGCGCTCTTGTGCGCGCGCCGCGCGAGCGCGAGCGTCGCGTCGACGCGCTGACCGGACAGGCCCTGCGCCCGACCTTCGAGCGCGAGCTTCGCCAGTCGGCGTTGGAGGTCGCGCTGGCCGAGCACGAGCGCCGCGACGCGCCCGACGAACGAGCTGCGCCACTGGCGCGCGCTGACCAGCTCGGCGAGCTCGACGCGCACGCGCTCCACGAACTCACGCTGTTCCGCGCCCCATTGCTCGCTCAGGCTCGCGAGCTCGGCGCGCACTTCGTCGAGCTCGAGCTCGCGTCCGTTCGCCGCTCGCGGCACCCAGGCGTAGAAGTAGCGCCCGATCGCGCCCGTGCCGAGCAACGCCGCGAGCGCCCACAGCGAGTGACCGCCGACGCTGTCGCGCGACGTCATTCCGGCGTGGACCAACGCGCACAAGAGCGCGAGGACGCCGGTCGCGATGTGGCTGGTCATCCAGGCCTTGAGCGAGCCGAAGGTGATGCCCCAGCGTTGCGCGCGTCGCGCGAGGTACAGCAAGTTCACGCCGATCAGCGCGGTCGCGCCGATGCCGAGCGCCAGTCCGAGTCCGCGTCCGGGCCGCAACCACGCGTGCCGCTCGTCGAGAGCGCGCAGCTCGGCCGCGGCGGAGTAGTAGTCGAAGTGCAGGAGCACCCAGGCGAGCGTCGCGAGGGTCAGCGCCGCGCCGATGGCGAGCGCGCTCGTGAGGCCGGCTCCTTGCGCGGGCGCGGCGACGCGCGGCGCGCGCAACGCGGGATCGAACGACACGCCCGCGCGCTCGAGCAACGGGAACGGAGGCGATCCACCGGCGAGCACGAACACGTCGTCGTTGGCGAGCTGCACGCGCTCGGGGCCGCCCGGCTTGCGCACCTCGAGCTCGACTCGCTCCGGCGCGATCGCGCGCACGTCGCTCTCGAACAGCACCTGCAGGTGTCCGCTGTCGACGGCCTGCGCGAGGCGTTGCTCGTTGCGGCCGCGCAGACGGAAGAACGCTCCGCGGCGGTAGCTCAGCGTCACCTGCGCGCCGGGCTGCTCGGCCAGCGCAACGGCCGCTTCCACCGCGCTGTCGCCGCCGCCGACCACCAGCACGCGCCGGCCTGCGTACGAGTGCGCGTCGAGCAGTCCGTACGCGACCTTCTCGAGCTCCTCGCCGGCCACGCCGAGCTTGTTGGGCGCGCCGCGCCGACCCACGGCCATGCACACGTGCCGCGCGCGCAGCTCACCGCCGCTCGTCGCGAGCACGAAGCCGTCGTCGTAGCGCTGCAGCGACTCGAGCGTGCAGCCGGTGCGGATGGGGAGTTCGTGCTGGCGCGCGATCGACTGCCACAGCGCGACGAGCTCCTCCTTGGTGTAGCTCGTCTCCTTCAGCGCTCCGTAGAGCGGCAACTCGACGGGCTGCGTGATCACGAGCTTGCGCCGCGGGTACTTCGCGACGGTGCCGCCGACTTCGCTGGCCTGATCGACGACGACGAAGCGCAGGCCGCGCTTCTTCGCCTCCAGCGCGCACGCCAGTCCGGCCGGCCCGGCGCCGACGATGCACAGATCGAGCGGAGCGTCGCCGCTGGGCAGCGCTGACGCCGGCGAAGCACAGCGCGAAGCGACCTCGCGCGCGACCTGCGCTCCGTGCTCGATGGCGGTCTTGATCAGCGCGTGCGCGGTGACCTCGCCTGCGAGGAACAGTCCCGGCGCGCCGACCGCTTCGAGCGACGGCTCGAGCGCGGGCACGTCGCGCCGTTCGCTCAACTTGGCGATCGTGACGGTGATCGCGCCGGTGGGGCACTCGCGCTCGCACGCGGCGTGACCCACGCAGCGCGCGCCGCTGACGACCACGGCCTGACCGTGGACGAGTTCGAGCACGTTGCTCTCGGGGCAGGCGTCGATGCACGCGCCGCATCCGAGGCAACGCGAGAGGTCGACGACCGGCTCACTGAGCTGCGCCTCGTGCGCGCCCGTCTCGACGGCCTTCTCGCGCGCGCGCACGCCGCGCTCCATGCGCCGCAGCTCCGCGCCGCGCGCCAGCGCTGCGAGAGCCGCGACGGCGAGCGCGAGCGCCAACGCGACGAGCAGCGTCCAGGTCATCGAAGGCGCGCGCGGGGGCAGCGAGCGGGAGCGCGGTCAGGCCGCGGGGCTCAGTACGAGCGACGCGGCTGTGCGCTGGCGGTCTCGGCCGGAGCCGCTTCGCCTTCGGCCTGCGCAGCTTCCTGCTGCTGTTGACGCGCGCGCTTGCGCTGACCTTTGGCGGCCTTGGGGCCCGCCGGGGCCGCTTCCTCCTGCGCGCCTTCGCCCAGCTCGCCGCGCAGCGCGCGCGAAGCGATGTACTGCTTCGACGAGCCGATGGCGGCGTCCAGCCGTCCGTCGAGCTCGACCACGCGCGACTCGAGCGCCGCGACGTCGTTGTGGATCAGTTCGGCCGACTCCGCGTTGAAGTCGTGGCCGAGGAACAGCGCGTGGTCGTTGAGGTCGGCGTTCAGCGCCTCGAGAGCGAGCTGCGCCGAGACCGTCTGGCGCAGGATCGTCTCGTACTGCTCGCGCGTCGCCTCCATGCGCTCCTGGCTGCGCTGGCGCATGCGCGTGTTGCCGAAGTTCTCGAGGT
>CALKYE010000174.1 GCA_938003765.1 uncultured Planctomycetia bacterium
AGCGGTAGTGGAAGCTGTCGCCGAAGCTGCCCTGCGGTCCGCCGTGGATCAGGAAGGCGACGGGGTAGCGCTTGCCCGGTTCGAAATCGGCCGGCTTCATCACGTAGCCGTGGACCTTCTCGCCCTTCGCGCCGGCGAAGTGGAACTGCTCGTAGTCGCCCATGCGCGCCGCGGCGACCTTGGCTGCGTTGAGCGAAGTGACCGCGCGCAGGTCGCTGCCGTCGAGGTTCATCGAGTACAGCTCGGCCGGCGACTTCAGGTGGTTGCGCGAGAACACCAGGCGCGCTCCCGCGAGCAACGGAGCGCTGTTCGAGCCGCGCTCGATCAGCGTGCGCACGTCGCCGCTCGCCACGTCGATGGCGAAGATCGAGGTGTTGCCCAGGTTGGCGGCGCTGGTGAAGAGCGTCTTCTCGTCGGCCGACCAGACCAGGTCGCTGGCCGATCGATCCCAGCCCTGCGCGAGCAGCCGCTTGGCGCCGCTCGCGACGTCCATCAGCACGATCTGTTGGCGATCGGCTTCGTAGCCGGCGCGCGGCATCGAGAGGTACGCGAGCGTGCGTCCGCTCGGTGAGAACACCGGGTGCGTGTCGTAGCCCGGTCCGTCGCTCGAGACGTTGCGCGGCGGCGTCGAACCGTCGGCGGGAGCGAGGTACACGTCGCTGTTGGTGCTCCAGGCGAACTCACGGCCGACGTTCTTGAACACCAACGCCACGCTGGCGCCGTCGGGCGAGATCGAGGTCTCCTCGAAACCGCCGAAGGGCTTGGTCGGCGCGTCGCAGTCCAGACCCTTCATCAGGTCGACGGGCGCGTCCGAGCCGATCCGCCACGTGAACACGTGGCTGCGCTTGGCGTCCGCCCAGGTGTCCCAGTGGCGAATGGGCAGCGCGTCGTAGAGCTTGCCCGAGCCCTTCTTCTTGGCGGCCGCCGCGTCCTTCTCCGCGCTCTCGGCGAGCGTCTGCGCCGCCGGCCACACGTCGAACGACAGCAGCAACGACTCGCCGCCGGGGAACACGTCCAGGTTCTCCACGTCGAGCGGGAACTTGGTGAGCTGCTGCGCTTCGCCGCCGTCGAGCGCGAGCTGCCAGACCTGCGAGCTGCCGCCGCGCGTCGAGAGGAACACGATCGACTTGCCATCGCTCATCCAGCGCGCGTTGAAGTCGGAGCTGGGGTGCGTGGTGAGCGCGCGCGCGTTGCCGCCGTCGACGTCGGCGATCCACACGTCGCTGCGCCGACGGTTGCCCTCGAGGTCGGTGGTGCTCACCGTGAAGCTGACGCGCTTGCCGTCGGGCGACACGCGCGCGTCCGCGATGCGGTCCATCGCGAGCATGTCGTGCACCGAGAAGGGGTGCGTGTCAGCGGACGGGGCGGCGAGGGCGAGAGCGGCGCTGAAGAGAACGAACACGGCGTTGAGGACTCCGATTCCGGCGGAACGCTGGTCGCGCTCGAACCGTCGAGCGCGCGGCGCGCCAATGTTAGGAGGCGGGCGGGGGTGAACAAGCGTTCACGGCGTGGCCTCTCGGCTCGCGGGAGCTGAGCAGCGGAGAAGCGCAGCGTCGAAGCGTATGCCTGGCGTCCAGTAGCGAAGCTGCCATAGAGCCCTAGACCCGACGGCGCGGACGCTGGATCTGGACTGCGAGCCTGCGGCCGCGGGAGCCGGGGCTCGCGCACTCACGGGAGTTTCTCATGGTGTTTTGCAGTTCGCGCACGCTCGCGTCGGTGCTCGCGTTCGGCGGCCTGGCACTCCCGCTGGGCGTGTCGATCGAGAGCTTCGATCCCCGCGGATTCGTGGCGCTGGAAGACGTCCCCGATCCGCGCCTGTCCGACGATGGCGCGTTCCTGCTTCTTCACGTCGACTGCGGCGTGGACGAGCGACGACGCCGAGCTCGAGCCCGACGATCTGCGGCCAGTGCTGGCAACGCTTCAGCACGCCGACCTCGAGCGGTGTGTCGCTGACGCGCGGCATCGCGTTCAACACCGCCCCGTGACGCGCGGCGATCGACTCTGAATCGCTGCCAAGCGTCGCGACGCGCGCCCGGACGTTCGACTCACACAACGGCTCGACACCGTTCGCGTGAGCCGTGCGCCCGTGCGCGCTACGTTTTCAGGCATGTCCAGCGCGCCCAAACGGGTGACCAACCCGCCCAACCCGTGGAACTCCCGCGCGGTCGAGTGGCTCGAAGAGCCGCCGCCGGTGGCGCTGGAGGTCTACGAGGAGAACGCGCGCTCCGCGCTGTCGACGAACGACAGTCCCGACCTGCCGTTCCGCTACAGCCTCAACCCCTACCGCGGTTGTCAGCACGCGTGCGCCTACTGCTACGCGCGCCCGACGCACCAGTACCTCGAACTCGGCGCGGGCACGGACTTCGACGCGAAGATCGTGGTCAAGAGCAACATCGCTCACGTGTTGCGCCATGAGCTCGCGAGCAAGCGCTGGAACGCGGGACGCGAGTGGATCGCCTTCAGCGGCGTGACCGACTGCTACCAGCCGCTCGAAGCGTCGTACGAGCTCACGCGGGCCTGCCTGGAAGCGTGCGACGAGTTCCGCCACCCCGTCGGCATCATCACCAAGAGCGCGTTGGTGCGCCGCGACACCGAACTGCTGGCGCGCATGGCGGGCCGCGGCGGCGCGCACGTGAGCGTGAGCATCCCGTTCGCCGATCCGGCCGATGCGCGCGCGCTCGAGCCCTGGGCCAGCGCGCCCGCCGCGCGCTTCGAGACGCTGCGACGCTTGAGTGAGGCGGGAGTTCCGACCGGCGTGGCCGTGGCGCCCGTGATCCCCGGACTCAACGATTCGAGCGTGGCGGAGATCCTCGAGCGCGCGCGAGCCGCGGGAGCGACGCGCGCGTTCGCCATGCTCCTGCGCCTGCCCTCCGAGGTCGCGCCGGTGTTCGAAGAGCGACTTCGCGCCACGCATCCGCTGCGCGCGGACAAGGTGCTCTCCGCTCTGCGCGAGATGCACGGCGGCGTGCTGAACGACTCGCGCTTCGGCGAGCGCATGCGCGGCGCGGGCGAGCGCTGGCGCGCGATCGAGCAGCTCTTCGAGCTGCAGTGCCGCCGGCTCGGGTTGGAGAGTCGCGGCGAGCGGCTCGCGAGTCTCGAGCCGCAGCGTCCTCCGCGCGCATCGCAGGGCGAGCTGTTCTGAGCCTGTCGCCCCGGAATGGAAAGCGGCGGGGAGGCACAAATCCTCCCCGCCGACACGTCGCCCACGGGCGGAACGGATCTATGGGAAACGTGATCTCGAGTTGTCAGTGCGCGTCTGCGCGTGTCCGCGTGCGTCGCCTGCGAGGGGTTTGCTCAGCCACGACCTGATTCGATGCAACTATCTGGAGAAAAGTCGGGCGCCCCGCGAGTCGGCCGCGGCGCACGGGTGCGGGTACCCTCTCCCTCATCCGGCTGACCGCACTCCGGCCCCCTTCACACGCCGATGCCCACACCTGTGACCGCGCCCGTCCTCTTCACCCTCGTCGCCCTCGCCTCACCGCTCTCGGCCGCGCAGGACTGGACCAATCTAGGCGGCAGCCCCCAACGCAACGGGCAGAGCTCGGTGGTCGGCCCGCGCACTCCGAGCGTGGCCTGGAGCGCGCCCAATCCGGTAGTGATCTCGTGGGCGCCGTTCATCTGGAACGACGCGGTGTTCACCGTGCGCGAGACCGGCTTCCCGCAGAACGGCGGTTCAGCCAACGACGCGATCGTGAGCTACGACCTGGGCAGCGGAGCGGTGCGCTGGTCGCAGTCGCTGGCGTTCGGCGGCAACACCGCGCAGCAGTGGATCGCCTGGATCGCGGGCGTGCGCGACGGGCGGGTGTACGCGTCGCGCTCGCAGAACGGAACGCCTCAGCCGATTACGGCGCTCGACGCCAACACCGGTGCGTTCCTGTGGAGTTCGGCCGCGACGCAGACCGCCTTCGCCTACGACGGCGCGGTGTTCGAACCCGGCGGCGACCTGATCGTGGGCGACTTCAACTCGCTCAAGCGCATCCGCGCCACCGACGGCGCGACCGTGTGGGACGTGGCGCGCACTTGCCCGGTGAGCGGCAACTGCGGCGCGGCGGTGAGCGCGACCGGCGTGTTCATCGACGAGGCCTTCCCGGGCGGACAGGTGCTGACCAAGCGAGACGTCGCGACCGGAGCGGTGCTCTACCAGAGCCCGCTGATGGCCGGTTTCACGGACCAGAACGCGCCCTTCGTGTGGAACAACCTGGTGTTCTTCTCGCGCACGCAGAACAACACCTCGGTCGACTTCCTGTTCGCGTTCCAGGACACCGGCGCGGCGCTCGTGCAACTGTGGAGCACGCCGGTGCGCTGGACGACCTCGCACGAACACGGCGTGGGTCTCGACGGCTCGATCTACGCCTTCAACCCTGCTGGTGAGTTCGTGCGACTGGATCCGTTCAGCGGACTCGAGCTCGCCAACGCGGGCGTGTTCGCGCCCGCACCGGGCAACAACCTCAGCCCGAAGACCGCGATCGATGCGCAGGGCTACGTCTACCTCTCCAACGGCTGGGCCAGCAGCCCCGCCAACCAAGGCCGGCTGTGGGCCTTCACGCCCGATCTTTCGCAGACGCTGTTCACGCTCAACTTCGCGCGCCCCAACAACGGCGGGCCAGCGCTCGGCGGGGATGGCTACGTGGTGATGTGCGATCTGTCGGCGGTGTACGCCTACCGCGATCCGGTCGCGAGCTACTGCACGGCCGGCACGAGCTCGAACGGTTGCGTCGCGACGCTCTCGGGGATCGGCACGCCCGACGCCAACGCCGGCTCGGGCTTCACGCTCTCGGCGAACAACGTCGACGGCCAGCGCTCGGGCCTGATCTTCTACGGAGTGAGCGGACGCGTCGCGTTCCAGTGGGGCGCGGGCTCGAGCTGGCTGTGCGTGAAGTCCCCCACGCAGCGCACCGCGCCGCAGAACTCTGGCGGAACCAGCGGCGCGTGCGACGGAGTGCTCGCGCTCGACTGGAACGCGTTCATCGCCGCCAACCCCGGTGCGCTCGGCGCGCCCTTCGCGGGCGGCGACGTGGTTCAAGCGCAGGCCTGGTACCGCGACCCGCCGAGTTCGAAGTCCACGTCGCTGTCGGACGCGCTCGAGTTCGTCGTGCAGCCTTGAT
>CALKYE010000175.1 GCA_938003765.1 uncultured Planctomycetia bacterium
GTCGCCCTCGGCCTGTGGAGCGGACTCGCGCTCGCCGCGACGCGGTTCGCGGTGCTGTTCGGGATGGCGCGCGTCGCGCACGACGAGCAGGCGCACCTGGTGTGGATGCGCATGGCGAGCATCGCTATCGAGGCCACGCTCGTGAGTGTGATCGTCGGACTCGTCGCGGGCGGCGTACTCGTCGCGGCGATCCGAGAGCGTCAGGGTTCGCGCGCGATGGCTCGCCTCGTCGGATTGCTCGGCTGGATCAGCGCGACCGCGCTGTTCGGGCTCGCACTGACCGGACGCCTCGCGGCCGATCGCTCGCTGCAGGTCGGGCTGCAGACGCGCAGCGGCCAGCTCGCGACGCTAGCCCTCGTCGGAGTCGCAGGCGTGCTAGCTCTGATTGCGCTCCTCGTGGCGCGTCGCGCGCCGAGTCTGTTGCGCAGCCGTCCGATCGGGATGCTCGCGCCCGCGACGCTCGCGGCCGTGCTCGTCGTCGCACTGCGCCTCGTCGGATCCGCGCCGCGCGAGGAGATGCTCGTGCGCGAGGTCGCCCATGAGCTGCTGCTCGACGCGAAGGCTCTCGAGGTGGTGCGCGCGCGTGAAGACAAGCCGCCGCACGTCGCGGTGCTGTGTCCCTCGACGAGCTTCCGGCTCGACGGCGCCGATCTGCCCGCGCTCGTGCTGCCGCCGCCGGCCGAAGCGCGCCTCGCGACTCCGACGAGCGGCGCGACGCACTGGCTGAGAGCTCGCGCCGGCGTCGACGCGCGCGCGCTCGGCCGCCCGGAGTTCGCGGGAGCGCGCGTGCGCTTCGAACTCGAGCTCGACGGCCGTCAGCGCTTCACCTGGGACGCCGAACTCGGCCCGGAGCGCACGCGCGACAACAACGAGTGGCGCCTCGTCGGCGGCGCGGAGGGGCTCGAAGTCCCGGCCGGCGCGAAGCTCACGCTGCGCACGCGCTTGCTCGGCGCCGACGGCGTGGACTTGAGCTCGAAGACGCCGGTTCTCGCTGGCTTCGGCGAGCTGACGCTCGAGCGTCGCACGCAAGTCCCGCGCGCGCGCGCCGACGCAGCGCGCCCCAACATCGTGTTCATCGTGATGGACACGCTGCGCGTCGATCGGCTCTCGACCTACGGCTACGAGCGCGCGACCTCGCCCAACCTCGATCGCCTCGCCGCGCGCGGGCTGGTGTACGAGAACGCGCTCTCGACCTCGAGTTGGACGTGGCCGTCGACGGCGTCGCTGTTCACCGGGATGCTGCCGCCCGAGCACGGAGTGCTCGACGACTCGACGTGCTTCCTCGCGCACTCGCACACGACGCTCGCCGAGCGCTTGCAGCAGCAGGGCTACACGACCGCAGCGTGGACGGCGAACCCGCTGATCGTCCCCGACAAGAACTTCGATCAGGGCTTCGAGAGCTTCGACCACCGCCGCGGCCACTTCCGCGCGTCGGCGGACTTCATGCCGGCGGTGCTCGACTGGATCGAACAGGCGGCGGACACGCGCTTCTTCCTCTACCTGCATCTGGTCGATCCGCACGTGCCGCACCTGCCGTTGCCGGAGGGGCGCGCGCTGCTCGCGGCCGACGTGCCCGAGAGCTATCGCCAGCACTCGCTGTTCGAGCAGTCCGAGCTGCTGTTCGCCCGCGAGCGCGCGTTGCGCACGGGCCGCGCCGCGCCGCAGTTCGAGGTCGAGCCCGAGCTCGCGCAACAGATCTCGCAGATGTACGACGCGTGCGTCTGGACCGGCGACTACTGGCTGGGGCGCGTGCTCGACGCGCTGGAGAAGCTCGAGCTCGACGAGCGCACGGTGGTGGTGTTCACCAGCGACCACGGCGAGGAGCTGCTCGACCACGGCTTCTACGGACACGGCCAGTCGCTGCACCGCGAGCTCGTGCACGTGCCGCTCGTGCTCGCTGGCCCGGGAATC
Organism: uncultured Planctomycetia bacterium; assembly: GCA_938003765.1. Taxonomy (GTDB): domain Bacteria; phylum Planctomycetota; class UBA1135; order UBA1135; genus WYBT01. Next base: position 1,912 of record CALKYE010000175.1, read on the forward strand.
CCGGCGGGCGTGCGCTCGAAGGAGGTTCTCTCCAATCGCCACCTCGCGCCGACGTTGGCGCGCCTTGCGGGCGTGACGCTGGAGGGCGGCGGAGATGCGCTCGACCTCGCGACGAGCCCCAAGTCGAACGGGCCGGTGCTGCTGTCGACGACGCACGGCTGGTGGGAGCGCAGCGAGAACGTGACGTTGCTGGGCGTGCGCAACGGCGATCTGGTGCTCCACCTCGGGCCCGATGGCGGCGCGCGGCTGTACGACCTCGCCAGCGATCCGCGCGAACTGATCGACCTGTCCAAGTCGCGTGCGGACGCGCTGGAGCGCCTGCGTCAGTGGGGCCAGGCGCGATCGAGCGCGCTCGAAGCCAAGCGCCGTGCGCCCGCGGTGCGCGCGGGTGAAGCGACGCTCGAGATGCTGCGCAAGGTCGGATACCTCGGCGACTGATGCGCGCTGCGCGCGGCGTTCAGCTCGCGGCTGCCTGCGGCGGGCGCACGACGAGCCACACGCCGAGCGCGACCAGCGCAACTCCGATCACTCGCGTCGTCGTGAGCGGCACGTGCCGACCCGTCGCGCCGAGTTGATCGAGCACGAGCGCCGTGACCACCTGAGCCGCGACGGCGATCGTCGTCGTCACGCCTGCGCCGAGCCGCGGGTAGGCGACCGCTGCGCAGGAGATGATCACAAGGCCGAACACGCCGCCGGTGTAGAGCTTCCACGAGGCCTCACCGCGTGCGGCGTGCGTCGCGCCGCTGAAGTGGGCGATCGCGAGCCAGGCCAGCGCTCCGACGAACACCATGCCGGAGTTGATCGAGAGCGTGAGCGGCAGGCCGATGCGTCCGGCGAGCTGGCCGTTGGCGGTTCCTTGCAGGCAGACGGCGATGCCCAGGAGCACCGCGAGCGCGATCATGAGGGGCATGCTTCGATTCCGGTGAGTTCCAGGAGCAGCGTTTCGAGCGTGCGCGCGAGCGCGTGGCGGCGGTAGCTGGCGCTCGAGCGCACGTCGTCGATCGGCGTCGCGTCTTCGAGCGCTGCGGCGCGCGCGGCGCGGCGGCACAGCTCGCGCGAGGGCTCGCGTTGGTTCAACTCGCGCTCGAGCGCGCGCAGGCGGATCGTGCGCGGAGCGACGGCGCCCGCCGATGCGCGCACCTCGCGCACGACGTTCGACTCCAGGCGCACGGAAAGCGCGACGACGAGCTTGGAGATCGACTGTGCGCGGCGCGTGCCGACCTTGCGGAAGGCGCAGCGCGTTCCGGGCGCGGGCCACGGCAGCCAGATCGACTCGATGAGCTCGTCGGGCCGACGCGCGGTGCGGCGATAACCGATCAGGAACTCGTCGAGCGCGAGTTCGCGCGCGCCGTCGAGCGAGACCAGCCGCACGCGCGCGTCGAGCGCGAGCAATACGGGCGTCAGGTCCGCGGCGGGCGACGCCGTGCCGAGATTCCCGCCGAGCGTCGCGCGCGCCTGGATCTGCTCGGCGCCGACTTCCGCGCAGGCGCGTGCGAGCACGTCGAAGCGCTCGCGCACGACGGTCGAGCGCCGCAGATCGGCGCAGCACTCGAGCGCGCCGATGCGCAGGCCGTCGGACTCCGCGCGCACGCCGCGCAGTTCGGCGAGCCCGCGGATGTCGATCACGCGCGACGCCCGCGTGCGGCCCGTGCGCAGCTCCACCATGAGGTCCGTGCCGCCCGCGATCACGCGCGTCGACTCGTCGGCGCTCTTCAGCGCTTCGAGCACGGAGCGCAGCGATTGCGAGCCTTTCGACGCCTCGGCGGGTCGTGCAGCGCTCTTTGCCGCCACGCGAGCGCACAACGCCGAGCGCAGGATGGCGCCGTAGCCCGTGCAGCGACACAGGTTGCCCGCGAGTGCTCCGCGCGCGCCGCTCTCGTCGGGCTTCGCGCCGTTGCGCGCGCACTCTTCGAGCCACGCGCGAGTCATCACGATCATCCCCGGCGTGCAGATGCCGCACTGCGCGCCGCCTTCGTCGAGGAAGGCCTGGCCCACGCTCTCGAAGTCGCGGCTCTCGATGGTCTCGACGCGCGCGCCCGCGGTCTGGCACGCCGGAACGAGGCACGAGTTCACGGCCACGCCGTCGACGAGCACCGTGCACGCGCCGCACTCGCCCTCGCCGCAGCCCTCCTTCGTCCCGGTGAGCCCCAGGTCGTCGCGCAGCACGTCGAGCAAGCGCCGCAGCGGATCGACTTCGAGCTCGCGTCGCTCGCCGTTCACTTCGAATTCGAGCTTCACAGGCGCTCCTGCGGATGCGCGGCGAGCCACAGCTCCATCAAGTGCTCCGCGGTCGCCGGCGTGCGCGTCACGTGCACGCCGAGCGCGTCCTCGATCGCCGACAGCACCGCGGGCGCGCCGCCGTCCATGGGCATCTCGCCGATGCCCTTCGCGCCGAACGGGCCGTGCTCGAAGGGAACTTCGACCAGCTCCGTCTCGAACTGCGGCGCATCGAGCGTCGTGGGGATGATGCAGGTCGCCATGCGGTCCTGTTGAACGCGTCCATCGCGGCTCGTCACCACTTCGAGGTGCGCGAAGCCGACGGCTTGCAGCGTGCCGCCCTCGAACTGGCCCACGACCATCTGCGGTTGGATCGCCTTGCCGCAATCCACGGCGCTGGTGAGCTTGGTCACGCGCACTTCGAAGGTGTCGAGATCGACTTCGACCTCGGCCACGTCGGCGGCCCAGCCGTACGCGGGGTAGGCGTCGCCGCGGTAGCGCTCGTCGTCCCACTCGAGCCCGGCGGGGGAGTGGTAGGTCGCTTCGATGCGCGCATCGCCGCCGCGCGCGACGAAGGCCTTGGCGCGGGCGCGGAACTCGCCTTCGCCGCCGATGCGCTGCGCGAGCTCGCGGCACGAGCGCGCGAGCAGACCGCCGACGATCATGCAGGTGCGCGAGGCGACGGTGGGGCCGGAGTTCGGGGCTTCGAACGTGTCGGCGGGCGCGAGCTCGACGTCCTGCGGCGAAGCGCCAAGCGCGTCGGAGGCGATGGCCTTGAACATCGTCAACGTGCCCTGGCCGAACTCGGTGGACGCAGTGCGCACGAGCGCCAGACCTTCGCGCGTCAACTCGACGGCGATGCGCGCTTTGAGCATCGCTTCGCCCGCGCCGGTGAAGCCCGCGCCGTGGAAGAAGAACGAGAAGCCGCGCCCGCGTCGAACGCGGCCCGTGCGCGGCGCGCGCCAGTCGTGCTCGTCGAAGCGCGTGCTCGCGACGATGCGCTCCATGACCGGCTCGGCGCCGACGCTCGTTCGGAGCACCTGACCCGTCGCCGTCGAATCACCCGCGCGCAGCATGTTGCGCCGTCGGAGCTCGAGCGGGTGCAGACCGAGCCGCGCGGCGATCGCGTCCATCTGGCGCTCGACCGCGAAGCAGGTCTGAGGCGCGCCGAAGCCGCGGAATGCGCCGTACGGCACGTGGTTGGTCGCGACGGCGCGGCCCTCGATGAGCACGTGCTCGCACTTGTACGGCCCCGCGGCGTGGATGCAGCCGCGCGAGAGCACGACCGGCGAGAGCGTCGTGTACGCGCCGCCGTCGAACAGCACTTCGATGTGCTGCGCGAGCAAGCGACCATCGCTGGCGACCGCCGTGCGGTGGCGGACGATGCTCGGGTGGCGCTTGGGAGTCGCGAGCAGATCCTCGTGGCGCTCGTGGACCATGCGCACCGGCCGGCCGCACTTGCGCGCGAGCACCGCCGCGTGCGCGGCGAGGATCGAGGGGTAGTCCTCCTTGCCGCCGAATCCGCCGCCGGTCGCGGCCTGGATCACGCGCACGCGCTCGGGCGTCAGCGCGAGGGCCCGCATCAACGCCTTCTGGACGTAGTACGGGCACTGGAGCGAACCGTGGACGGTCACGACGCCGCGCTCGTCCGGCGGGTAGGCGAGCACGCCCTGCGTCTCGATGTACATCTGCTCCTGGCTGGCCGTCTCGTACTCGTTGTCGAGCACGATCGCGGCGCGCGCGAGCTCCGCCAGCGCATCGCCCTTGGAGATCGTGATGCGCTTGAACACGCGTTCGCTCGCGCGCGGGTCGAGCACGGGTTCGAGCGGCGCGAGCACGGGACGGATCGCCGCCAACGCCGCCTTCAACGTGGGCTCGTCCGGCGCGGCGACGAGCAGCAGCGGCTCGGCGAAGTGCTCGAACTGCTGTGCGGCGAGCAGCGGCTGGTCCTCGAGGATCATCGACACGACGTTGGCGCCCGGCACGTCGGCGGGGCCGGCGAGCACGACGCGCGTGAAGTCGAAGCCCGCATCGAACTCGAAGTTGCGCACGACGCCGCGCGGGAGCGAAGCGCGCACGACTCCGCCGACCCAGGCGCCGGGCTCGCGCAGATCCGCGACGTAGAGCGCGCGTCCCGAGACCTTGTCCGGCCCATCGGGGCGCGCCAACTTCCCGCCGACACTGCGCTGCATCGCCGCAGAATCACCGCGCTGGAGGGACGTTGCAAGCAGTACCGTGCCCGAGCCGTTCGGCCACGTCGATGCGCGACGCATCGCGGGCGTCGTCGCCTCCGCGCTAACGTGGGGGGACACCTGTGGCACGGCAGTGATGTTGGGTCTCACAACGACGCAGCTCGAGTGGCTCGCGCTGGCAGGCGCGGTCCTGGTCGCCGTGACGGTTCCCCGTTGGGTGCAGCGCGTCGCGTCGCCGTTGCTGCGCGCCTTCGAGCAGTTGGGGCGTCGCCCGCTCGTGGCGTCGCTCGTGTTCGCCGCCGCGACCTTCGCGGGCGCGTTCGCGTGCGCCTGGCTCGTGCAGTGGCCGATGGCGCGCGTGCACGACGAGTACAGCTACCTCCTCGCGGCCGACACCTTCGCCGCCGGTCGGTTGTGCTTCCCGGCGCCGCCGTGCGCGGAGCAGCTCGAGTCGTTCCACGTCATCACGACTCCGGTGTACGCCTCGAAGTACCCCAGCGGTCAGGGCCTCGCGCTCGCGCTCGGTCAGGCGCTGGGCGATCCAGCGCTCGGCGTGTGGTTCAGCGCCGCGCTCTTCGTCGGCGCGTTGGCGTGGATGCTGCTGGGTTTCCTGCCGGCGCGCTGGGCGCTGCTGGGTGCGAGCGTCGCGCTGCTGCGCTACGCGACGACGTCCTACTGGGCGCAGAGCTACTGGGGCGGCGCGCTCACCGCGGCCGGCGCCGCGCTCGCGTTCGGAGCGCTCGTGCGGATCTGGCGGCGCGGATCGTTCGCGCTGGGGGCGGTGCTCGGTCTGGGCGTCGCGTTGCTCGCGTTGACGCGGCCGTTCGAGGGCGCCGTCGCGTGCGCGCCGCTCGCCTTCGCGTTGGCGTGGTGGAGCTGGCGGCGCGCGCGTGAGGCGGAGCTCGGTGTCGTCGCGCGCACGTTCGCCGGTGCAGCGGTCCCGCTCGCGGCGAGCTTGGTGTGGATGGCCGTGCTCAACCGCGCCATCACCGGCGACCCGCTGCGCATGCCTTACTTCCTGCACGACGCGCAGTACGCCGTCGCGCCGCCGTTCCTGTGGTTGGAGGCAGCGCCCGCGCCGCACTTCGCGACGCGCGAGATCGGCGAGTTCTGGACCGGGTTCGCGTACGAGCTGTGGGCCCAGCAGCAGAGCTTCGCGGGCTTCCTCGAGCGCGCCGCCATCAAGCTCGGCGCGTGGTGGAGCTACTTCATCGGCGCGCCGCTCACGCTCGCGTTGCTCGTCGCGCCGTTCGCCTTGCGTGGACGCTGGCTGCGCTTCGGCGCGTTGGTGATCGCGAGCGTCGCGGTCGGAGTGCTGTCCGTCGCGTACGACCTGCCGCACTACCTCGCTCCGGCGGCGCCGTGGATCGTCGCCGTGTGTGTCGGCGGCCTGCGCGTTCTGGCCAGCGTTCGACCGCTGCGCCGAGCGCGACGCGGGAGCGCGATCGTGATCGCAGTGCTGGGCGTGTTGAGCGTCGAGTGCGTGGTCCGCGGCGCGCTGCGCGAACGCCCGGAGCACTCCTTCGAACGCGAGCGCGCGCGCATCGAGGAAGAGCTGACGCTCGTGGGTCGCAAGGCCGTCGTGATCGTGCAGTACGCGGAAGGCCACAACGTGCACGACGACTGGGTTTTCAATCGCGCAGACCTCGATGCGGCGCACGTGATCTGGGCCCGCGACCACGGGGAGGCCGCGCGCGAGCGGCTGCGCGCCTGCTTCCCGGAGCGTTCGGGCTACCTCCTCAGCGTCGGGCGGCAGGGGCCGGCGCAACGCACCGCGCTCTGGCCCTGACGCGCCCCCGCGGGCGCTTCGTCCCCCCGCGTTCCCGCGCGCAGGGCGGCCTTCCCAGGATTGCCAGCGTCAGTGTCCGGCAGCCCCGGCCCGGCTCGACGGATTGCGGCGGGTGGGTCATGATCTTCGGCCCCAATCGGGGGCGAGCCCCGCGCGGCGGATGCGAGCCGGCTGCGCCGACGGCGATTCTCGTGCTTCTCAAAGCGGGGATTTGCCCCTCTCTCGCAGGTCCCGCAAGCCTTGAAGCCTGTTTCGAGACCCCAGAGCCAGCCAACGGCGCCCTCCACGGCCGCGCCCACGGCGACCGTCTTCACGGCGGACGCACCGGTCTACCGCGCTCTGTTCGACCTGCTCCCGAGCAGCGTCGTGCTGCTGGACCTCGACGGCCGCGTGCGGGACGTGAACCCGGCCTTCTGCCAGCAGATCGGCTTCACGCGCGAGGAGTTGCTCGGCGAGTCGGTCCAGCGCTTCAGCGCCGAGGCGCCGGAGGTCGTGCAGCGCAACCTGGCGCGCCTGCGCGACGGCGAGGTGCTCGAGCACGAGGTCATCAACCGCCAGAAGGACGGCTCGCTGCGCCACTACGAGCTGCGCGAGCGCACCGTCGAGCTGCCGGACGGCACGCGGGCCATCCTGGCGGTCTCGAGCGACATCACCGAGCGCAAGCGCGCCGAGCTCGAGCGCCTCGAACTCGAACTCGCGCGCGCGCGCAGCGGCAAGTTGGAGAGCCTGAGCATCCTCGCCGGCGGCGTCGCTCACGACTTCAACAACCTGTTGACGGTCGTGCTGGGCCGCCTCGACCTGGCGCTGGCGCAGGCGAACTCCAACTCGGCCCTGCGGTCGTCGCTCGAAGAGTCCGCGCTCGCCGCGCGGCGTGCGGCGGACCTCACGCGGCAGATGCTGGCGTACTCGGGCCGCGGGCGCTTCGTCGCGCGTCCGATCCAGCTCGCCAAGCTGGTGGCGGAAACCGTGGACGCGCTCGTCCTCCCGGAGTCGTGCAGCGCCGCGGTGCAGCTCGAACTCGCCGAGGATCTGCCCGAAGTCGAGGGAGATGCCGCGCAAATCGTGCAGGTCGTCAACGGCTTCTTGAGCAACGCCGCAGAAGCGCTGCCCGAGCAGGGCGGCGTGCTGCGCGTCTCGGTGCGCAGCGTCGATTGCACCGCGCGGGACCTGGCGCGCACGCGCACGGACACCAAGGTCGCTCCGGGTCGGTTCGTCGCGCTCGAGGTCGCCGACAACGGACACGGCATGGCCGACGACGTGCGCGAGCGCATGTTCGAGCCGTTCTTCTCCACCAAGCGCGCCGGTCGAGGCCTGGGTCTCGCCGCCGTGCTCGGCATCGTGCGCGGTCACCAGGGCGCGTTGCTCGTCGACAGCGCGCCCGGCAGGGGGACGCGCGTGCGCGTGCTGTTCCCGGCGGCGCCGAAGTCGACTCCCTCGACGACTGCGCGAGTGATGACGCGGCCGACGCCGAACGTGCGCGGTCGCTTGTCGGGAACGGTGCTCGTCGCCGAGGACGAAGACGGCATCCGCCGGCTGATGGAACGACTGCTCATGGACATGGGCCTGAAGGTGTTGTGCGCCGCCTCCGGCGAGGCCGCGCTCGAACTCCTGCGACGCCAGCCCGAGAGCGTGAGCTTCGCGTTGCTCGACCTGTCCATGCCGGGCATCTCGGGCATCGAGACGCTCGCGCGACTGCGCGCCGTGAGGCCGGATCTGTGCGCGGTCCTCACCAGCGGCTACGAACGCGAGTCGATCCGCGGCTGCCAGGCCGAAGCCGGCTTCGTCGGCTTCATCCACAAGCCGTTCGACATCGCCACCTTCCGCGAGACCATCGCGTCGGTGTGTGAGCGGCTGGCCTCCGCGGCGCGCTGAGACGGACGAGCGGCGCTCCGCTCGTCGCCGCTGAGGGTCGCGGGCGTCAGCGTCGCGACAAGACCGTCGACGCGGGGATGGGTGCGCGCGTCGTTGCCTCGGGAGCGCTGGCGTCGCGGCCGTTTTCGGCGAAGGCGCCGATCCAGCGCGTCGCCTGCTGGTAGCGAATCGAGCGCTGTCCCGCCGCGATCGCGCGCGCGACCTCGATCGACATCTCGAGGCACTCGTTGATGTTGCAGTAGCGGAACAGGCCCTGGCGGCCGACGGTCACGAAGTTCTCGAACTCCGCCAGCGCCTCGATCAGACCGTCGGCGGTCGCTCGGAAGCCGCTGACCTGGATCGGGTAGGCGTTGGGCGTGCGCAGCACGTCGGCGCCGAGCACGTCCTCCGCGCGCAGCCAACCCAGGCGCACGTACTCGTCGAGGCACAGCGCCGCGAGTTCCGCGTCGGGCTTGTTCCACAGCTCGTCGCCCGGATTCGCCGCGATCTCGAACGCCACGCCGGTGCAGCCGGGCGGCGACATCTCGGCGCCGAAGTGCGCGAACTCCGTCGCGCGTTGGAACGGGCAACGCGGCTCGGGGAAGTAGATCCAGTGGTAGTCCGAGAGCTGCGGCGCGCGGGCGCGCAGGAACACGAACACCATTCCACGGAACGGCAGTCGCTCGGTCGCGAGTCGGCGCGGGTCGTTCTCGCCGAGGAGGCGCCGCGCGATCGCGGGCAGCGGCGCGCTCGACACGCAGTAGTCGAAGCCGGTCACGCGCTCTCCGTCCTCGAACTCGAGCGCGCACACGCGGCTGCCGTCGCGCTCGAGTCCCGCGAGCCGCTTGCCGAAGCGCACCTGGCCGCCCAACTCTCGCACGCGCCGCTCGAGGTGCTCCTGCAGACGTCCGATGCCGTGTCGCACGTACAGGAACGAGTTGCGCAACTCGCTGTGCGGGTTCTCGAACTCCTCCGCGCCGAAGAGCTGGTGGGCGAGCGTCTTCTTCACGAGCTCCCACGACGAGTCGACGCTGATGCGCGAGCGCGCAGTGGCGACGTCGAGGCTCGCCGGGTCGACGCCCCACACCTTGCGCGTGTAGGGGCCGAAGTAGATCTCGTAGAGCGTCGGGCCGAAGTGCGCGCGCGTCCAACTCTCGAAGTTCGGCGCCGGCGCGCGGTCGCGACGCAGCGGGGCCAGCAGCGTCTCGGCCACGATGCGGGCCGAGAGCAGCGGACCCATGCTGCGCACGACGTCGGCGATCTCGAACGGATAGCTGAGCGCGCGACCGCGGAAGTGCTGAGCCACGCGCTTGCGCACGGTGAGCAGCTCGTCGCCGCACACCTCTTCGAGCAGGGTCTTGAGCGCCGGGTTGTCGGAGACGAACTCGTGCGGCCCCAGGTCGAAGCTGAATCCATCGCGACGCAACGTCGTCGCCAGACCGCCGCTGCTCGGCGCAGCTTCGTAGACGCTGACCTCGATCCCGCTCCGCAGGAGCAGGTACGCGAGCGAGAGACCGGTCACGCCGGCGCCGACGATGGCGACGGTCATGGCGCGGGCGCGGCTCGTCGCGGCGAGCGGAGGCGAGGGGGCGTGTTCACGGCGTTGGACGGCGGCTCGGACGGGGACCGTGGGCGAACGGCGACGGTCACACCTCGAGCGCGGGCCCCATGAACTATCGAGACTTGCCGGTCGCGCTCTGGAGCCGCCGAGTCGCGCTGCGACTGGCGCGCGGGGCGTCACCGGGCGCGTTCGGGCCCTGCTTGGCTGGGTCAGGTCTTCGATCCGGGAAGTGCGCAGCCACGGGGAGTGAGTTGTCTCCGCGCTGCGAACTGAGCGCGCCTCCGCGAGCTGTCGATTTGGCGTCTGCGAGCGCGGAGCGCACAATCGCGTTCCCCGAGGTCGCCGAGGCGCTTTCCGACTCGGCAACCGCGCCAATGGAGGCCTTGCCATGAATGCGAGCGTGACCGCTCGGCGTGTGGTGCACATCTCCGACTCGGCCGACGAGAGCCAGCTCCTGGCCGAAGAGCTCTCCGCTGCGGACGAGCGCGTGCTCGTTTCGCGCGTCGAGTCGCGCGCGGCGCTGGAGCGCGAGCTCTCCGACGGCGCCGTCGATCTGATCATCGCCGACCTGCCGCTGCCCTGGCCCGGCGCGCACGACGAGATCGGCGAGCTGCAGCAGTCCCGGCCCGAGATCGAAGTGATCTTCCGTTGGGGCGAGCCCGGCGCGCGCAACGCCGAGCCCGAGGCGATCCAGATCGAGCGCATCGTCGCCGAGCGCTTGCGCCGGCGCGCGACACGTCCGCAGTCGGAGTCCGAGCGGCGCACGATGATGCGCGAGCTCGCGCGTCGCCAGGAAGCGCTGTTGCGACTGCAGCGCAGCACGTTGTGGGAGTTCGACGCGGCCTTGAAGGAGCTGGCCCGGGTCGCGGCCGAGCTGCTCGGCGTCGAGCGCGTCAGCGTGTGGGAGTTCTCGAGCGATCGCTCGGCGCTCGACTGCGCGGTGCTCTACCGGCGCAGCGACGCAGCCTTCGAGGTCGGCGCGCACCTGATCTCGCCGCCGCGCTACATGCGCGCGCTCGAGTCGTCGCTCTCGCTCGTGGCGCACGATTGCCAGCGCGACCCGCGCACCAGCGACTTCGCGCGCGACTACCTCATCCCGCTCGGGATCACCTCGCTGCTCGATGCGCCCGTGCGCGTCGAGGGTCAGGTCGCCGCCGTGCTGTGCATCGAGCACGTCGGACCGCAGCGTCACTGGAGCGTGCTCGACCAGTGCGCGGCTTCGAGCCTCGCCAGCCACCTCGCGCGCGTGTTCGAAGTGCGCCGCCGACGCGCGCTCGAACAGCGCGTGGCCGCGCTCGAGCGTCTGGACACCTTGGGGCGAGTCGCGGGGCAGATCGCGCACGACTTCAACAACCGGCTGACCGTGCTCGTGGGCTGGCTCGGGCTCCTGCGGCACGACGTGCAGTCGGGCTCCTCCGCCGAGCACTGCCTGACCGAGCTCGAGCGCGAGCTCGGGCGCGCCACGGACCACGTGCGCGAGTTGTTGAACGTCGGGCAGCCCGCCCCGGCCGGCGCCGCGGCGCTCGACGCCCGCGCGGAGCTCGAAGCGCAGGTCGGCGCAGTGCGACGCGTGCTCGGCGACGGCGTGGAACTCGACGTCGACGTGCGCACCGACGCGACGGAGATCACGCTGACGCCGCGCGACTTCGAGTCGGTGCTGCTCAACCTCGCGGGCAACGCGCGCGACGCCCTCGGCGGACGTGGCCGCGTGCGCATCGTGCTGGAGGACGGCGCGCCGCCGCCGCCGCTGCCGGGCGCGCCCGCCTCGACGCTGCGCATGGTGTTCGAGGACGACGGCCCGGGATTCAGCGAGCAGGCGCTGTCGCACCTGTTCGAGCCGCTGTTCACCACCAAGCCGCCGCGCGCGGGCTCGGGGCTCGGACTGAGCTCCATTGCGCGCGTCGTGCGGCGCGCGGGCGGCGAGGTGCGCGCGGGGAATCGTGCGCCGCGCGGCGCGCGGATCGAACTCGAGCTGCCGCGAC
>CALKYE010000176.1 GCA_938003765.1 uncultured Planctomycetia bacterium
CCGCGGTTCGCGATCGGGCTCGCGGGCGATGGGTGCAGGATCGTGCCGATGCGCGGGCCGCTCGGACCGAGCGCGGCGCGCGCGCGGTCTTCGGCGAATTTGCCGACGCCGATGACGAGTTCGGGTGCGAGCGCGTCGACGAACTTGCGCAGGGCCTCGTCGCACACGGCGTAGAGCGCGTCGCACTCGGCCTTCGGCAGCTTGTCCGGCGTGCGGTTCTTGGCGGAGGCCTCCATGAACACGAGCGGGCAGTAGTTCCACACGAACAGGCGCTCGAAGAAGCGCTGCGGCGTTCCACAGCTCGCGCGTGCGAAGCCCCACAGCCGCGCTCCGCTGACCTCACTGCGCGTGCACGCGAAGCCCTCGATCGGGCGCTTGGGGTGCTCGTTCGCGGGCCGCTCGACCGGCGCCTCGAGCTTGAGCCAGTCGCGCACGAGCGACACCTCGCCGAACGGAATCCCGGTCTGCGCCATGCCGTACGGGCCCGGATTCATGCCGAGCAGCAGGCCCTTCACGCCGCGGCGCGCGTAGCGCTTCAGGTACAGCTCGAGCGGCGCGCGCGCGTACTCGAGCGGGTTGTAGACGTGCGTGGTCGGCGGCGCGAACTCGAGCGCGTCGACCGCACGCGAGAGTTCCTTCACGATGCGCAGCAGCGAAGTGGGGGCGTCAGGCATGGCGCGCAGTCTAGGCGGCGAGCCTGTGCGGTCTTCGCGCTCGTGATCCGTCGCGCGCGCGAGTTCTAGAAGCCCGCTCGCGCGCTGTCCCGGGCGCGTTGATCGATCAGGCCACGTCCCCTGACGCCCTGGGCGGCGTCGCGGCGCTTTGTGCGGCCGTCGTCAGCACCACTGCGTCCAGTTCGTGGAACCGCTTGGACGCGCGAAAGTCTCAGCCGCCGCGCGGCGGACGCTGGCCGCGCCCGGGCACGTTGCGCTCGGAGGTCGGCAGCTCGAGCAGCTTGGGATCGAGCTTGGAGAGCGCGTCCTTCAGCTTCGCGAGCAAGTCGTCGCGCTTGGCGTCGCCCAGCCGCGCTTCGAGCATGCGCGAGGTGTCGGCGGGCGTCAGGTTGAGTCCGTCGGGCGTCGCCGCCGAGTCCGCGCGGCGCGCGAAGCTCGCGAGCAGCTCGTTGGTCGCACGCTCGAGATCGCCCTGCTCGAGCGCCATGCGCGCGCGGCCGGCGAGCGCGAGCGCGATGAAGTGGTTGCACAGGTCGGCGCCGTCGGGCAGCGACTTGATGTTGGTCTCGTAGTGCGCGATGCCCGCGCTGTACGCGGCGGCCGCTTGATCGAACTCGCCGCGGCGGCGGTGGTGTTCGGCGGCGACGAGCGCGGCGTAGCCGGCGTACCACGAGAGCTGCAGGCTCGCTTCGGGCCGCGTGAGCATCTCGGCGTAGGTGCTCACCAGTCCCGTCGGCCCTTTCTCCCACAGGATGCGCGAACGCAACCGCTCGTGGAGCAGCGCTGAGTCGGGGAAGCGCGTGAGCGCGCTGTCGAGCACGCCGTTGGCGCGCGGACTCGCGCCCAGCCAACGCAGGAAGTCGTAGTACGAGACGAGGTTCTCGTCGGTCACGAGCGGGTGCTCGCTCAGCGTCGCGTACGCGGCGTTGATGTCGGCCATCCACTCCGGCGGCCACTGCGTGCGCTCGCGGTAGGCCTTGCGGATCGCGAGCTGGCGCGAGAGCGCGAACAGCGCGAGCACTTGGACCTTCACGTCCTCGGTCGCGCCGAGGCCCGCGTCGTCGAGTTTGAGCATGCCGCCCTCGACCGCCGCGACGGCGCGCGGCAGAGCCGCGGACTGATCGCCGAGCTTGTTCGCGCACACCGCGAGCAGCGCGTCGAGCTTCCAACCCTTGGCGCCGAGCTTCTCGGCCTCCTGAGCGTTCAGTCGCGCCTCCTCGACGAGCGCCTGCGCGAAGCGTCGGTCGACGCCCGACTCCGCGGCGCGCGCGAGCAGCGACTCGGCGAACTCGAGCTTGGCCGCCGGATCGGACGGCCGGGCGCCGAGCTGCTCCGCGCGATCCTCGACTCCCGCGGCGACGGTGCGGATCCGCGAAGTGGCCTCGTACTGCGCCTGCGGCGAGCCCGCGCGCGCGAGGTCGATGTGCTTGGAGCCGATCGACAAGCCGCGGTGCAGCGCAGCCAGCGTCTTGGCGCGCGGGAAGCTCTGGCCGAGTCGTTCGGCCGCCGCGATCAACATCTCGCGCTCGTCCTTCTCCATCGGCGTCTTGAGCGCTTCGGCGATCAGGTCGACCGCGCCCTCGGTCTGGTTCTGCGCGAGCGACTGCCGCGCGAGCTTGGCGAGCTCGACGTCCAGTCCGAACACCGCCAGGCGCAGGAGCTCGTTCTGATCGACCCCGCGCTGCTTCAGCGTCGACTCGAGCAACGTGCGTCGCACGACGACGTCACCGGTCTTGTAGGCGCGCTCGATGGCTTCGCGATCGACGATGTCGGGGCTCGCGACGCGCTCGGTGATCGGCACGCCGTCGCGCACCGGGTCCTGCGGCGGCGGGAAGTCCTTGGCGCCTTCGACGTACGCCGTGAGCACCGTCTTGGTGTCCCACGAGTAGTAGACGTCGTACATCTCCTTGCCCGACAGATCGAGCGCGATGTGGCGCGGCGAAACGCGCAGGCCCTCGAAGTACTTGTCGTACAGCTCGGTCTCGGCCGCGATGTGCTCGCCGCACGTCACCGTGCCGAAGCGCGGGCACTCGACGCGCTGTCCGGCTTCGTCGTAGTCGCGCGGCGAGTGGCGGTAGACCGAGGCGATCACGCACACGTACGGCGCGAGCAGCTCTCCAACCGCGGGATCGCGGTACTTCACGCCCGCGAAGTGCTCGCTCGCGATCTCACCGTCCATGTTGACGCACACCAGGATCGGGCGCTGATCGCGCTGCGCGACCTTGATCGCGTCATCGAACGAGCGCTGCCACTTGATGACCACCGGCTTGGCCCAGCCCTCGGCCGTCGCGGCGGGCCAGATCTGCGGCTCGGTCATGCCCTCGGGCAGCGCGGGAGGCGAGCCGAAGCGGAACGAGTCCTTGCTCGGCGCTGCGCCGCCCTGCGGACGCGCGGCTGCGGGTGTCTGCGCCGGAGCGGCGCCGTCCTGGGCGCTGACGTGGGCGCGCGCGTGCGAGGCGGCGAGCGCGAGGAACGAGAGCAGGCACGAAACGGACGCGGTGTGGGGCGCTTGCATGACACGACTAGGCTCGCCTCTGCGCGGCGTAACGTCCACTCCGCGCCGCCAGCGTCGCGCAGGTCGTTGCGCAGGCCTGAAGGCTACGATGCGCGGCGCATGTCCAAGGCCTTCGACGCGCGCGAGTTCCGCCGCAAGTTCGACGAATTGATCGTTCGCGGGCAGTTCCACGAGACGCCCGAGTACTACCCGCGCTACCGGACGCGCTACGAGGAGCTGTTCCGCGTATTCAACGAGCGCGCGCCCGAGGGGCCGCTCGAGGTGCTCGACATCGGCGGCGGGATCTACGCGACGCTGGCGACGGCCCTGCGGGGCGACCGCTGCACCGTGGCGGACGTGGGGGCGACCAACGTCGAGTACTTGAAGCGCTGCGGCGTCGCGAGCGTCGAGTGGAACCTGTGCCAGGAGGGGCAGCCGTTCGAGTCGCGCTTCGACGCGATCGTGTTCTCCGAGGTGATCGAGCACCTGCCCGTGCCCTCGCACCTCGTGCTCGAGCGTCTGCGGCGCGCGCTGAAGCCCGGCGGCTTCATCCTGTGCACGACGCCCAACCTCTACCGCTTGCGCAACGTGGTCTACATGGCGCTCGGCAAGCCCATCTTCGACTACTTCCGCATGCCCACCGACCGCGGACTCGGGCACGTGCTCGAGTTCAGCCGCGAACATCTCGCCTGGCAGATCGAGCAGGCCGGCTTCCGCCTGGAGTCGCTCGAGCTGCGCTACTTCCCGCACCAGCCCTACTCGCTGCCATTCCGCGTGCTCTCGTGGCTCGGCAGGCCGCTGTTCTGGTTCCCGCGCTGGCGCGACTGCCTCGTCGCGATCGCGCAGGCGCCGCGCTGAGCGCGACCATGTCCGGCGATCCGTTGCTCGAGACGCTGCGTGCGCGCTTCGGTCACGCGCAACTGCGCGGGCCGCAGCGCGAGGTCATCGAAGCCGTGCTCGCCGGTCGCGACGTGCTGCTCACGATGCCCACCGGCGGCGGCAAGTCGCTCTGCTATCAACTGCCCGCGCTGCTGCTCGAGGGATTGACGCTCGTGGTCAGCCCGTTGATCGCGCTGATGCAGGATCAGGTCGACGCGCTGCGCGCCAAGGGCATCGCGGCGGCCTTCGTGAACTCGTCGCTCTCGGCGAACGAGCGGCGTGAGCGACTCGACGCGGCCGTCGCGGGACGTTTGAAGCTCCTGTACGTGACCCCCGAGCGCTTTCGCAGCGCCGACTTCCAGTCGGTGGTCGCGCAACTGAACATCGCGCGCCTGGCGGTCGACGAAGCGCACTGCGTGAGTCAGTGGGGGCACGACTTCCGGCCCGACTACTCGCGTCTGGGCGAGTACCGCGCACGAATCGGCAATCCGCCGACGATCGCGCTGACGGCGACAGCGACTCCGCGTGTGGCCGACGACATCGTTGCGATGCTCGCGTTGCGCGAGCCGCTGATCGTGCGGCTGGGGATCGAGCGGCCGGAGTTGTTCCTCGCCGCGACGCGCGTCGAGCTCGCCGAAGAGAAGCTGCCGCTGCTCGCCGAACGCGTGCGCCAGATCGATGGACCCGGGATCGTGTACTCGACCTTGATCCGCGACCTCGAGGACCTGCACGTCGAGCTCAAACGCCGCGGCATCCACAGCCTCGTCTACCACGGCAAGCTCTCGCCGCAGGAGCGCCGCTCGATGCAGGCGCGCTTCCTCTCGAGCCGCGATGAGGTCGTGCTCGCGACCAACGCCTTCGGCATGGGCGTCGACAAGCCCGACATCCGCTTCGTGCTGCACGCGCAGGTCCCGCGCACGCTCGAGCAGTGGACTCAAGAGGTCGGCCGCGCCGGCCGCGATGGAAAGCCATCGTGGTGCGAAGTGCTGTACTTCGAGGAGGACCTCGCCATCCAGCAGAACTTCGTCGAGTGGGCCAACCCCTCGCGCGAGTACCTGATGCACGTCTACGAGACGCTGCGCGGCTGGGGCGAGCGCGTGCAGACCAAGGAGCTCTCCGATCTGCGCGACGAGTTGCTCATCAAGAATCGCGCGGACAACCGCGTGTCGATCTGCCTCAAGTGGCTCGAGGTGCTCGGCGTGACCGAGGGCTCGTTCGAGTCGCACGATTTGCGCGTCGTGCGCGAACTCGAGCCTGCTGAGCTGCCCGACTCCGTGGGCAGCCCCGAGAAGCGCCGCGCGGACCTCGAAGGTCTGCTGGCGATGGCGCGCTTCGCTGGAATGGCGGAGGAGTGCCGACGAGTGCTGATCGCGCGTCACTTCGGACTCGACGATCCGCCGACGCCGTGCGGCGCCTGCGATGTGTGCTCGGACGGCGCCGAGTGGCGTTCGAGTCGACTCTCCGCGCGCGCAGCGGATCAGGCCGGCCCGCGCGAAGAACTCGGCTGGCGTCGCGGCGACTGGGTGCGCGTCGACGGCCGCCACCTCGGCCAGATCGTGAAGGTCGAAGGCGAAGGCCGCCGCCAGCGCCTCACGATCGAGTCGACCGGCGACCTCGCGCGCCGCACCGTCGACCCGCGCCGCCAGCGGGTCGAGCGCCTCGAGCGCTGA
>CALKYE010000177.1 GCA_938003765.1 uncultured Planctomycetia bacterium
GCTCGAGCATGCGCCGCAGCTCGCGCTCCATGCGCGTGAAGCAGTCGCCGCCGAGCACCTGCGGGCTCAGGTTCGCCTCGAGGTTGAACAGGCCCAGCTCGGTGGTGAAGTTCTCGCCCGTCAGGCGCTGGAGCATCACCTGCGCGAGCTTGGCGGGCTGCATGGCGCGGTCGACCAGGAACATCTCCTGCTCGGCGCCGATGCGGCGGGTGTCGGACTCGATCTTGCCTTGCGCGAGCATGAGCTCGAGCGCGTGAACGTCGGCTAGGAGCGACTTCACGAAACGCCGCATCTCGGACTTGTCGGCGCCTTCGCTGATCTGTTGGAGGCCCATCGGTGGGGGGACGGTGTGCGCTCCGCGCGGGGAGCTTTGGACCCAAGGTCGTACCGTCACCGATTGTAAACGCGGCGCAGACCGGAACTAGCGCGCGTTGTGGGGGCGGGGCCCCGGCGTCGATCAGAGTTGCTCGATCCGACGCGCGAACTCGGCGCACTGCGAGGCCAACGGAAGCAGTCGCTCCCTCAACCTCGCCCGCTCGACGTGCGAGCGGTGGAGCGACCGGCTGACGAGGCTCGCGCCGCGTCCGATGCGATCGCATGCGCCCTCGCGGGCGTCTTCGAGGTCGAGCAGCCCCAGTTCCACCAGCGCCAGCCCGTAGGTCCAGCGCAGGTTCTCCGGCGGCGTCGCCAGGCTCGCGAGCTTCTCGAGCTCGGCCCGCGCGCGCTCACGATCGCCGCGCGCGAGCGCGCAGAGCGCCAAGGTCAGCCGTGCTTCGATGGCGACGTCCTCGGGCGCGGACTCGAGCGCGCGCTCCGCGGTGGCCTGCGCTTCGGACGCGTCGCGCCCGGCGCGCCACGTGGCGAAGGCTGCGAGTCCGAGCGTGGAAGGCCCATGGGCGGCGGGCAGGCGTTCGAACGCCTCGCGCGCCGCATCGGCCGCTCGCTCGAACTCACCCAGGCCCAGATGCGTCTCGGCCAGGCTGACCGAGGTCAGGGCGGCGGCCGGATCCTGCTCGCCGCCGGCGGCCAGCATCGCCTCGCGCGCGCTCTCGAGCTCGTTCGCCGCCTCTTCGAAGCGCCCCAGGCTCTGCAGCGCGAACGCCAGCGCTCGCACCGCGCCGAGCGCGGCCTTGTTGTTGGCCGGAACCCGACCGGCGAGATCCGCCATGACCGCGCGGCACAGTTGCGCGGCGTCTTCGACGCGACCGACGTCGTGCAGCGCGCGCGCGTAGTTGATGCGGTGCTCGGCCGAGATCGGGTTGTTCCGTCCGTAGAGCCGCTCGGCCATCGGCGCGAGCTCGCCGAGCACGGCCAGCGCTTCTTCGGTGCGACCCTGGAAGCGCAGCGCCATCCCGAGCGTGTCGAGCGCGGCGGCGCGGAACGGATGCTCCTGCACTTGCGCGTCGGCGGTCTCGTCGATCGCGAGCGCCGCACGCGCCGTGGCCTCGGCCTGCGGATAGCGTCCGAGCCGCGACTGCGCGCTGGCGAGCATCGTGAGCAGGTTCCAACGTTGAACCCGCGGGAGCTCCTCGTGCTCAGCGACGCGCGCCGCGAGCGCGTCCACGCGTTGCGACGCCTCGGCGAGCTCGCGCTTGTCGATCAGGCTGAGCACCAGCAGCGCTTCGCAGCGCGCGGTCACCAGCGGCGCCACGGCTTCGCGTTCCAACACCGCCAGCGCCTTGCGCAGGTGGTCCACGTAGCCGGGGCGATTCGACAGTCGCAGGGCGGAGCCCAGCAGCACGCGCGTGACCGCAGTGTCGAGCGCTTCGGGTCCGTCGAGCTCCAGGCGCATGCGCAGCGCGCGCTCGAGCGGCGGCAGGGCTTCGTCGTAGCGCTCGAGGTTCGTGAACGATTCCCCGATGCGTTCGAGCAGACGCGCCTGAAGTCGCGGTTGGCCGGCGAGCTCGACGTCGATGCGCGCCAGGCCGGCTGAGAGCACTTCCGCCGCGCGCACGTCGCGTCGGCCGCTGAAGTACGGATCGGCCGCGCCGAACAGGTTGGTGAGGAACCCGGCGGTGGCTTCGGCTTCGCTCGCGCGCTCGTCGGCGCGCGCGCCCTCGCTGCGGGCGAGTTCGAGAGCGGCTGACTCCGCCGCGAGCGCGCGCGCCAACGCTTGCTTCTGGCGCAGCTCGCCCACGTACAGACCCGCCGGTCCGACCAGCGCGACGGCCGCGATGGCCGCGGCGGCGATGCTGCGCGTCGGATGGCGCTTGACCCAGCGCCATGCGCGGTAGCCCAAGCCCGGCGGTCGCGCGGACACGGCGCGGCCGCGCAGCACGGCGTCGAGGTCGCGGGCGAACTCCGCCGTCGACGCGTAGCGCCGCGCGCGCTCGCGCTCGATGGCCTTGAAGCACACCAGCTCGAGCTCGCGCGAGACCTCGCGGTTGCGCGCGCGGATGGAACTCGGCGCGCCTTCCAGGATCGCGGCGCGCGTTTGCTCGGCGTCGGCGCCCGAGTACGGCGGCTGCAGCGCGAGCAGCTCGTACAGCGTCGCGCCGAGCGCGTACACGTCGGTGCGCGCGTCGATCTGATCCGATCGTCCGGCGACCTGCTCGGGCGCCATGTACAGCACCGAGCCGAGCGTCGCGCCGGTGATCGTCATGCGGCCCTCGCTCTCCAGGCCCGCCAGGCCGAAGTCGAGCAGCACCACGCGACCCTGCGGCGTGATGGCGATGTTCGAGGGCTTGATGTCGCGGTGCAGGATGCCGTTCTCGTGGGCGTGCGCGAGCGCCTGCGCCACTTGCGCCGCGACTCGCACGCAGGCGTCGACCCAACTGCCCGCGAAGAGCTCGGGGACCTCTGCGTCAGCGCTCTCGACGCTCGAGCGCGCGTGCGCCATCGCCGCGGCGCGCAAGTCGCGACCGCTCAGGCCCTCCGGGGTGACCCCGTGGAACTGCTCGAGCGCCTGCTGCGCCGTCACTCCGTCGACCAGCTCCATCGCCAGGTACGGCGTGCCGTTCGATTCGCCGACGGCGTGCAGCGCGACGATGCCGGGATGAGAGAGGCGTGAGACCGCCTGCGTCTCGCGGCGGAAGCGCTCCTTCGCGCGCGGGAAGTACAGGTGCTCGGGCCGGATGAGCTTGAGCGCGACCGTGCGCGAGGTGGACTCGTCGAAGGCCTCGTACACCACGCCCATGCCGCCGCCGCCCAGCCGGCGCAGCAGTCGGAAGTCGCCCAAGCGCTCGGGGAACGCGTTCGCGCCCGAGTCCGTCGGCAGCAGGTTCATCTCGCGGAGCGCGTCGACCCGCTCGCGCAGTTCGCTCTCCAGCGCGGGGTGCGCGCGGCACAGCTCCTCGAGCGCGCCGCCTTCGCCTTGGGACAGCCGCTCGAGCAGCTCGACCAGCAGGGCTTCGACCTCGAGGGTGGGATCGTGGGTGGGCATGGGGGAGGCGTCGGACACAGGCAGGATCGCCCGAGCCGCTCGGAGTTCGAGCGGGGGGCTATCCTTGGGTTCAGCGCAGGTCCGCGGTCGGCGTTGATGATCATCGCCCAATTCCGCTCCGACGCGCGCCACCCATGTCCGGTGATCACGCACACGCGGCCTCGCTGGAGGCGCTCCTCGAGCGTCATCTGGGGGAGTTGCAGGCGTACGTGCGCAAGAACATGGACGCTGCGCTGGCGCGCCGCGAGTCGAGCGCCGACCTCGTGCAGTCGATCTGCCGCGAGGCGTTGCTCTCGAAGGACCAGTACGAGTACCGCGGCGACGCGGCGTTCCGGCAGTGGCTGCTCCAGATGGCGCTGCGCAAGCTGATCGACCGGCGGCGTTTCTACCGCGCTCGCAAGCGCGAGGGCGTCGAGCGCGCGCTGGCGGTGTCGAGCCACTTCGAGCTCGACCAACTGGCGCGGCTCGCGCGCACTCTCGGCGCGTCGCCCAGCAGCGAGGCGAGCCTGCGCGAGGAGCTGAGCGTGCTGGCCTCGGCGCTGGAGCAGCTCGCTGACCACGACCGGGCGATCATCCGCATGATCCACCTCGACGGTCTCACCCACGCGGATGTGGCCGAGCGCCTGGGCTGCAGCGTGCCGCAGTCGCGCGGACGCCTGTTCCTGGCGCTGGCGCGGCTCTCGGCGCACCTGCGCGCGGGCCGCAAGCGGGACTGAGCCGCCGGCGCCGCTCAAGCGACTCTCGGCTCGGCGTCGATCGCGACGAGGCGCTCCAGCCACGCTCGATGGGCTCCAGAACCGTTTCCCTGCTCGCGCCGACCTGCGCGGGCCTCGCGTTCCTGTGCGCCGGCGTGCTGCTGGCGCTCGACGACCCGCAGGCGAGCGGGGCTGCGACTCGAGCGCCGCTTCACGTGGCGCCGACGCGCGCTGGCCTCGAGCAAGTCGAGGAGCTCTCGCGCGCGCCGCTCGACGTCGAGCGCAGCGCGCTCTCGTCGGGGACAGAGCTCCGCGTTTCCGGCGCCGTGGTCGACCTCGGCGGCGCCAGCGTCGCCTCGCTCTCGCTCGTGCGCCGCAGCGGCGACGAGCGCGTCGAACTCGGACCGTGCGGCGCCGACGGGCGCTTCGCGTGGCCCTCCGAGCCGTCCGGAGGCGCGCTGTGGATCGAACACCCGGGCTGGATCTGCGTGCAAGGCGCGCGCGTCGATGCTCCAGCGGAGGCGAGCGCTCGAACACTCGTCGTCGCGCGCGAGACCGCGTTCTTCGGACGCGTGAGCTGCGCCGGCGTCGCCGCGCCCAAGGCGCGTGTCGCCGTCGTGCTCGACCGACCCGACGCCGCCGGGCCCGTGTGGGCGGGCGCGAGCGGAAGCACGGATGCGGACGGGCGCTTCGAGCTCGCGGGAGTGCCGCGCGGAGCTCCGCTGTCGGTGCGCGTCAGTCAGTCGGGCTGCGTCGCGCGCAGTTTCGAGTTCGCGGCGGCGCCCGAGCGCTTCGTCGAACTCGAGCTCGAGCCGCTGGGCGCCGAGTTCGGTCGCCTGCGCGGGCTGGTCCTGACCCACGCGGGCGCGCCCGCCGACCAACAGACCAGCGTCGTGTGGGGACGCGACGGCGTGCGCTGCAACGCCGACGGAACGTTCGAGCTCGCGCTGCGCCACGATCCGGGCGACGCGCCCATCGTCGTGCGCGCGCGCGGCATGTCGGAAGCACAGGTTCCGCCCGCCTGGGACCACGTGCGCTCGGGCGAGCCGCTCGAGTTGCGACAGGGTCCGCCGTTCGAGGACCTCGTCGGCTGGATTCGGGCCGCGGACGAGGCGAGCGAGCTGAAGGGCTGCGTGGTCGAGCTCCGCCGTCAGGCGCCGGACGGCGCGCCCCTCGCGCGAACGCGCGCGGATGCGAACGGACGCTACGAGTTCCGCGGGCTCGAGCGCGGCGAGTACTGGGTGCGCGCCGAGAGCGGCCCCGCCAGCGCGAGCGTCGGGCCGATCCCGAGCGGGGGACGCGCGCCCGAGCTGTTCATCAGCCGCTGAGCCGGCCGGTCGATTCAGCGGACTCGACTTCCCACCGCCGCGCGCTCGGGCGAATGGTCGCCCGTCGGCGTCGCGCGCCTTCCCCCCCTAAGCAGCCTCCGCTCGACCTCGTTGCGGAGCGATCAAGAACATGCCCCAGACTTCGCGACTCACTCAGACCGCAGCTCTCCCGTTCGCGCTCCTCCTGGCCGTCGGCCTCACCGCCTGCAGCGACAGCGACGGGTCCTCGACGCCGCTCACCGTCGTGGCCGAGGTCGAGCCCAATGACGACGCCACGATGGCCGGCTCGATCACCTTCGCTCGCCCGGCGGCGGGCGACGCCAGCACCGCTGGCGACGAAGACTGGTGGTCGGTCTCGCTCTCCGCTGGCGAAATCATCCAGGTCGAGCTGTTCGGCGCGCGCCTGGACCACGCCTCGTGGGACGGCGCGGCGAACACTCCGCAACTCAAGATCTTCGACACCGACGGGACGACCGAACTGCTCGGCCACTATCCCGCGGGCGCGCCCGCGCCGCTGCCCACCGAAGGCAACAACTGGGAGTGGGGCTGGGGCGACCAGGACCTCGACATTCCGATGTTCCGCGCGCCTGCGAGCGGCACGTACTACATCCGCGTCAGCGGCGCCGACCCGCTGGAGAACGGCGGCGAGTACGCGCTGGTGGTCAAGCGCAACAACATCAGCGGCCTCCAGTACGAGGACGAGACCCTCGCTGCTCCGGGCAGCAACGACACCTTCGGAACCGCCGAGCCGATCACGCCCGGCGTGCTCTACGGCTTCCACGTCGACGAAGAGTACGACTACTTCTCGTTCACGATCGCCGAGCCGACCTTCGTCAACTTCGAACTCGTCGCGCACCGCAACGGCATCGCCGCATCCGACTCGGAGTACTACGACCCCGAGCTCGAGCTGTACGACACCGACGGCACGAGCGTGCTGGTGAACAACGACGACACGTACTTCTACGACTCGTCGATCCAGTACTGGATCTCGACGCCCGGCACCTACTTCGTCAACGTGACCGAGTGCTGCGGCGCCGGCGACGCGCCGTACTTCCTGCGCTACACGCGCACGCTGCGCGGCTCGGCCACGCCCGAAGCCGAAGGCAACAACGCCACCGGCTCGGCGCAGCCCTTCGCCGCGGGCGACCTCATCGACGCGGACACGATCACCGGCGACGACGACTACTACGCCATCGACGCGCTGGCCGGCGACGTGCTGTTCGTCCGACTCTTCGATTCGGAGACGCGTCAGGACTCGGCGGAGGACGTGGCGCTGAACATCCTCGGACCGGACGGCGTGACGACCGCCGAGTACACCATCAACGACAAGCAAGTCGCGACGTTCCTCGTCCCCGCGGACGGGACCTACTACGTCTACTGCTCGACCGGCGCGGCCACCAACGCCGACTACGCCGTCGAAGCGTCGCTGTACCGCAGCAACAGCTTCGAGGCCGAACCGAACGACGCTGACGCTGGCGCCAACACGTTCAACAACTCGGGCTACGCCGCCGGCGTGATCACGACCAATGGCGACGAAGACTGGTT
The DNA here is from genome assembly GCA_938003765.1 of uncultured Planctomycetia bacterium. Classification (GTDB taxonomy): domain Bacteria; phylum Planctomycetota; class UBA1135; order UBA1135; genus WYBT01. The sequence continues at coordinate 6,951 of CALKYE010000177.1, forward strand.
CTCGTTCAGCGCGGGCGCCAACCGGCTCGTGACGATCTCGGCCGTGGGGGACAGCGAAGACTACGCCTACTCGAACGGCTTCTGGAACTTCTCGACGTGGGGCTCGCAGCTCGCGCCGAAGCTCGAGATCGTCGACACCGACGGAATCACGGTGCTGGCCACCTCGTTCTCCGATTCGCAGTCGCACCTCTCCACCGAGTCGGTGATCGACGCGATTCCGCTCGTCTCGGTGTCGTTCGTCGCTCCGGCGGAAGGCACGTACTTCGTGCGCGTCACGTCTGACGACAGCACCTTCGGCGACGACATGTTCTACGCGCTGCGCAAGCGCTGAACCGCTCGCCCGCTTCGCTTTGCGCCCCGGTTCGCGCTGTGTCGCGAGCCGGGGCGCTGTTCGTTTCAGGCGGGCGCGCTCACTCCACGCTGCGTTGAAGTCGCGCGAGCCGTTCGCGGTCCTCGCCCGCGGCGTGCTGGGCCCAGGCCAAGCTGTCGAGCACTTCGACGTGCGCTGCGCCGAGCGTCGCGCGCAGGTCGCGCAAGCCCGGCTCGATGTCGTCCCAAGCTTCGCGCGCGCGACCCTGAGCGAGAGCGATCCGCCCGCGCAGCACGCGCAGCGCCGGCCAGGTCCAGGTCTGCGGCTCGCGGTCGCGTCCCAGCTCCAGCGCGCGTTCGACATGCGCCGCGGCGGCTTCGAGCCGCTGTGCGTCGAGCTCGATGCAAGCGAGCACGTAGCGCGCCTCGACGGCGACCTCGACGTCGCGCGCGTCGCTCCAGCGTTGCGCCAGCGCGCGCGCTTCGTCGTGCGAGCGCGTGTCTCGCCGCAGCATCAGCGCGAGCGTGAGCTCGAGCGATCCGTACTGCGGCGCGTCGCTCGGCGCCATGCCCTCGAGAGCTGAACGCAGCTCGGCCAGCGCTTCATCGAAGCGCGCCAGCGCGTGCAGCGCGGCGCCGGCGCGCGAGCGGCAGAAGCGCGCCATGGGGTGCTGCGCTCCGAAGCGATCGGCGATGCTCTCGTGCGCCTGCTGGTAGAGCTCCAGCGTTTCGAGATGTCGGCCTTGCCGGCTCAGCACGACGCCCAGGTTCGACAGCGCCTGGCCCGTGTGGGGGTGGGTCAGGCCGAGGCGCTCCACGAACGTCGCGAGCGCGCGGCGATAGATGTCCTCCGCGCGCGCGAGCTCGCCCTGACGCTCCCACAGCACGGCCTGATTGAGCTCGAACAGCACCGTCGCCACGCTCTGCTCGCCGTACAGCGCGCGCGCTTCCGTCAGCAGGCGCGCGTAGAGCTCCTGCGCCTCGGGCAGCTTGTCCTGACTGACGAGCGACGAGGCCAGCGTGTTCAGGTCGCCCAGTCGCGAGGGGTGCGGCCCGGGGTGGAGCTGCTCGTCGAGCGCGAGCGACTCGCGCGCGCAGCGCTCGGCCTCCGCGAACTCCATCAGTCGCATGTGCGTCACGCCCAGCGCCGCGAGCACGTTGGCGCGCGTTCGACGCGAGTCGCCGGCGAGGCCGTCGGCGATTCCGCGCGCGCGCTCGAGCAGCTCGAGCGCTTCCTGCGCGCCGCCGCGTTCGCCCAGCGCGACCGCGAGTTCGAGCAGCGCGTTGACTCCCAGCTTGCTCGCGAGCCCATCGGCGGCCTCGAGCGTCCGCAGTCCTTCGCGCAGGTTGGTCAGCGCCGCTGGCGCGCCGGCCAGGCGTTGCGCCTTGCCCAGGGCGATCTTGGCGAAGGCCGTCTCGCGCGACTCTTCGCCCGACGACTCCGTGCGCAGCTCCACTGCGCGTTCGAGCGCCGCCAGCGCTTCGTTGTAGAGGTTGAGGTTGCTGTACGACTCGCCGATGCGCTCGAGCAAGCGCGCGGCCAGCTCCGGCTGATCGAGCAATGCGCGCTCGACGCGCTCGCGTCCGCGGGCGAGCAGTTCGCGCGCGCTCATCTCCGCGCCGCTCGAACGATTGGGGTCGGAGGCGCCGAACAGCTCGACCAGGAACGTCGCGACCTGCTCCGACGCACGGGCTTCGAGCTCGGCCACGCGGCGCTGCTCCGCTTCGTCGCTGCGCGCGACGCTGGCCGCGCGTCGGGCCTCGACCTCGGCGGCGAGCGAGCGCTCGAGCTCCAGGCTGTGCGCGCGTTGCTGCCAGTACAGCGCGTTGGGGAGCACGACCGCCAGCAGTCCCGCGCTCGCGAGCGCGCCCACGAGCGCCGGCCGGCGCTTCGCCCAACGCCAGGCGCGCTGCGCTCCGCTCGGCGGCCGCGCGCGGATGGGTTCGCCCGCGAGCACGGCGCGCAGGTCGGCGCCGAATTCCGTCATCGAGGCGTAGCGCTGGGCGGCCTCGCGCGCGAGCGCCTTGTGGCACACGACCTCGAGTTCGCGCTGCACTCGCCGGTTGAGCAGTCGCAGCGGCGTGGGACGGCCTTCGAGGATCGCGTTGCGCGCAGACTGCGCATCGTTGCCGGCGAACGGCGGCCGCAGCGTGAGCAACTCGTAGAGCGTGACTCCGAGCGCGTACACGTCGGTGCGCGCGTCGATCTCCGCGGTGCGTCCGCCGACTTGCTCGGGCGCCATGTAGAGCACCGAACCGAGCGCCGAGCCCGCCGCAGTCATGCGCAGCTCGTCCTGCGAACTCGCCAGGCCGAAGTCCAGCAGCACCACGCGACCCTGCGGCGTGACGGCGATGTTGGAGGGCTTGATGTCGCGGTGCAGCACTCCGCGCGAGTGCGCGTGCGCGAGCGCGTCGCACATCGCCGCGATGATGCGCACGCAGGCCTCGACCCATCCGCCGTGGAACAGCTCCGCGCTCGGTTGGGAGTCTTCGTCGATCACGGCGCCGCAGGCTTCGACCGCCGCGCGCAGGTCCGCGGCCGAGAGGTGCTCGGGCGCGCGTCGCTCGAGCGCGTGGAGCACGTCGGCCAGCGTCGCGCCCTCCACCAGCTCCATCGCGAAGTAGGGGACGCCCCCGGACTCGCCGACCGTGTAGATCGAGACGATGCTCGGGTGCGCCAGCCGCGCCACTGCTTCGGTCTCGCGCCGGAAGCGTTCGCGCGCGCGCGGGAAGTAGAGCTGCTCGGGGCGGATGAGCTTGAGCGCGACCGTGCGGCCCAGGGGCTCCTGCTCCGCCTCGTAGACCACGCCCATGCCGCCGCTGCCCAGTCGGCGCAGCAGGCGGAACTCGGCCAGCCGCTCGGGGAACTCGCGCGCCGCGCTGACGCTCGGCACGAGATTCATCTGCGCCAGCAGGCCGATGCGGTCGCGCACCTCAGCCGCGCGGTCCGGGCGTGCGGCGCACAGGCGCTCGACCGCGCCCGCGTCACCGCTCGCCAGGGCCTCCAGGCACTCGAGGAGCTCGTCCTCGAGGTCGTCGGGCGGGTCCTCCCCGCCGGGTTCCGTGAGCGGCGAAGCGCTTTCCATCCAGCCTCAACCGTACCCGCGCCGCGCGGGGACCGCCGGGGCCCGGGGTCAAACTCCTGTGTTCCACGCTCGTTTTCGGAGCATGTCGTATTCTTGGGGCGCCGACGCGGGGGGCGTCGCCGCGGCCAGATCGTCGGGCCGGTCTCGTGCTCCCGCTCCGCAGCCCACATGCGACGCAGCGAGCTTCCCGAGCCCCGGCTCGAGCACCTGTTGGAGGAGCACTTGCCCTCCCTGCGCACGTACGTGCGTCGCAACATGGACGCCGCCCTGTGGGAGCGCGAATCGTGCGCCGACCTCGTCCAGTCGGTGTGTCGCGAAGTGCTCGAGGCGCGCGGCGCGTACCGCTACCAGGGCGCGGCCGCGTTCCGGCAGTGGCTGTTCCAGGTCGCGCTGCACAAGCTCATGGACCGGCGGCGCTTCTACCGCGCCGGCAAGCGCGCCGAAGAGGCGCCCGGGCGCGAACGGTTGTCGTGGAGTCGCGAGGAGCTCGCGCGCCTCGCCGAGAGCGTCGGATCGCCGAGCGCGGACGCGGCGCTGCACGAGGAGCTCGCGTCGCTCTCGCGCGCGTTGGAGCGGCTCAGCGTTTCCGATCAGGACATCGTGCGCTGGGTGCACCTCGAGCACGCCACCCACGCCACCGTGGCGGAGCGGCTGGGCTGCAGCGAGGCGCAGTCGCGCAAGCGGCTGTTCCAGGCGCTGACCCGGCTCTCGCTGCACCTGCGCCGCGCGCGCGCCTGAGCCGTCCGACGGCTGGCCGCGATTTCCTGGAACGCCGGACCTGTTCGCGCGCTTGCCCTAACGCCACTCCCTCGGCCGACGGCTGCGGGGACTTGGCCCCCCCTCATGCACCCAGCTCGATCGCGAGCTCTCTACTCACTGCCATGACCCGCACCTCGTCATCTCTTGCGGCGCTGCTGGCTCTCAGCGCCCCCGCGTTTGCGCAGCAATTCATCCTCATGCCCGACTCGACGTCGGACAAGATCGTCAAGTTCGACGCTCAGACCGGCGCTGTCGTGGACGCCGACTTCATCCTCGATGCGGCCAACGCGTTGACGTACGACCTCAACCTTCCCAAGGACGTGTTCCAGGTCAACAACCAGATCTGGGTCATCGATCAGAGCGCGGACTCGATCTTCCGCTTCGACCTCGACGGGAACTGGATCGGAACCACCAACGGCGCCGCTGGCACGCTCGACAACTGCCGCGGCGGCGAGTTCGTCAACGGGACGATCTACGTCTCCAACGACGGCGCGGGCAACGGCGCGACGGTCGACACGGTCGTCACCTTCGACACGAACGGGACCCGCACTGGCGCGTTCTCGGTCGCCGACTCGGGCTCGAGCCCGTTCGACGTCGTGGGCTACAACGGCGAGCTGCTCGTGTGCCACTTCACGAGCACGAACAGCGTCGGACGTTACGACTACAGCGGCGCCCCGCTCGCGCCCGTCTTCCACAGCTCCAACGGAACGTCGGGCATCGATCTGCCCGAGCAGATGTGGGTCACGGCCGCCAACACGGTGTTGATCGCGGGCTTCGGCTCGCCGATCGGAATCTACGAGTACGACTCGACGGGCGCGCAGCTCAACTTCTACGCGCACACCTCCGCCCTGCGCGGCGTGTGCGAGCTGGGCAACGGCAACCTCTTGTTCTCGGACAGCGCCGGTGTGCGGATCCTCGATCGCAACACGCTCGCCGTCACGCAGATCTACACCTCGACGGGCTGCCAGTTCTTCGGGCAGCTCAACCTGGGCGGCGGTTCGCCGACGGCGTACTGCACCGCGGGCACGTCGACCAACGGCTGCATCCCGGCGATCAGCGCCTCGGCCCAGCCCAGCGTGACCTTCGCCAACCCGTGCAGCATCTCGGTGGCGAACGTCGAGGGGCAGAAGCTCGGACTGCTCTTCTACGGCGTGAACAACAGCGGCTTCTCGCCGGCGCCCTGGGGCGCGAGCTCGAGCTTCCTGTGCGTCAAGTCGCCGACGCAGCGCACGCCCGCGCAGAACTCGGGCGGAACCGCTGGCGCCTGCGACGGCGGGTTCAGCCTCGACTGGAACGCCTTCCAACTCGCCAACCCCGGCTCGCTCGGGAATCCGTTCAGCGCCGGCGACAAGGTCTACGCGCAGGGTTGGTATCGCGACCCGCCGTCGCCCAAGACGACGAACCTCTCGGACGCGGTCGAGTTGACCGTGGTCCCGTGATGGGGGATTGAGCCGCGCCCGCCGCAGTCCGCATTCGTGCGGCGCTGCGGCGGGCGCATTTTTTTTGCTCGCGTTGTCCCGCTTCGTGCGCGGGGGTGTTCGAGCAACTCGAGCGGCGGCGAGGGCGAGCTCGCATCTGCTAGCCTCCGCCCGCCGTGCCGTCGCTCCTCGCTCGATACGCGAACTGGTTGCACACCCGCTGGCCCGCGGGAACCGTCGAACCGCTCCCGCAGATCGAGCCCGACGGTTCGACGGCCGTGCCCGGCCTGTACGTCGCGGGCGATCTGAGCGGCGTTCCGCTGCTCAAGTTCGCGGCCGACGGCGGCGCGCGCATCGTGCGCAGCTTCGCCGCCGATCCCGAGTTCGCCGCCGCGCGCGACGGCAGCGTGCTCGACGTCGTGATCCTCGGCGCGAGCGTCGCGGGAATGGCGGCTGCGCTCGAGGCGCGCAAGTCGGGGCTCAGCTTCGCCGTCGTCGAGGCGAGCGAGCCGTTCTCGACGATCGTCAACTTCCCCGCGCGCAAGCCGATCTTCCTGTACCCGACCGCGATGCAGCCGACGGGCGAGCTGCGTCTGTCGGCGGACGTGAAGGAGGAACTGGTCGCCGAGCTGCGCGAGCAGACGCGCGAGATCGAAGTCCGCCGCGGCCGTGCAGAACGCGTCGAGCGAACCGGGGGACAGCTCGAGGTCGTGCTGGAGGGCGGCGAGCGACTGCGCGCGCGACGTGTGGTCGTCGCGATCGGGCGCTCCGGCGACTTCCGCAAACTCGGAGCGCCGGGCGAGGACGCGGGCCACGTCTTCAATCGCTTGCACGACCCCGCGGAGTTCGCGGGACAGGACGTGCTCGTCGTCGGCGGCGGCGACAGCGCGCTGGAGGCGGCGGTCGCGCTGGCCCGCGCCGGCGCGCGAGTGACGCTCTCGTACCGCGGCGCCGAGTTCGCACGCGCCAAGCACGAGAACGTCGACGCGCTCGCGCGCGAGACCGGCGTGCGCGTGCTGCTGAACTCCACCGTGCGCCGCATCGACGCGCGCGAGGTCGAACTCGCCGATGGCGCGGGCGGCGTTCAACGCGCGTCCGCGCAGGCCGTGTTCCCGATGATCGGCCGCGAGCCACCGCTCGAATTCTTCCGTCGCAGCGGCGTGCCGATCCGCGGCGAGTGGCGCAGCTCGACACGGCTGTCGTTCGCGGCCTTCCTCGCCTTCTGCGTGTTCCTCTACTTGTGGAAGGCCGACAAGTTCAAAGCGGCGTTCGAGGCCCGCGGCTGGTTCCCGTACTCCGTCGGAACTGAACTGGAGCGCGTCGCCGCCTCCGCGAGTGATCCCTCGAGCCTGCTCGGGACGCTCGCCCTCACGCTCAACGAGCCGGGGTTCTACTACTCGCTCGCGTACTGCGTGTGCGTCGTGTTGTTCGGCTTCGCGCGCATGCGCAAGCGTCCGACGCCGTACGTCCGGCTCCAGACCTGGACCTTGATGGCGATCCAGGTCGTGCCGCTGTTCCTGCTGCCGTACGTGCTGCTGCCGCTCGCCGGACACAACGGCTGGTTCGACGACGGCGCCGGACGTTCGCTCGCCGACGCGCTGTTCCCGCTCGCCGACTACGGCCACGGCCGCGAGTACTGGCGCGCGTTCGGGCTCGTGCTCGCCTGGCCGCTGTTCATCTGGAACGTGTTCACGAGCGAGCCGCTCTGGACCTGGCTGGTCATCAGTCTGGTTCAGACCTTCGTCGTGATCCCGCTGATCGTGTGGCGCTGGGGCAAGGGCGCGTACTGCGGCTGGATCTGCTCGTGCGGCGCGCTCGCGGAGACGTTGGGCGACGCGCACCGCTCGAAGATGCCGCACGGGCCGCGCTGGAACCGGCTGAACATGGTCGGTCAGGTTGCGCTCGCGCTGTGCCTGGTGATCTTCGCGCTGCGCGCCGTGGCGTGGAGCGCGCCCGACGGAGCGCTCGCGGGAGTGTTCGCGTCGCTCGCCGGAGCGCTGACGAGCAGCTACTACCACGTCGTCGACATCGGACTGGCGGGGATCGTCGGCGTGGGCTTCTACTTCTGGTTCAGCGGTCGCGTGTGGTGTCGCTTCGCTTGCCCGCTCGCCGCGCTGATGCACGTCTACGCGCGCTTCTCGCGCTTCCGCATCTTCGCCGACAAGCGCAAGTGCATCTCGTGCAACGTGTGCACGAGCGTGTGCCACCAGGGGATCGACGTGATGGCGTTCGCGAACAAGGGGCTCGCGATGGAGGACCCCGAGTGCGTGCGCTGCTCGGCCTGCGTGCAGATGTGCCCGACCGGAGTTCTGGAGTTCGGCCAGATCGATCCGGCGAGCGGTCGGGAGCTCGGGCGCGACGCGCTTGGGGCGCGCTCACCGCTCAACTGACTCGTCGCCGCCGCGCACGCCGCTCAGCGCGGCTTCACCAGCGCGAAGGCGAAGTCGCGGCCCATGTTGCAGCGGTACGCCAGGTGCACCCACAGCATCGCCAGCGGCTCGAGCACGCGCGCGGCGCTCAGCGGGCCGGCGTCCACGCTGTCGAAGCCCGCGTCGCGCGCGAGTTGGAGCACGGCGGGCTTGCGCGCGGCGTCGTCGCCCGCGACGAACATCACCGGACGCACCGCGTAGCGCGCGGCGTCGGCCATGTTCTCCGCGCCGGTCTGGTTGAAGCACTTGAACACGCTGGCGCCCTTGGCCCATCCGGCGACGCGCTCGCCGCCGGAGTCGTCCGTGCCGACGGCCAGGCCGGACAAGTCGCTCTTGAGCGGGTTCGTGCAGTCGATCACGGTCTTGCCCGCGAGCGATCCGCAGCTCTCGAGCGCGGCGCGCGCTCCGTCCCACGGCGTGGCCAGCACCACGACGTCGCACTCGCCCGCAGCTGTGGGGACCGCAGCGACGCGCGCGCCCAGTCGCTGCGCGGCGCTGGCGCTCTTGGTCGAGGACGGGTCGCGGACGCCGAACACGACCTTGTGGCCGGCGCGAAGCCAGGCGGTGGCGAGGGCGGCGCCGACGTTGCCGGCGCCCAGGATGGCGATCTTCATGGCGGACTCCCGTGGACGGTCGTGGGACAATACGTTACTGATTAGGCACGAAATGAAAGCGACGGTCAAGCGACGACGGAGCCCGCGAGCCACTCCGAGCAGCCGTCCCGGTCGGCCGCGCGACCCGCGCTTCGACGAGCGTCTGCTCGAGGCGACGCTGCGGCTGCTCGCGCGCGAAGGCTACGCCGGGGCCTCTCTCGAGGCGGTTGCAAAGGAAGCCGGTGTGTCCAAACCGGCCATCTACCGGCGCTGGAGCAGCAAAGCGGAGCTGGCGACCGCCGCTCTCGCGCACTTGCAGGCTGGCGATGGGCCGGCTGCGTCGGGCGACGCGCGCACGGACCTCGTGAACTTGATGGCGAGCTTCCGTCGACTGCTGCTGCGGCCCAACGGGCTGGCGATGATCGGCACGCTGCTGGTGGAGGAGCGCGAGAACCCGATGCTGCTGCGTCTGTTCCGCGAGCGCGTCGTCGCCGCGCGACGCCTTCAGGTGCGCGCCCTGCTCGAGAAGGCCGTCGCGCAGCGTCGCTTGCGGCGCGACGTCGACGTGGACGCGGCGACCAACGCGCTCATCGGCTCGTTCTACGCGCGCTACATCAGCGGCGAGCCGATCGGAACCGACTGGCCCGAGCGCGTCGTCGCGCTGGTGTGGGACGGTCTCGCTCGCTGAGCGCCGCCGCGCTCACGATCCGAGCGACTCGAGTTCTTCCCAGCGCGCGTAGAGCGCGAGGTTCTGCGCCTCGACCTCGGCGCGGCGCGCCTTGACGCGCTCGAGCTCGGCCTTGGGGCCGGTGTACAGCGAAGGCTCGGCGAGGCGCGCGTCGAGCTCGCCCAACTCGCGCTCCGCCGCGGCGATCTTGTCGGGCAGTTCGTCGAGCTCCTTCTGCTGCCAGGGCGTGATGCGCTTGGGCTTGTTCGCGCGCTCGGACGTCGGAGCGTTCGGTTGCGACGGCTTGGGCGCGGGCGCAGCGGCCTTCGCAGCGCTCGCGCGTTCGGCGCCCAGCTTCTCGAGCAGGCTCGAGAGATCGCCGACGTGCAGGCGCGCACCGCCGTGCCCGTCGAGGTAGAGGATGTGCGTCGCGACTCGGTCGAGGAACCAGCGGTCGTGACTGACGACGATCGCAGCGCCCGGGAACGCGAGCAGCGCCTCTTCGAGCGCGCGCAGCGTCGTGAGGTCGAGGTCGTTGGTGGGCTCGTCGAGCACCAGCACGTTGCCGCCCGCGCACAACAGCTTGGCGAGCAGGATGCGGTTGCGCTCACCGCCCGAGAGCTGCGCGATGCGCGCGAACTTCATCGGTCCGGGGAACAGGAAGCGTTCGAGGAAGCCTTCGACGCGCACCGTGCGCTCGCCGACCTTGACGACGTCGCTCTTGCCCGCGATCTCCTCGATCACCGTGCTCTGCGGATCGAGTTCGCCGCGCAACTGCTCGATGCGCGCGAAGCGCACGGTCTCGCCGCGTTCGATCGTGCCGCCGTCGGGCTCGAGCTCGCCCAGGATCATCTTGAGCAGCGTGGTCTTGCCGGCGCCGTTGGGCCCGACGACGCCCAGGCGCGTGCTCGGTCCGATCTCGAGGTCGAGCGGCGGGATCACGACGCGCTCGCCGTAGCGCTTGGTCAGCCGCCGCGTCTCGATCACGCGCGTACCCAGGCGCGGACCGGAGGGGATCTCGAGCTCGAGTTCACCGCCCAGCGCGATCGGCGCCGAGTCGACGAGATCTTCGTAGCGCTTGATGCGCGCTTTGGCCTTGGTGGTCCGCGCCGGCGCCCCGCGGCGCATCCAAACCGTTTCGCGGCGCACGAGCAGTTGTCGCGCGCTCTCGCGGCTCTTCTCGCTCTCCAGGCGCGCCGCGCGGGCTTCGAGGTACTCGCCGTAGCCGCCGGGCGATTCGTACAGCTCGCCGCGGTCGAGCTCGACGATGCGGTCGACGACGCGGTCGAGGAAGTAGCGATCGTGCGTGACCATCAGGAGCGGCGTGCGCGTCTCGAGGAACCAGTCCTCGAGCCAGTCGGTCACGAGCGCGTCGAGGTGGTTGGTGGGCTCGTCGAGCAGCAGGAGGTCGGGCGCGCTGACGAGCAGCCGCGCGAGCGCCACGCGCCGTCGCTCGCCGCCCGACATCGGCCCGCACGGAGCATCGGGGTTCTCCAGGCCGAGCGCGTGAATCACGGACTCGACGCGGTGTTCGACATCGTGCCCGCCCAGGCGCTCGAGTTCGCTCTCCAAACGCGACTGTCGCGCGAGCAAGCGCTCGAGCTCGTCGCCGCTGGCGTGCGCGAGCGCTTCGTGGGCGCGTTCGAGCTGCGCGAGGACTTGATCTCGGCCGGCCATGCCGCTGCTCACGATCTCACGCGCGGTGCGCGTCAGATCGAGCGCGGGTTCCTGCTCCAGGTACCCCAGGCGCACGTCGCGCCGCAGCGTGCGCGTTCCGGAGTCGAACGGCTCGACGCCGGCCAGGATGCGCAGCAGCGTGGTTTTGCCGCAGCCGTTCGGGCCGAGCAAGCCGACGCGCTCGCCCTCGCCGATGTTCAGCGACACGCCGCGCAAGAGCACGCGCTCGTTGAAGCCCTTGGTGACGTTCTCGACAGACAGCAGCGACATCGGGCGAGTAGGATGCCGAGCGACTTGCGGCGGCGCTATGCGCAGAGCTGATCTTGCTCCGCCGCGCGCTCAACAACTCATCGCGATGCGCACACTTGCTTGGAGTCTGGCGCTGGTCGCGGCGCTCGTCGCAGCTTGGTTCCTGATGCGCGCGCCGGACGCCGAACCGACCGAGGCGCCGAACGTGGTCTCTCAGCCGCCGCTCGATCCATCGCCCGAGCGAGCTCCGGCGCCCGCTGCGCAAGCCCCGAGCGAAGTGGCGGAGCCCACGGTGGAGGAGCCGCTCGAGCGCGAGAGCGCGCCGCCGCCGGAGTTGCCGCTCGCCGCGCTGCTCGGCCGAGTGCGCTTCGAAGACGGCTCGCCCGCCGCGGGTTTGGCTCTGCGTCTGTTCGCTCACTCGGGCGGCGCGAATCCACGCGAGGCGCGCACCGACTCCGAAGGGCAGTTCGAGTTCGTGCTCGAGTCCGGCGTGTGGCAACTGGCGGGCGAAGCGCCGCCGGAGTTCCTCTGCTGGCGCGCCGAGGTGCGCCTGGCGCCGGACGACGCACCGTTCCTCGAGCACGTCCTCGTCGCCACCCGCCCGCTGTGCGTTCGCGTGTGGTGCGCGCGCGAAGGCGTGATCGAGCCGCTCGCCACGGCGCGCGTCGGCGTGCTCGCGGGACTGGCCGATGGCGTCGAACAGCGCGTCTGGCCGACGGATGGAGCCCTCGCGTGGTTCGCGGTCGACGCGGAGGGCCGCTGCGAAGTGCGAGCGTGCCCGAACCTCGCGCAGATGCTGTACGTCGAGGCGCAGGGCCATCTGCCCGCCGCCATCCAGCTCGACGCGCGGGGCCGCGCGCTGAGCGAGATCGCGCAGGAGGACGGCTGCGTGCACGTGTTCCTCGACGCGTTGGGCCCGCAACTGAGCGGGCGCGTGCTCGGGTCCGATGGCAAGCCGCTCGCAGGCGCGCTGGTCACCGTGAGTGCGCCGACCGTGGAGGAGCGCGGCCGCGCACTCGACTTCGGCATGCCCGGCGAACGCAGCCAGGGCGTCGCGAGCTTGCTGTTCAGCGCTTCCACGCACGCGCCGCTCGCGCGCACCGACGCGCGCGGCGAGTTCACCGTGCAGGCGCCGGATCTCGAGTCTTCGCCGCGCCGCTCGATCGCGTTGATCGTTCACCCGCTGCGCGAGGACTACCCGCACCACCAGCGCCACGTGCTCGACTTCTGGTCGCTCGAGAGCGCGGGTCCGAGCGTGATTCGACTGGCCGCGGGCCACGAGTACGCGCTGGTCTTCGTGGACGCGCAGGGCGCGCTCGTCGATGGCTTGGCGAGCGTGCGCGACCCCGACGGTCGTCCGCACGCGCCACCCGGACGAGTGCTCGAAGCGCACCTCGATGAATCGACCTCCGCGCGCTACTTCCCGACGCAGAACGGGCAGGTGCGCGTGCGCCACGTCGGCGGGCCGGTGGTGGTGGGGTTCTCTCCCGGAGGCGCTTGGCGCGAAGAAGAGCAGACCGTAACGCTGCCGTTCGGCGGCGCCGTCGCGCCTGTGCAAGTGCTCGTCGAGCGCTAGCGCGGCGACAGATCTTGCACGAGCTGTTGAAGGGCGCGCCGACGCTCGCGCTGTCCCTCCCGGTCGGAGGTGATCCATGCTCGGACGCGTCTTGATCGCTGTGGCGGTGGTGTTGGGTTCGTGGAACGCGGTCTCGCGCGCAGCGGGCGACGACAAGGTCGAGCGCAAGCCGCCGCAGGTCGGCGAGGTCGCGCCGCCGCTGGGCGGCCTGGGCTGGCTGCAACTCGATGCTCAGTGGGAGTCGAAGGCGCCCGACCTCATGGCGTTGCGAGGCAAGGTGGTCGTGATCACGAGCTACGGTCACTACTGCGACTCGTGCGTGAAGACCGGCGTGCCGATCGCGAACGCGCTGCGCGTTGCGAATCCCGGAGAGCTGTGCGTGATCGCCTTCACGGGCTCGTGGGGCGAGCTGAGCCAGGACGAGATCGTGGCCGAGGCGCGCAAGCTGGGCGTCGAGCACGCCATCGGCTGGGCCAGCTACTTCGCGGAGGACACGCCGTACCTCGACATGCTGTCGCAGCCGAGCCTGACGCACGCGTACGTGATCTCGCGCGCGGGCGGCATCCTCTGGAAGGGCGACGCGTCGTCCAAGCGCGAGGAGTACCTCGCCGCGGTGCGCGAGGCGCTCGACGCCCCGCAACTCGCGCCGTTGCCGGCCGAGCTCGCGCCCGAACTCAGCGAGGCGGTGTTGGCGTACTCGCGCGGAGACTTGACCCGCGCCACCGAGCGGACGCGCGCGATCGAGAAGAAGGTCGGCGCGCGTGCGGGCGCCGCGGGGCAGCGCGTGCGCGACGACGCGGCCGCGTTGCTGGGGTGCATCGAAACCAGCCGCTCGCAGATGATGGACGCGCTCGAGCGCGCGGGCGGAGCGGCCGATGCGCCCGCCTATCAGCGCCTCGCGCCGCAGGTTCGCCGCGCGTTCGCGAAGGGCCGGGAAGCTGCGCGCTGCGACGAGCTCGACATGTACATCGCGGTTCACACCGAGAAGGGCCCGGCGTGCCGCGCCTGGGCGCAGTGGTACGAACTCGAGGCCAAACGCCCGCCGACGTTCCCGGCGCTCGACGACAAGCCCGCTCAGAGGTTCGCGCGCGAACTCGAGAAGTACGCCAAGGTCACGGAAGCGCCGGGCGTCGAGCAGGCCAAGCGCTGGCTCGCGAGCTTCGATGCGCTGCCCAAGCGCAAGTGAGCGCGGGCGCGTGCAGCGGCGCCGCGCCGTTCAGTCGGGTGAGGCGACTCCAGCGATGTCGAAGCAGCGACGTCGTGGAGCACGTGTGCGCCGCTGACTCGGATCGATTCAGTCACTAGCCCGACGCATCGCGACAGCCTGCGGTTGTGCAGACGTCGGGCTCACTCGACCGCGAGGTGGCGGCCGGCAAGGTGACGCCGATGAGCTGAACTCGAGCAGCGGAGGCGCGCTTGCCAGTCATGCGTGAACGGCTCGGCCGGCCTGTGCGCAGAACTGTCGGGCGAGGCGGCTGGCCACGTCTCTCCCAAGGTCGAGTGGACATGGGCCCCGTAGCCGGCCTCACTCGATCTCGAAGTCGAGCGTGCGCTCGCTGCGGCCGTCGTCGAGCACGGTCTCCTGCGCAGCGCGGGAGCGTTCGAGGTCTGCGAAGACGCTGATCTCGTGCTGCGCGGTGCGCGGGAGCGCGATCGAGTAGCGGCCCCGCTCGTCGGTGCGCACGTGCGGCTCCTTGCCGAGAATGCGCAGCGCGCCGTCCACTCCAGGCGTGATCGACTCGA